>NZ_KB906362.1:0-138264 GCF_000381305.1 Thioalkalivibrio sp. ALE16
GTGTCCACTTCCCCGGATTAGGTCCACGCATAACTAGAGGTTTCCGGGTGGTGTAGCTGCCGGTATTCGACCGGCGTCAGGTCCCCCAGCGACTCGTGAGGGATGGTTTCGTTGTAGTCCTGCAGCCACTGCTCGGTGTGTTCCCGGACTTCGGTCAGCGTTCGGAAGACGTAGAGATCCAGGACCCCACGGCGGTAGCTGCCGTTGAACCGTTCGATGAAGCCGTTCTGCATCGGTTTGCCCGGCTGGATGAAGCTCAGTTCCACGCCGCGCTGTTCGGCCCAGTCGGCGATCGCGGCCGAGACGAACTCGGGGCCATTGTCCAGCCGGAGCTGCTGCGGATAGCCCCGCCAGGCGGCAATACGCTCCAGCACCCGGATCACACGGGGTGCGGGCAGGTTCAGATCGATCTCCACGGCCAGCGCTTCCCGGTTGAAGTCATCCACGACGTTGAAGGTGCGGAAGCGCCGTCCGTCCCATAGCGCATCCGACATGAAGTCCGCTGACCATCCCACGTTCGGGGCTTCGGTCGACGCCAGGGGCCGTGGCTCCCGTGGTGGCAAACGGCGCTTGCCCTTGCGCCGCAGGTTCAGCTTCAGGGCGCAGTACACGCGCCAGACCCGCTTGTGGTTCCAGGGCATGCCCCGACGCCGGATCAGCTTGAACAGCTTGCCAAAGCCCCGCTCCGGATAGCGCTCCACCAGCTCCTGCAGAAGCGCGATCACCGCATCGTCCCGGTCCGGTTGCTTGCGATACCGCACCACCGACCGCGCAGCCCCTGCCGCCTGACAGGCCCGGCGCTGACTCAGCCCGTGTTCCTGCGTCAACGCAGTGACCACACGGCGCTTCTCGTCCGGGCTCAGAGCTTTTTTGTGATCACGTCCTTCAGGGCCGTGTTCTCCAGGGCCAGCTCGGCATACATCCGTTTGAGCCGGTTGTTCTCGTCCTCCAGCTCCTTCAACCGTCGGACGTCGGCTGCCTCCATGCCGCCGTATTTCGACTTCCACTGGTAGTAGGTCGCTTCAGAGACCCCGATCTCCCGACACACGTCCTTCACCTTCCGGCCGCCTTCGACCTGCTTCAGCGTCTGAACAATCTGGCTTTCCGTAAACCGACTCTTGCGCATCTCGGCCTCCTTTGGCTCTAGTGTGCCCGGAGACCTCCAGTTTTCAATGGACCGAATTTACGGGAAGGCGACAAGCGCATCATGCCGCCCTGACCACCCTGTTGCTGCTGCATCTGCTGCTGCAGGCTCTGCATGCGCTGGATGACGTCGTCGATATCGGCGTTCTCCTGGCGCATGGCGGCCATCAGGTCGTCACGCAGGGATTGCTGGGCCTCGCGGATCTCCTGATCCTGCGCGACCGCCTGCTGCGCCTCCTGCAGGTTCATCTGCGCCTGCTGAACGTCCTCGGACTGAATGACTTCCTGGCGCTGTTCGGCGCTGAGATCCGGATCCTGCATGCGTTCCTCGGCGGACTCGAGGGTTTCCAGGTCACGACGCGGCTGATAACCGGCGGACTCCATCTTGTCGAGTATCAGATTTTCGATATCTTCAAGTTTTTGTTCTAACTGTGGATTGTTCTCGACGGCCTGCTGCTGGGTCTCGGCGAGCGTCTGCTGTAGCTGCTGCATCTCCATTTGCAGGTTGCCACTCTGACCGCCCTGCATGCCCATGCCGCCCTGGCCCTGCTGGCCCATACCCTGCGCCATGGCGAGCGGGCTGGCCAGCGCAAGGGCGGCCGCGGCGATCAGTCCGGCGACGGACCGGGAACGAATCTTCATAGAATCTCTCCTGCGTAAGTAGTAACGGTAGCCTAGACAAGCGCACTTAACCCCAGCTTAACAAGCGTGGCGACTTCATGCCGGACCGGGGGCGTCCAGCCGGGCGAATGGCACCTGGCGAAGACGATCCGCGGGTGGAGGAGTTCCCCGGGGCCGCGTGGCGGGCGGATCCGTGTGATGCCCGTCGAGGTTTCGGGTTGATCAGGGCGGATCGCTGCGCGTGAACAGCGCTATGTCGCGCGCGGGCAGCGCGAGGGCGCCACCCAGCCGGTCGGCGATCCAGTGCAGGGTGTCGGGACCGTAGAACGCGACGTGGGTGGGGTCGCGGCGATAGTGCCAGCGGCGGAAGCCGTCCGCCTCGGGCGGCCATTCGGTCATTACGGCAAGAACGCCGCCCGGGCGCAGGTGGGTGCGCAGCGTTTGCAGTGCGTGCAGGGGACTGTGCAGGTGCTCCAGCACCTCGGTGCAGGTGATGAAATCCCAGCCGGAGTCGGGTGCGTCGGGCCAGACGGGTGCAAAGGCGGGGTCCCAGGTATCCATGGTGTAGCCGCGTGTCCGCAGCAGGGCCGCGAGAACGGGTTGGGGGCCGCAGCCCCAGTCGAGGCCGCGGGCAGGTGGTGGCAGGGCCTCCAGCAGCGGCTCGATCAGCCGCTGCAGATGCGTCTGGTAACCGGGATCATCCGGCCGATTCTCGTGGGTGCGGTAGTACGCACGTTCCATCTCGCGGTCGGGCCAGACCCCGGGGTCGAGGTGGATCAGGCGGCAGTGGTGGCAGCGGCGATAGTCGCCGGGTGAGGGATCGCCGAGCCCGCGGTGATGGAACGGGCGTGTGGATGAGCCGCACAATAGACAATCATGAAGAACCCTCGAAGACATTTAGAAGTATATAGACGGGCCACCTGCATCTTTTCGGGAAAATTAATCGGTGGATAAATCAACGATTGTGTTTTTCTTTATCCGATCTCTATAAAAAGTTACTTGGACTGGTCCGGATTCTGTCTGATCTATGAATTGAATGTACTCTTCGACGCTGGTTATTTCCCGATCTTCTATGGAAACGAGAATGTCGCCACGCATGAGGTCGGCATGGAATGCAGGAGAATCATTTACGACTGCAAATACGAGAACACCAGTATTGCTTCCGATCATTCTTCGGTGTTCATGATCTAGTTCGTCTACAAGGGCGCCAAAGATCGGTGGCGGCATCTTAACCCAATAAGTCGCGAGATGATTGTATCTCTGAATGGAGTAGGGAATATGCGTTGTCGTAGTGCCATGAGTGGTCGTTGTTCCGGTCCCAGAGAAGGATCCATAACCGCCCGGTCCTTGGATACTCCCATATGTGTGTGTGGTAGATGTCTGGGTATTCGGCAAGGTTATGGGCGTAGACCCAGTTACCGTTTCTAGGTATTCCGAGTAGAGGAGTACTTTCTCTGCCTTCACGGATTGAGCGTGAATTTCTGCTTGTTTAGTAGTTGCGTTCCCCGCAGTGAAGGATGAATACCCCAAGAGGGCATACCCCCGCTCCATCATACGTTGATTGTCGGTGGGCACGTCGGTTCCGCGGATTATTTGTGGACTTTCAGAAGGTTTTTTGGAACCCGCAAGGGCTGGGAGTTCGTCCGGTTCAATGTAGGACTCGTAAAACTCCGAATAGGGGTTAGTGGCGCACCCCGAAAGAAATGTGATCAAAGCTATGGCTAGATAAAGTTTCATTTATGAGCCTATTTTTGGATGCTGGCTAAATGTGCATCTGTATGGTAATTGATGTGAGAAAGCGCATATAGTGTTCGTGTTTGGGCGTGATTGTCAGGTTTGGGAGCGTACATTACCTTCGCAGGTAGCGGAACCACGAGGCGATATTCAGCAGGCTCATCAGGGATTGCGAGAGGTAGGTATAGGCGGCGGCCTTCAGGATGCGCTCCGCATGCGGGTAGTCGGGCGGGTGCAGGTAACGCCCGTCACGCAGCATCGGCATGGCCCGGCGGAAGCTGGCGTCGAACTCCGTGGGGAGGGTGACCAGGTGGGCCAGCGTGGCGAGCCCCATGGAGAGGACTCCGGCCAGCAGGAACAGGAACGCGGGCGCGGGATGCCGGGCGAGCAGGGTGACAAAGGGAATGGCGACCAGCAGCCAGGCACCGATCTGCTGACCGTATCCCGCGACGCAAACCAGGTAGCTGCGCATGCGCAGCGGGGCGTAGCCCTCGGCATGCTGGATGGCGTGTCCGACCTCGTGGGCGGCCACGGTGACCGCCGTGAGGGAGTGTCCCTCGTGGTTTTCGGGCGACAGCCGTACGGTGCGGGCGTTGGGGTCGTAGTGATCTCCGTGCGTGGTGGTCTCCACCCGGACCTTGTGCAGCCCGTGACGGTCCAGCAGATCGCGGGCCAGTTCCGCGCCGGTGCCGTCGTAGCGGTCCCCCGGCTGGTGGTACTTCTTCATGACGTGACGGACCCAGAGGCCCGGGGCCCAGGCGAGGAACAACAGCAACGGCGCGAGCAGGATCAACAGTCGCATGCGGCTATATTGACCCAAATCCCGCCCTGGCGGAAAGGGTAAGCCGGCTCGAGATGACCGCGCGTGGCGGCAGGCCCCTCAGCCGGCCGTTCGCCCCGCTGGTTGCGTCAGTCCTCGGACTCGTCGTAGTCGCCTTTGTGTTTCGGGTTCGGGCGGGCGCGGCGGTCGCGCGAATAGTCCCGGTCGCCGGCGTTGCCCTCCGGCGCGGCCTCGATCATGCGCAGGTTGGCTGCGGGGGCCGACCCGTCCTTCTCCTGACCGAAGTAGATGGTCTGGTGCGGGAACGGGATCTCGATGCCGGCGGCGTCGAAGTGCTTCTTGACCAGGCGGTTGAACGCGCGGCCCAGGCCGAACTGGGTGCCCGGCAGCGTCTTGATGCGGATACGCACGTTGACCGAGCTGTCGGCCAGGGCGGTGACGCCGTGCACCTCCATTTCGTCGAGGATGTTCGGACCCTGGTCGGGGTCTTCCTTGAGTTCCTCGAAGGCCTCGCGCAGGCGCACGATGACCTCGTCGATGTCCTCGCGGTAGGCGACGCCGTACTCGCCCACGTGGTAGGCGAATTCACGCATGTAGTTGGACACCGCGTCGACCGAGGAGAACGGGATCAGGTGGTAGGTCCCGGACAGGTCGCGCAGACCCAGCGAGCGGATGGTCAGGCGTTCGACCACGCCGGTCGTTCCGGCGACGGTGACTACGTCACCGACGTTGATGGCGTTCTCGAGCTGGATGAAGACCCCGGTGATCACGTCCTGGACCAGTTTCTGGGCGCCGAAGCCGACGGCCAGGCCGAGGACGCCCGCGCCGGCCAGCAGCGGCCCAATGTTCACGCCGATCTCGGCCAGCACGATCATGGTGGTCATCACGATCAGCACGATGGCGACCGCATTGCGGAAGATGGTCAGCAGCGTGGCCTCGCGGGCCGTCGGACCGCCGTCGCCGGTGTTGGGGTTCATGCGGTGTTCGATCCAGCTGGCGAATACCAGCCAGATGGCGAGCACGCCCAGCAGGATCAGGGCGACCGAGATCGCGGTGCCCAGTACCGCCATGCCGGTGTCGGAGGCGAGCCAGGTGGTCAGGCTGAAGGCACCCCAGGCATCCGCGATCACCGCCAGCACGATCAGCAGGATCACCAGGCGCATGACCTTCAGCGCCTTCGGGATGTATGAGTTCAGGCGCAGTTCCAGCGACGGGAACTTCTCCCGGGTCTCGTCGGGCACGCGGATCTGCCGGCCGATCAGCTGCGTCAGCAGGTTGGCGACGAACACGCCCACGAAGGCCGCGAGCAAGGTCTGACCGGTGGCCTTGGCCATGAAGGGCAGGGCGTCTTCCGGACGGGTGACGCTGACCACGGCCAGCGCCAGGAAGTAGAGCAGCGCGATCCAGTGCCAGAAATTCGCCAGCAGCGAGATCACGATCCGGGTGAAGGCGAACTCGGCCCGGTTGGCCATCGCGATCAGGCGGTCATGCACCCGGCTGCGGTTCTGCAGGATGATCACGGCGGCGTACAGGAACGCCGTCAGCATCACGATCAGCCCCAGCGAGCGCCCCGCCTCGGAGGAGATCTGGTTGTTGGCGATCGGCACCAGCAGCAGGAGGCCGTAGCCAATGTAGCCCACGATGCGCGCCAGCCAGGCGTTCCAGTAGGCGGCCTCGTCCCCGGCCATCGGCAGCAGGCGCAGACCGTGGTAGCGGGTGGCGAAGATCAGGCGCAGCGCCGCCTTGGTCACCTCGATCAGCAGGAAGGCGTTCAGGAACAGCGAGTGGCGCGTGTTCATCTCGCCCGACTCGCCCAGTACGAACAGCGCGAGGGCATAGCCGGCCAGCCAGGCGAGGATGACGATCAGGAAGTCGATCGCGGCGGCGAGGACGACGGCGGGCAGTGCCCGCATCAGGCGCATGTGCTCCGCGGCATTCAGGGCCCAGCGGTCGATGCTGGTGAACAGCGGGGCGCCCAGGCGGCGCAGGACCAGGAACACCACCACGGTGAATACAATGATGATCGCCAGATCGAGCACGGCCATCCCGAACACCGTTGGCTCGATTGCACGGACCCGTTCGGCGATGTCCGCGGCGATGTCGTTGAGGGCCCGGACCTCGGCGACGGCCCCCTCGGCCAGCGACTGGGTCAGCTGGGCGATCTGGCGCGCGACGGATTCGCTCTCGCCGGTGTCCACCGGGACGGCATCTTCGGCCGTGTCGCTCTCGCTGGACCCGCTGTCGGCCCGCAGGGCCTCCAGCAGGCGCTCGCGGGCCTCCTCGTTTTCCAGCGCGTCGATCAGCGTCTGCCGCAGGTCATTGCCGGAATCCGTCGCGCCGGCATCCTGGGCAGAGACGGCCCCCAGCGGCACGGAGAACAGCAGGGCGGCGAGGACGAGCAGGCGGGAGAAGAAGCGAAACGGCGAGCGCTGGTGGGTCACGGCAAACCTCAATGTTCGGGGGGCATCCATGGGAGCCGCGCTCATGGCGTCCATGTCGATGGACCTATTGAACGGCGGTTCGCCCGTGCGGATAGTGCGAGCAGTCTAAAGGCTGGAAGTTCCCCGCCACAATGCGGGCCGGGGGTGCGTCCGGGGATGGCCGCCGCCCCTGGCGGAGCCTTGCCATGATGGGGGAAAGCACGCTCATCGCGAGCGCCAAAGGCGCGGGGCGATCTCCGTGCCCGACCTCGGCGTCGGCCGGGCACAAGGCTTACTCCAGCAGCATCGGGTCCAGCCAGGCGATCCCGAGCTGGGCCATTTGCTGCTCCACCCAGGCGATACGGCGGTCCAGTTGCGGGCCCGGCTGCACCGGGTTCATGCGCCCGGGGCTGGGCAGGATGGCGGCCAGACGCGCGGACTGGTGGCGGTCCAGTTCGGTGGCGGAGACACCGAAGTAATGCTGGGCGGCGTTCTCGATGCCGTAGATGCCGGGGCCCCATTCCGCCAGGTTCAGGTAGATCTCGAGGATGCGTCGTTTCGGCCACAGGGTCTCCATCCCCAGCGTGAACCCGGCCTCCAGCGACTTGCGCACCCAGGACCGGCCGTGCCACAGGAACAGATTCTTGGCGGTCTGCTGGCTGATGGTGCTGGCGCCGCGCAGTCGCCCGCCGCGCACATGATCGCCCAGCGCCTGGCGCACCGAGCCCCAGTCAAAGCCGCGATGGTTGGGAAAATGCTGGTCCTCCGCGGCGATCACCGCCAGCATCAGGTGGCGGGGCAGGTCATCCAGACGCTGCCAGTCCGGGCGCCGGTTGGAGGCGGTCTGCCAGTCGGTGGCCACCACCATGGCCATGCCGTAGGGCGGGTCGACGCGAGCGAACAGCACCACCAGCGCGAACATAACCCCGATGCCCAGCGCCAGCAGGAATGCGGTCAGCCCGGCCACCCAGAGGAGCAGGCGGCGCAGCGGGCGGCGCTTGCGGCGGGCCGCCATTACCGTACCCCTGCCGCGCGCGGCGCACCGGCGAAGTCGATGTTGCGGATGCGGGTCTCCATGAGGCGCAAGGATAACGCTTGCGCGTGCCGGCCGGGGCGGTTTTCGCGATGCGATCCGGTCGTGTCGGCCCGCTGCCGGTCGAACTGTTTGCCCGTTTCGTGGCCCAATGGCGGAGGGGCTGCCCGACCGACCCCGAAATCCGCCTCGACAACCCGACCGTTCGCGAAGGAGAGAGCCATGGACGTATTGCCCTATCGCTATGTGACCCCGAGCGGCGAGGCCGTGTCCTTCGAGTTTCGTCTGCACCCCGAGACGGGTTCGGCGGTGCGGGTGCAGCAGTTGCTGGACCGGTTGACCGATACCCTGGATAACGAGATCGGGGTGCTGGGGGACACCTGTAACGGGGATGTGCTGCAGGCCCTGGCGATGGCCCTGGCGGTACGTACCGAGATGATCCCGGCCGACCCCGAGATGACCCAGGGACTCGCGCGCGATGTGGTGGAGCGCGCGTTGAAATCGCTGGGCGAGGCGCAGCACCAGCAGACCGGGCCGGTAGGACATGCCTGACCCGGCCGCGAACCGACCGCCAAAGGCCCCCGGACGCCCGATCGTGTTCTTCGATGGCGGCTGCCCGCTGTGCCGTCGCGAGATCGGACACTACCAGCGCCTGGATACCGCTGCCGCGGTCGACTGGCGCGACATTCACGCCGATGCGGCGCCGCTCGCCGCCTGGGGCATCACCTGGGACCAGGCCATGCAGCGCATGCATGCCGTCAGTCCCGAGGGCCGCATTCGCAGTGGCGCGTGGGCCTTCGTGCTGGTCTGGCGGCATCTGCCGTATTACCGCTGGCTCGGCGGCGTGCTGCATCGCCTACCGCCGGTCGTCTGGCTGATGGACCGCGTCTACAACGTGATCGCCCGCTATCGCTGGCGGTCCCGCTGCGACGACGGGGTCTGCCGCCCGGGGGGATAACGGCCGCCGTGGCGCATGCCAAGCCGCATCTGCCGCAAAAGACCTGCGCCGTGTGCGGTCGGCCGTTTGTCTGGCGCAGAAAGTGGGCGCGCTGCTGGGACGAGGTGCGCTACTGTTCCGACGCCTGCCGGCGTCGTCGTACGAGGAAAACGGCGTCATGAAACGCTCTGCATTCCCGGGGATCTGGGCCGTGATCGTGCTGGCACTCGCTGTGCCGCTGGCGGCGGACGATCTGGCCGAAGAACGCGTGATCGTGGCGCAGTTGCAGGAGCCGCAGCGCATCCTGCTGATGCGTCATGCCCTGGCGCCGGGGATTGGCGACCCATCGGGCTTTGATGTCGACGACTGCGCCACGCAGCGCAATCTCTCCGAGGAGGGCCGCGCGCAGGCCCGCGAGACCGGCGAACGCCTGCGGGCCGCTGGGCTGGATGCGATCCGGGTATTCGCGGGTCCCTGGTGTCGCAATTTCGATACCGCGGAGCTGCTGGGCTATGGCGAACCGGTGGTCCTGGAGGCCCTGGGATCGGTGTTTCGCACCAACGCCCCGCACCGTGAGCGGCGCATGCGGGCGTGGCGCGAACACCTGGCGGAGGAATACCGGCAGGCGCAGGGACCTGCGGTCTACGTGACCCACCGGGCCAACATCATGGAGCTCAGCGGGCGCAGCATCGGGGCCGGGGCGATGCTCGTCGTCGAGATCGACGCCGATGGCAGTGCCCGTCCGGTGGGACAATAGGCGGGCGTCCTGAGCGGGGCGCCGGTCCTTCCAGCATTCGGATTACAGGCGAATCTCCACGCGTTCGGCACCCGGGGCGTCGATGCCGCGGTGCAGCAGCAGGGTGCCGCTGGCATTGAGCAGTTCGGTGCTCAGCTGGCGAAAGCGCACCACCGTCTCGGTCAGGTTCAGGCGGCTCTCCAGCAGGTCGCGCTGGGCCTGGGCCACGGCCAGGGCGGTCCCGGCCCCGACCCGAAAGCGGGTCTGTTCCACGCGCAGCAGTTCTTCCTGTAGTTCCACCGTCTCCTTCTGGGCCTGGATCTGTTCGCGCACACGGGCGGCGTCGAACCAGGTGGCGCGCACGTCCTCGATGGCCAGCTGTTCCAGGTTGGCCAGGGTCTCCTGGATCTGCTGGCGGGTCAGGCGCGCGCGGGTGTGCTCGGCCTCGGCCGCGCGATTGCCGATGGGCATCTCGAAGCGCAGGCCGGCGGCCAGGTCGTAGCCGTCGCCCTGGCGGTCGCGCCAGGTGCGGCTGAAGCTGTCGGCGTAGCCGGACTGGCCCAGGGTCACGAAGAAGTCCAGGCGCGGCAGCAGGCCGTTGCGGGTGCGCACGACTTCCAGCTGGTTGCGCTGCACGCGCAGGCGGGTCTCGTTGAGGTCGGCGCGGTGGTCGCGGGCCAGCGCCACGTAGGCATCCAGGGGCTCCAGGGCGTAGCGCTCCAGCTCCGGCTCCGAACGGGCCTCTAGCCGGGTATCCCAGAGCCCGCCGTTGTCGGCCTGCAGCAGGCGGGCCAGCGCGTCCTGGGCGCGGGCACGGTCGGCCCGCGCGTCGATCAGGCCCTGGCGGCGCAGCGCCACCTCGGCGCGCGCGGATACGGCCTCGGTCTCCGGACGGTCGCCGGCCCGGATGCGGCGTTCGGTCTGGTCCAGCTGGGCGCGGGCGACCGCCAGGGCCTCCTCGAAGATGGCGATCTGTGCGTCGGCCAGTACCAGGTCCCAGTAGCGGCCCTCCACGTCCGTGATCAGCTGCTCCACGAAGCCGCGCACCTCGTATTCCGATGCCTCCACGTCCAGGCTGGCCTGGCGCAGGCGCACCAGGTTGGATTCGATACGGCCGCCCCGGAGCAGGGCCTGGGTCAGGCTGAGCCCCGCGCGGGTGGTGAACTGCGAGGTGTCCACGCGGGAACTGGAGGCGCGGGAACTGCGCAGCGAGACCGTCAGGTCGGTGCCGGTGGGAAGCGCCTGGGTGATCCCGGCCTCCCCGAAACGGCGGGTGGTTGTCACCGTGTCGGTCTCGCCGATCTGTTCCAGCTGGCGCACGCTCTGGTCGCGGCTGATCTCCAGCTCGGCGAACAGCTCGGGGTCGAACACCGCGCGCTCCTGGGCCTCGAAGGTGCCCTGGATGGCCGTTTGCAGGCGCTCGGCGCGCAGGCCGCGGTTGTTCTCCAGGGCGCGGGCGACGGCCTCCTCCAGCGACAGCGTCTCCTCCGCCACCGCCTCGCGCTCGAACGGGCGGGTGTCCAGCAGGGCCTCGGCGGGCAGCGACAGGCGCAGGCCCTCGGTGGCGTCCTGGGCGTCGGCGCCCTGGGCCGGGAGGGTCAGGGCGAGCGCGACGAGGAAGGTCAGCGTTTTTCTAGGCATGTTCCGTTGCGACTCGATAGACCGGTTGTGGATGTTCGCCCCGGCGGTGGAACAGCAGGTACAGCGTCGGGATCAGCACCAGGGTGATCAGGGTAGACGACAGCAGCCCGCCGATCACCACCCGCGCCATCGGGGCCTGGGCCTCGCCGCCGTCGCCCATGCCGATCGCCAGCGGCGACAGCGCGAGGATGGTGGTCAGCGTGGTCATCAGGATCGGGCGCAGGCGCTCGCCGGCGGCGGCCACGATCGCCGTGGTCAGTTCCATGCCGTCGTCGCGGTGGCGCCGGGCCATGCGGTCCACCAGCAGGATCGCGTTGTTCACCACGATCCCGACCAGCAGCAGGATGCCGATCAGCGACTGCACGTTGAGCGTGGTGTCAGTGATCAGCAGCGCCGCGGTGACGCCGATCAGGGCCAGCGGGATGGAGAACATCACGATCAGCGGGTCGCGCAGGGATTCGTACAGGCTGGCCATGACCATGTACACCAGCAGCGTGGCCAGCAGGGTGCCCAGCAGCAGCTCGGAGAAGGCGGCCTCCTGTTCCTCGATATCGCCGGTGACCGAGAAGTCGATCTCCTCCGGCAGCGGGATATCCGCCAGGGCGGCACGCACGTCCGCCGCGACCTCGCCCAATGAACGGTCGCCGATATTCACGAACAGGGTGCTGATGCGCGCCTGCTCGCGGCGCTGGATGCTGTCGGGGCCCATCGCGGTATCGAAGGACACGAGGCTGCGCAGGGCGACGCGCTCGCCGTCCTCGCTGCGCACCGTCAGGTTCAGGAGGTCGTCCAGCGAGCTCTGGTCGGCGTCGCGCAGCTGGACCCAGATACGGGTCTCGTCGCCCCCGGCGCGCAGCTGCCCGGCGCTGGAGCCGCCCAGCGCGGTCTCCAGGGTCTGGGCGATGGTGCGCACGTCCACGCCCAGGTCGGCGGCGCGGGCGCGGTCGATGCGGGTGGCGAACTCGGGCTGACCGCCGTCGGAGCCGACGCGGGTATCGGTCACGCCGGGGATGTCGGACAGCGCGGCCTCGAACCGCTCGACCACCGCGTTCATCGTGGGCAGTTCGAAGCCGCGGACCTCGATGGACAGGCTCTCCTCGTCCGCGCCACGGCCGAAGCCACGGAAGAAGATTCCGCTGGAGGCGCGTACGCGGATCTCGACCCCGGGCGGGCTGCCCAGCGCCTCGCGCAGCGCGGCGGCGATGGCATCGGAGGAGCGGCTGCGGCTTGCGCGAGAACCGACCATTACGCGCATGTTGCCGGAGGCCGGCGAGGAGGCCCGGAACGCCGAGGCGCCCGAGCTGGAGACCAGGTTTTCCAGTTCCGGGACCTCGTCGCGGATGATCGCCTCCAGCCCGGCCATGGTGGCGTACAGCTCTTCCAGCGGGGTGCCGGGTTCCATGGATACATGCACGCGCAGCTCGCCCTCGTCGGTGGCGGGCAGGAACTCGGTGCCCACGCCGCGCAGGCCGGCGAGGGCGATCATCATCAGCAGCAGGCTGATGCCGATGACCATCCACGGCTGGGTCAGGGTGCGCTGCAGCAGGCCCTGGTAGCGATGTTCCATGCGCGCGAGGGCGCTGGTGTCGCGCCTGGGCATCGGGGCGCGGGCCATCAGCATCGGCACCAGGGTGAGGGCAACGATCAGCGAGCCGGCCAGGGCAAAGGCGACCACGGCCGCCAGGGGCTTGAACAGCTGGCCGGCGAGTTCCTCGGCGAAGAACAGCGGCAGGAAGATCGCGACCGTGGTCAGGGTGCTGGCGATGATGGCGGGCGCGACCCGTCCGGTGCCGCTGATCGCGGCCTCGGCGGCGGTCTGCTCGGCGTGTTCTTCACGTCGGCGGGCGATGCTCTCGATGACCACGATGGCGTTGTCCACCATCAGCCCCACCCCCAGCGCGATCCCGCCAAGTGTCATCAGGTTCAGCGAGTAGCCGCCGAAGTACACCAGACCAAAGGTCGCGATCACGGCCAGCGGGATCGCGGTGGCCGCCACCAGGGTGTAACGGATATTGCGCAGGAACACGAGCAGCACCAGTACCGCCAGCGCGCTGCCGTAGAGGATGGCCTGGCCGACATTGGTGATGGAGTTGCGGATGAACCCCGCCTCGTCGGTGACCGCGCGGATGTCGATCTGAGGGAAGTCGCGGTTCAGGCGTACCAGTTCGGCGTGCACCGCCTCGGAGACCTCGACCGTGTTGGCGTCGGCCAGCTTGCGCACCGCGAGCTGGACGCCTTCTTCCTCGTTGACCCGGAAGCGGCGGGTGACGCGCTGATGGGTATCGCGTACCTCCGCGACCTGGTGCAGGTGGGTCACGCCATCCTCGCTGCGCTGCACGATGATGTCGCGGACCTCGTCCACCGAGCGGAACTCGGCCGGGGTGCGCAGGCGGTACTCCCGCCGGCCGTCCATGATCGGCCCGCCGGGGGTGATCACGTTGGCGTCACGGATGCGGTTGCGCAGGTCGTCCAGGCCCAGGTCGATGGCCTCGAGACGCTCCGGGTCCACCTCCACGCGGACCTCGCGCTCCAGCCCGCCGAAGGTGTCGACCGCGGCCACACCGGGGATGCGCTCCAGGCGCGGGGCGATGCGGTTGTCGATCAGGGTGCGCAGGTGGATGGCGTCCAGCTGCGAGCCCACCCCCAGGCGCATGATGGGCGAGTCCTGGGTGTCGAACTGGCGCACCAGCGGGCGGTCGGCATCATCCGGCAGGCGGTCCTCGATGCGTGCCAGACGATCGCGCAGGTCGTCCACGGCCTGGCGGATGTCCGTGCCCCAGGCGAAGTTGATGCGGACGTTGCTGTTGCCCTCGGCCGAGGTGGAACGGATCTCCTGGGCACCCGTGATCGCGGCCGCTGCCTGTTCCACCGGCCGTGTGACCAGTTGTTCGACCTCCTCGGCCCCGGCATTGGGGTAGGAGGTCATCACGGTGACCACGGGGTAGGTGATGTCGGGCAGCAGGTCCACCGGCAGGCGCGTCA
Organism: Thioalkalivibrio sp. ALE16; assembly: GCF_000381305.1. NCBI lineage: Bacteria > Pseudomonadati > Pseudomonadota > Gammaproteobacteria > Chromatiales > Ectothiorhodospiraceae > Thioalkalivibrio > Thioalkalivibrio sp. ALE16. The sequence goes on from NZ_KB906362.1 coordinate 14,029, forward strand.
GCGCGGTCAGCCCGAGGATGACCACGATCAGGGCCACCATACTGGTCAGCACGGGGCGGTGGACGGTCAGGCGCGCGGGATTCACGGGGTCTGTGCCTCGCGCTCGTCATCGCGGTCGGGGATGCGGCCCGGTTCGCTCAGCCGCAGCGGGGTACCGTCCGCAAGCAGGTGCTGGCCGAGGATCACGACCTCGGTGCCCGGCGGCAGATCGGGTTCCAGCAGTTCGACCCAGTTCCCGTCACGGACACCGGTGATGGCCTGATGGCGCCGGGCCGTTGGGCGCTCGCCACTGCGTTCCACGCTGAATACGGTGGGCCCGGCCTCACGCTGGATGATCGCGTCGCGTGGGATGGCCCGCGCGCCGTCGCGCTGGCCCAGGGTGATCGCGGCCTCGACGAACATGCCCGGGCGCAGGCGGACGTCGTCGTTGGGCAGTTCCACCTCGATCCGCGCCTGGCGCGAGCCGGGGCGGAACTCCGGTGCGATCCGCGCGATGGTCCCCGCGAATGCGGTGTCGGGGTAGGCGCCGGTGCGTACCTCAGTGGCCTGACCGGGAGACAGCCGACCGTAGTCGGACTCCGTCACGGCCAGGATCGCCCGGACCGGCTGGAGCCGGACCAGCGCCAGCGCCGGCTCGCTGGCGCTGATGACCGTGCCGGGATCCACATGCCGTTCTGCCACCCAGCGCGTGCTGCTGGATGCATCCGCCTCGATGCGGGTATAGCCGAGCTGGATCTCGCGGGTGCGCAGTGCGGAGCGTCGCTGCCGGATCTGCGATTCGGCGAGGGCCACTCGGGTCTGCGCCAGGGCCAGTTCGGTCTCGGCGGCCTCCAGCTCGGAACGCGAGGCGATCCCCTGATAGCGCAGTTCACGGGTGCGCTGCAGTTCGCGCCGGGACGCGTCGCGGCTGGCGATGGCCTCCGCCAGGCTGGCCTCGGCCACTTCCAGTTCCGCCGCGGCCTGGGCGACGTCCTGCTCGAACTCTTCGGTGTCCAGTTGCAGCAAGGGGTCGCCCGGTTCCACGCGGTCCCCCAGATTGACGAAGATCTCGGCGACCCGGCCGCCGACACGGGGAGTGATCTCGATGCGGTCCGCACCCTCGATGCTCCCGGTGAAGCGCCGGCGCTCGACCAGGTCACGGGTCTCGATGGCGGCAACCGCCACGGCCACCGGTCGCGTCTCGCCACCGCCGGGGCGACTGCTGGGCGCTGCATCGTCATCCGGAGCGAGCAGCATCCAGCCCAGCAGGCCGGCGGCCAGGAGGAAGAGAACCGCGGTGATCAGGGTGGCGGGGCGGGGCATTGCAGCTCGCTTTTGTTCGGGGTGGTCAGGGGGAGTGTGGCGTGGTTCACTGAATCCTGAATGAATTCGGTTCGGAATCCGGGCCTTGTTCGGGGCATCCTGCCATGCGACCGCGAATCTCGAGGAGAATTCTGTAATGACACGCGATACGGCCCGTGCGTCGCGTCCGCGGCGACGCTCTTTCGGTGGGGACATGCTCGGGCTGCTGGCCTGGATGGTACTGGTGTTTGCCGTGGCGGGGCTGGGTGGCTGGGCCACCAGTCTTTCGGTGGCCGACTGGTACCCAACCCTGGCCCGGCCGCCGTTGAATCCGCCGGATGCGGTGTTTGGCCCGGTCTGGAGCGTGCTGTTCGGGCTGATGGGGCTGGCGGCGTGGCATGTGTGGCGCCGCGTGGGCCTGACCGGGGCACCGATCGCGCTGGGTTTGTTCCTGGCGCAACTCGCCCTGAACCTGGGCTGGTCGGTGCTCTTCTTCGGCCTGCAGCGCCCGGATCTGGCGCTCGCCGAGATCCTGATCCTGTGGCCGCTGATCCTGGCGACATTAATCGCCTTCTGGCGCATCGACCGCATCGCCGGCGCGCTGCTGGTGCCCTACCTGCTGTGGGTCGGCTTCGCCATCTACCTCAACGCCGGCATCGTCTGGCTCAACTGATGGCTTGCGGCTGAAACCTGGTTCGACCACGAAGCCCACGAAGGCACGAAGGAGGGCAAGGGCTTGTTACCACAGAGTGCACAGAGGACACAGAGAAACCGAAGCGGCTACGGCGTTTCGGGTGACGAAAGAGGACAGAACCAGCGACCGCGTTTATCGGGCCTTCCCGCTTTTCAGCCTTAGCCCTTCTTCGTGTCCTCCGTGCTCTCCGTGGTGAAATCGCCCTTGACCTCGCCCTTCTTCGTGCCTTCGTGAGCTTCGTGGTGGAACCGGGCTTTGCAGCGGCCGGGTGTCATGCGTTGGTCAGGTGGGCGGAGTATCCTGACGCGGTTTTTCGCGGGAGGGCGTCATGGCCGTACGGGTTGGCATCAATGGCATGGGGCGGATTGGCCGCCTGGCGCTGCGTGCGGCCTGGGATCGGGACGATCTCGAGATCGTGCACCTGAACGAGGTCGCGGCGGATGGTACGGTCACCGGGCACCTGCTGGAGTTCGATTCGGTGCACGGGCGTTGGGATCGCGGCATCCAGGCCGAGCCGGACGCCCTGCAGATCGATGGCCGCAGTCTGCGCCACACGCAGCTGGGCGAGCCGGGGCAGGTGCCCTGGGCCGAGTCCGGTGTGGATATCGTGATCGATGCCAGCGGCGCCTTCCGCACCATGGAGACCCTGCAGCCGCACTTTGATCGCGGGGCTCGGCGCGTGGTCGTCGCGGCACCCGTGAAGGACGAGCGTGCGCTGAACGTAGTGATGGGCGTCAACGATGCCGCCTACGATCCGGCCCGGCACCATGTCGTCACCGCTGCCTCCTGCACCACCAACTGTCTGGCGCCCCTGGTCAAGGTGCTGCACCCGGCCCTGGAGATCCGCCACGGGACGATCCTGACGGTGCATGACATGACCGCCACGCAGTCGCCTGTGGACCTGCCGCGCGACAATCTGCGCCGGGCCCGTGCGGCCGGGCTGAACCTGATCCCGACCACCACCGGCTCGGCGAAGGCGATCGGCGACATCTTCCCGGAACTGAACGGACGGCTGAACGGCCATGCGGTGCGCGTGCCGCTGATGAATGCCTCGCTGACGGACTTCACCTTCGAGGCGGCGCGCGAGACCTCCGCGGAGGAGGTGAACGAACTGCTGCGCTCGGCGGCCGAGGGCGAGCTCGCCGGCATCCTGGGCTTTGAGGAACGCCCGCTGGTCTCCAGCGACTTCCGCACCGACCCGCGCTCGTCCATTGTCGATGCGCAGTCGACGATGGCGGTGGATGGGACGCAGGTGAAGGTGCTGGCCTGGTACGACAACGAATGGGGCTATGCCAACCGGCTGGTCGAACTGGTCGCGCGCGTGGCCGAGCAGGGCGTGTAGGACGAATGGGCAGCCCGGCCGAAACGCCGAACGCACCGCCCACCCTGGGGCTGGGCGCCTACGCGCGCATCACCGCGAACTACTGGGCGTTTACCGTCACCGACGGCGCGATCCGCATGCTGGTCGTGCTGTTCTTCCACCAGCTGGGCTACAGCCCGCTGGAGATCGCGTTCCTGTTCCTGTTCTACGAGCTGTTCGGGGTGATCACCAACCTGACCGGGGGCTGGCTGGCCGCGCGGCTGGGGGTGAACACCACGATGATCGGCGGGACCTTGTTGCAGGTTGCGGCGCTGCTGATGCTCACGGTGCCCGAGGCCTGGCTGGGCGTGGCCTACGTGATGTTCGCGCAGGCGCTGTCGGGCATCGCCAAGGATCTGAACAAGATGAGTGCCAAGTCCGGGGTGAAGCTGGTGGCCGGCGACGGGGAGGGGCGGCTGTTTCGCTGGGTGGCGGTCCTTACCGGATCGAAGAACGCGCTGAAGGGGGTGGGCTTCTTCGTCGGCGGCGCGCTGCTGTACTCGGTCGGGTTCCAGATGGCGCTGGTGATCCTGGCCGGGATGCTGGCGGTGGTGATGCTGTTCTCCATCGTCGGCCTGCCGCGCGGGCTGGGGAAGGTCGGGGGCAAGCCGAGATTCACCCAGATGTTCTCCAACTCCGCCGCGATCAACGTGCTCTCGGCCGCGCGGTTCTTCCTGTTTGGCGCGCGCGATGTCTGGTTCGTGGTCGCCTTGCCGGTATTCCTCAGTGCGACACTGGACTGGAACCACATGCAGGTGGGGGCGTTTCTGGCGCTGTGGGTAATCGGTTACGGGATCGTACAGGCCTCGGTGCCGCGCCTGCTGGGCCGCGGCGGGCTGCATCCGACCGGGCTGACCGCGCGGTTGTGGGCCTTCATCCTGATGCTGCTGCCCATCGGCATCGTAATCGGCCTGGAGACGGGCCTGGACCCGGCCTGGGTGCTGATGGTCGGGCTGGGCGTGTTTGGCGTGGTGTTTGCGATCAACTCCGCCGTGCACTCCTTCCTGATCCTCGACTACGCCGAGGCCGACCGGGTCGCGATGAAGGTCGGCTTCTACTACATGGCCAATGCCGGTGGGCGTCTGGTCGGCACCGTCGCCTCCGGTGCCATCTTCATGGTCTGGGGCCTGGAGGGCGCGCTGATCGCCTCCACCCTGTTCATCTTCGCCACCTGGATGATCTCCTCCCTGCTGCCCCGCGAGGCCGCCCGCGCCTGATGCCGGCAAGGCTCGGTTGCCGTTGTCGAGAATCGTGCAGCGCTCGTTTTGTTGTGTGCACAGCCCGCAGAGAAGGGGCGTGCGGAGGGGCGGCGCCTGGATCGCACGTGGCTCTTGGCATAAAATGCCAATAGTGGTGGACGGAGGTTAACCATGCCGACACGAAACATTGTCCTGACGCCGGAGCAAAGCGGGTTTGTGGAGCAGCTGGTTCGATCCGGTCGCTACCAGAACGCCAGCGAGGTTCTGCGTGACGGGCTCCGCCTCGTAGAGGCTCGTGAGCGGGAGCAGGAGGCGCGTCTGGAAGCCCTGCGGCGGGCGACTGCGGAAGGTATTGCGGACGTCGAGGCAGGCCGCTACACCGAACTCGATACGGAGCGCGTCCTCGAGGCGCATTTGCAGGCACTGACCGAACAGGCCATCGCGAAGAGATAAGCCGTGAACGAATCATCCGGACAATGGACTGTCCGTCTTGCGGCGCGTGCCGAGCAGGATCTCCGGGAGGTTGTTTCGTGGACGGCGGAGCACTTTGGCGAGCAACAGGCCCGTGCCTATGCCGGTACCCTTTCCGCGGCGATCAGGGCATTGCAGGGCGGGCCCGCCATCCCGACTGTGCGCAGCCGCGAGGATATCGGTCCGGGTATCTGCACGCTCCATGTCGCACGAGCAGGTCGGAAAGGCCGACACATGCTCGTTTTCCGGCCCGCATCCGACAACCCCCGTTGTGTGGAGCTATTGCGTGTGCTCCATGATGCAATGGACCTGCCCGGCAGGCTCACACCTGGAGATCGATAAGGCCCGGAGGCTCCTGATCCACCCCGTTATGCAATTCCTCGATGACTGCCTCGAGGGTACGCGAGCGGTAGCGGTCCGCGTGGCGGACCCAGCCGAGCTGGCGGGTGATGGGTGGGGCGGGCCACTTGAGGATGGCCAGCTCGGCGGTGGCCATGGTGCGGGGGAGGAAGCCGATCCCGAGGCCGGCGGCGATCATCATGCGGATGACCTCCAGGTACGGGCTCTCCTGGGCGGCGGCGGGGCGCAGGCCCTGTGCGGCCAGGGCCTGGTCGATCTGGCGGCGGGTGGTGGAGTCCACCGGCGGCAGGATCGCCGGCCAGTCGTGCAGGCGCTGCAGGGTGTCCTGCGGGGCATCCCGGGCGCGGTCGCGGGCGATCATCGGGACCAGGTCGTCGGTCCAGACGGTGTGGGCCTCGGCATCCTTCGGCAGGTCGTCCGGCAGGGTGGCCAGGGCGAGATCGGCTTCGCCGTGCATCACCGCCTCGATGCCGGCCTCGGAATCCATGAACGCGAGTTCCAGCTCCAGCTCGGGGTAGCGGGTGCGCAGGGCGGCCAGTGGCGCGGGCAGGCGGTGCAGGGCAATGTGGTGGGAGGTAGCCATGCGGATGCGGCCACGAACGACCTGGTCGAGGTCGGCCACCTGCTGCTCGATCGCGTGCAGGCGGGCCAGGATCTCGCGGGCCTCGGGCAGCAGGCGCTCGGCGACCTCGGTGGGCCGCACGCGGCGCCCCTGGCGCTCGAACAGGGGGCGTTGGAGTGTCGCTTCCAGCGACTGGATGCGCTTGCTGATCGCCGGTTGGGTCAGGTGCAGCCGGTCGGCCGCGGCGGAGAAGGCGCCGGTATCGACCACCGCCACGAAGGCCTGCAGGGACTCGATGCTGAGCTGTTCCGGGCGCATTTCCGCCGCCTCCGTGGGATAATGACCGGCTGACTGATGCGACTCCGCATCGCCAATCCATAACCATATGGAATGGTAAAGATAATAAATCGGATTTGAAAGAATGGAAGAGCGGCCGCAGACTGGCAATGCGGTGGTACCGCTCGTCTGTAGGAGGCCAGCCCTCTGGCCGATCCGACGTCGGGGCCCATCGGCCAGAGGGCTGGCCTCCTACAGGGGGCTTTGGCGGGCGCTCACCGAAAATATGGCTGGAACATCGCGGCTCGGCCGCGGGAGCAGGTAATGGCAGGCAAGACACTGTACGACAAGCTGTGGGAGGCGCATGTGGTGCGCGAGGAGCCGGATGGCTCGACGCTGCTCTACATTGATCGCCATCTGGTGCATGAGGTGACCAGTCCGCAGGCCTTCGAGGGGCTGCGTCTGGCCGGGCGCAAGCCCTGGCGCGGGGATTCCGTGCTGGCGGTGCCGGACCACAATGTGCCCACCGCCAATCGCGACCGCGGGATCGAGGATCCGGTGTCGCGCACCCAGGTGGAGACGCTGGAGACCAACGTCACGAGTCTGGGGCTGAAGTTCTTCCCGATGGCCGACGTGCGCCAGGGCATCGTGCATGTGATCGGTCCCGAGCAGGGTGCGACCCTGCCGGGCATGACGGTCGTCTGCGGCGACTCGCACACCTCCACCCACGGCGCGCTGGGCGCGCTGGCCTTCGGCATCGGCACCTCCGAGGTCGAGCATGTGCTGGCCACGCAGTGCCTGTGGCAGAAGAAGACCAGGGCCATGCAGATCCGCGTGGAGGGCGAGTTGCGCCCGGGCGTGACCGCCAAGGACGTGGTGCTGGCGATCATCGGCCGTATCGGCACCGCCGGCGGCACCGGCTATGCGATCGAGTTCGCTGGCTCGGCGATCCGCAGTCTGTCGATCGAGGGCCGTATGAGCATCTGCAATATGTCCATCGAGGCCGGGGCCCGCGCGGGCATGGTCGCGGTGGACGAGAAGACGATCGAATACGTGCGCGGCAAGCCGCAGGCGCCGAGCGGCGAGTTGTTTGAACAGGCCGCCGAATACTGGCGCACGCTGGTCTCCGACCCCGACGCCGAGTTCGACGCGGTGGTGGAGATGGATGCCGCCGAGATCGCCCCGCAGGTGAGCTGGGGCACCTCGCCGGAGATGGTCGCGCCGATCGACGGCCGTGTGCCGGACCCGGCGGCCGAGTCCGATCCGGTGCGCGCCGAGGGCATGCAGCGGGCGCTGGCGTACATGGATTTGCAGCCGAACACGCCGATGACCGAGATCCGGCCGGACAAGGTGTTCATCGGCTCCTGCACCAACTCGCGGATCGAGGACCTGCGCGCCGCCGCCGAGGTGGTGAAGGGCCGCAAGAAGGCCGACAACATCAAGCTGGCGATGGTGGTGCCGGGCTCCGGGCTGGTGAAGCAGCAGGCGGAGCAGGAAGGGCTGGACCGGATCTTCCTGGACGCCGGCTTCGAGTGGCGCGAGCCGGGGTGTTCCATGTGCCTGGCGATGAACGCGGACCGGCTGGAGCCGGGCGAGCGCTGCGCCTCGACCTCGAACCGCAACTTCGAGGGGCGTCAGGGGCAGGGCGGACGTACCCATCTGGTGAGTCCGGCGCTGGCCGCCGCGGCCGCCGTGGCCGGGCACTTCGTCGAACCGTCGGCACTGAAGGAGGCGTAAGCGATGCAGGCCTTTACCGTACACCGTGGGATTGTCGCGCCGCTGGATCGCTCCAATGTCGACACCGACGCGATCATCCCGAAGCAGTACCTGAAATCGGTCAAGCGCACCGGCTTTGGCCCCAATGCCTTCGATGACTGGCGCTACCTGGACCCGGGCGAGCCCGGCATGGACAGTTCGCAGCGCCGGATCAACCCGGATTTCGTGCTCAACCAGGCGCCGTTTGACCAGGCAAGCATCCTGCTGGCGCGCAAGAACTTCGGCTGCGGCTCCTCGCGCGAGCACGCGGTGTGGGCCCTGACCGACTTCGGCTTTCGCGCGGTGATCGCGCCGTCGTTCGCGGATATCTTCTTCTCCAACAGCTGCAAGAACGGGCTGCTGCCGGTGGTGCTGGCCGAGGACGAGGTGCAGGCGCTGTTCGAGCAGGTCCAGGCGAACCTGGGCGCGCAGGTCGAGGTGAACCTGGAAGAGATGACCGTAACGGCGCCGGACGGTACGGTGTTTCGTTTCACGCTCGACGAAGACCGGCGCCATCGCCTGCTGAACGGCCTGGACGATATTGCCCTGACGCTGCAGTACGCCGATGACATTCGCGCCTATGAGGAGCGCCAGCGCCGCGAGTGGCCCTGGATGGCGGAGCACACGCAGGGCTGAATGGTGCCCCTTGTAGGAGGCCAGCCCTCTGGCCGATTGGGCCTGTCCTGGCGCCCCATCGGCCAGGGGGCTGGCCTCCTACAGGTAGAGAAGAGATTCGATTGATCTGATGGTTAGGAGAGGTTTGTGAGCCGAATTCTGGTATTGCCCGGGGACGGGATCGGGCCCGAGATCGTGGCCGAGGCGCTGAAGGTGCTGGAGCGTGTAGGCGAGATCGGCGGGCTGGATCTGGAGATCGAGCAGGGCCTGATCGGGGGCGCGGCGCACGATGCGGCAGGTCACCCGTATCCTGAGGCCACCCGCGAGGCGGCGCGTCGCGCCGACGCGATCCTGCTGGGCGCGGTCGGCGGCCCGCAGTACGAATCGCTGGAACGTGATCTCCGCCCCGAGCGCGGGCTGCTGGGTATCCGTTCGGATCTGGGCCTGTTCGCAAACCTGCGCCCGGCGATCCTGTATCCGCAGCTGGCCTCGGCCTCCACGCTGAAGCCGGAGGTGGTCAGCGGGCTGGATATCCTGATCGTGCGTGAACTGACCGGCGGGATCTACTTCGGCCAGCCGCGCGGGATCGAGGAACGTAACGGCGAGCGCTACGGCTTCAATACGGCCGCCTACAGCGAATCGGAGATCGAACGCATCGCGCGGGTCGGGTTCGAGGCGGCGATGAAGCGCGGCAAGCGCCTGTGCTCGGTGGACAAGGCCAATGTGCTCGAGGTCTCCGAGCTGTGGCGCGAGGTGGTCGAGCGCGTCGGCAAGGAATTCCCCGAGGTCGAGCTGTCTCACATGTATGTGGACAACGCGGCCATGCAGCTGGTGCGTGATCCCAAGCAGTTCGATGTGATGGTGACCGGCAACATGTTCGGCGACATCCTGTCCGATGCCGCGGCCATGCTGACCGGGTCCATCGGCATGCTGCCCTCGGCCTCGCTGAACAGCGAGGGGGTCGGTCTGTACGAGCCGATCCACGGCTCCGCGCCGGATATCGCCGGGCAGGGCAAGGCCAATCCGATGGCAACCGTGCTGTCGGTCGCGATGCTGCTGCGCCACAGCCTGAACCGCAATGACCTGGCCGAGCGCATCGAACAGGCCGTGGGTTGGGTGCTGGATCAGGGCCTGCGCACGCCGGACATCTTCGGCGAGGGCATGACGCTGGTCGGCACTCAGGGGATGGGTGATGCCCTGGTGGCCGCGCTGGATGACTAACGAATTATCAGTAGCTTGAAGATTAAAATTAAACCGGGAATGAACGATGAGTGACCGCAAGTTTGACGTGGCCGTGGTGGGCGCAACCGGCGCCGTCGGCGAGACCCTGCTCTCCATCCTGGCCGAGCGCGACCTGCCGCTGGGCCGGGTGCATGCGCTGGCCAGTGCGCGCTCGGTCGGCAAAACGGTCGCCTTCGGCCGCCGCGAGCTGGAGGTGGAGGACCTGGCCACCTTCGATTTCTCCACCGTGCAGATCGGGCTGTTCTCGCCGGGGGCCTCGGTGTCCGCGGAGTACGCGCCGAAGGCGGCCGCGGCCGGCTGCGTGGTGATCGACAACACCTCGCAGTTTCGCTACGACCCGGAGATCCCGCTGGTCGTGCCGGAGGTCAACCCGGATGCGGTGGGGGACTACACCCGCCACGGGATCATCGCGAACCCGAACTGCTCCACCATCCAGATGCTGGTGGCGCTGAAGCCGCTGCACGACGCGGTCGGTATCGAGCGCATCAACGTCGCGACGTACCAGGCCGTCTCCGGGACCGGCAAGGATGCGATCGAGGAACTGGCCCACCAGACGGCGGCACTGCTGAACGGCCGCCCGGTGGAGTGCAACGTCTATCCCAAGCAGATCGCGTTCAACGCGCTGCCGCACATCGATGTCTTCCAGGACAACGGCTACACCAAGGAAGAGATGAAGATGGTCTGGGAGACCCGCAAGATCATGGGCGACGAGTCCATCCTGGTGAACCCGACCGCGGTGCGCATCCCGGTGTTCTACGGCCATTCCGAGGCCCTGCATATCGAGACCCGCGAGAAGATCAGTGCGGAAAAGGCCCGCGAGATCCTGTCCGCCGCGCCGGGGATCACGGTGCTCGACAAGCACGAGGACGGGGGATATCCGACCGCCGTGACCGAGGGTTCCGGCAAGGACGCCGTGTTCGTCGGGCGTATCCGCGAGGACATCTCGCACCCGCGCGGGCTGGACCTGTGGGTGGTGTCGGACAACGTGCGCAAGGGGGCTGCGCTGAACACAATCCAGATCGCGGAGGTTTTGATCCGCGATTACCTGTGATTTAATCCGGGAAAACGCCGGGCATCGGCCCGGCACATTCGTGGCCAGGGGGTCGCCAGCCGTACCGGCGGGGGCGTTTAGGCCACGCGGCACTTTCAGGGGGAATTCGTGCGCAAGTTTCTGGTTGGGTTTTTGTTCTTGCTGCTGGTGGCCCCGGCGTCGTCAAGCTCCGTGGGCTTTGGTGAAGTCAACCTGCAATCCTTCCTGAACCAGCCCTTGCGGGCGGAGATTCCCTTGCGCGGCGCCTCGGGGGTCGCGGACTCCCTCCGCATTCGCCAGGCGTCCGAGGATGCGTACCGCCGTGCCGGTCTCAACCGAGGAAGTGTTCCGGGTGACCTGAACATCCAGCTGGATGGCGATCGCGTGATCCTGACCACCCGCCGGCCGGTGCGCGAACCGTACGTCGGGATTTTGCTGGAGGCGCGCTGGGATGGCGGGCGTGCCATGCGAGAGGTCTCCCTGCTGCTGGACCCGCCCGGGACCATGCCGTCCGGGGCCTCGGCACCTTCTGTGAGCCAGGCCGACGCCGCGGCACCGCGCACGCCCCGCGCCGGTGAAACCCTCCAGGTTCGCAGTGGCGATACGCTCTACGCGATCGTGCGCCGCAGCGGGATCTCCGGTTACAGCGACGAGCAGGCCATGCTCGCGTTCCTGGATGCCAATCCCCAGGCCTTTATCGGGAACAACATCAACACGCTGCGGGCGGACGCCGAGCTGCGCACGCCGTCGCGCGAGCAACTGGAGGCCCGCAGCGCCGCCGCGGCGCGCGCCGAGGTGGCCGACCAGACCCGCTCGTGGCAGGAGTCTGCGCGCGCCGCGCGGGAAGACCCCGAGCCGGCACCGGCCGATGACGCCGTGGCCGCCGCCGAAGATGACGTGTCGCTGGAGGACGACGCGGCCGCCGTCGAGGACGAAGAGACGGTCGCGGCCGAAGAGTCCGAGGCAGCGGCGGAGGATGATGCGGCTGCGGTCGCGGACACCGATACGGCGGCGGCCGAGGATGATCCGGCGGTTGCCGAGGAGTCCGTCGCCGACGAAGGGGTGGAGGACCGCCTGGAGATCGTGGCCGATCTGCTGCCGGAAGACGCTGAAGCCGGTGTGGCGCAGGGAGGTTCCGAGGAACTGCTCCAGGAGGCGCTGTTGTCCCAGCGCGCCGAGATGGAGGGGATGCGCGAGGAGCTCTCCGAACTGCGCGAAGAACTCGGGGAACGCGGTCGTCTGGCCGAGATCTCCAGCGAGAACATGGCCGAACTCGAGGAGCAGCTGAGCCAGCTGCGCGCCGAGCGCGAACAGCTGCGTACCCGCCTGGATCGCGCCGATGCGGAGCGGAACGCACCGCTGCACGAGCGCATTATGAATGACCCGCTGTTGCTGATGATGGCGATCGCACTGGTGGTCCTGCTGCTGCTGGTACTGCTGGCCTTTGCACGCGGCGGCCGCCGCGAGGTGATGGTGGACGAACGGGGTGCCGGCTTGAAGCCGCGCGCCGACAACAGCAAGGTTCAGGCGTCCGGCGTCGAATCGGCCGGCTATGAGGCGAAGGAAGTCGACCACACCGAAGGTTCGCATTCGGCGATGGCCGGTGCGGCGACCGGCGCCGCGGCCGGGACCATCATGGGGGCTGCCGCGGCCCGATCCGACGACGAGACCGAAACCACGCAGGAGGAATCCGCGCATCCGCCGGCCGAACCGGAGGAAGAGGTCGGGGAAGTCGTGGTTGCCAGCACCAGCGAGGGTGCGGCGGGCATGGACGACGTCCTGGCCGAGGTGGATGTATGCCTGGCCTACGGCATGAATGATCAGGCCGTCGAGACGCTGAACGCGGCGCTCGAAACCAGTCCGGACAACAAGCAGTACCGGCTGAAGCTGGTCGAGGCACATGTCGCGCTGGAAGACGAGGCGGGTGCGCGCGAGGCCGCGAATGCCCTGCGCGAGCGTCTGGGGCCGGACGACGACGAGATGCGCGATCGTCTTTCGGAGCTGGAATCCCGTCTCGGGAGTTCCGCGGGTTCGGCGGGAGATGCTGCGGCCGATTCGCTGGACGACGCGGTTGCGGGCGACGACTCGGGCTCCGCCGATGCCGACGCGGACAGCAACGAGATCGACTTTTCAGGCCTGGACCTCCCGGACGTCGAGACGTCGGACACTTCGGAGGCTACCGAAGGCACCCCGGCGGGCGACGATGAGGGCCTGTCGTTCGACATTGACGAGAACCTTGAGGACGACCTGGCCTCGGCGGCAGAGGCCGATCGCGATGAAGCCGCGTCCGGAGACGACCTGAATAACCTGTCGTTCGACCTGGACGACAGTGAACTGCCGGATCTGGATGCGCCGGCCAGCGGCGGGGACAGCGGCGAAACCGAGGACAGCGGTTTGTCGATGGACGAGGATCTGCAGGTTCCGGGTGAACCGTCGGCGGCGGCCGGGGATGAGGCAGGGACCGGAGACGACGAAAACGTGACCCGCCTGAGCCTGGCGCAGGCCTATGCCGATATGGGCGATGCGGAAGGGGCGCAGGAGCTGATCGACGAGGTCCTCGCCTCCGGCACGGACGAGCAGAAGCAGGAGGCCGAGGCGATCCGGAGCCAGATCCAGGGCTCCTGATCCTCGGGGTAGAGCCGGCCCTCCAGCAACGGATTGCATCTACCGGCTTGCAGTGTACGGCCCCGCTCGGAGGCGCTCCGGGCGGGGCCTTTTGGTTTCGAGGAGGCTGGCGTGTGACCCCTGCCGAACGATCCAACATCGTGCGATCTGCTTCCCGGGAGGTTTCAGCCGCCGGGTTGGCGATCCTGGGTGTTGTGGCCGCCTCGGCCGCTCTGGTGCCGGCGGATCCGCTGGTGGTCGTCCTGGTGGCCGGCCTGTGCGCCGGGCTGGGGCTGACGGGTGGCGTGGAGTGGCGGCGCGCGGGTCGACTGATGCTGCGGCTCAAGTGGTTTTATCTGTCGCTTGCCGTGTTTTACGGGTTGTGGCCGGCACAAACGGGAGACGCGTTCCAGGGGCTGCAGGAGGCGGGCTGGCGGATTGTCGCGCTGATGCTCGTGGTCGTGCTGGTCGTGTGGTTGACGGGGCGGTTCTCGCGATCGGCGCTGGTGGGCGCGCTTGGTGCGCTCCTGGGCGGGCCGCGCCAGGTACTGGGGGGCTGGGGCGAGCGTTTCGCTCGGCGGCTGTTCCTGGCACTGGCCTTGTTCGAGGACGAGAAGGCCGCCGTCGAGCAGCGTCGCGCAGGCCTGCGTGGATCCCGCGGCGCGCGGCTGCTGGCGGTCCGGGAGTGGCTGGTTGAGCGGCTGGACCAGGCGCTGGCGGGGGGGGCGGAGCTGCAACCGGAGGCCTGGAAGGCAGACGCGGGAGATGCGGAGGGAGGCGTGCCCTGGTGGGGCCTGGCCTGGCTCTGGGCGGGCGTGATGTTGGTCTGGGCGGCTTTGTTGGGGGGCTGGATTGAATAGCGAGCGAGAACGCGTGCATGGCGGAGTCGCGACGCCCGGGGCCGATGCGGACGCGATGGCACCCCAGCGCTGGGCGCTTGGCGTGGAATACGACGGACGCGGGCTGCTGGGCTGGCAGCGCCAGAAGGATGGCCCCAGTGTCCAGGGGCATCTGGAGGCAGCGCTGGGGTTCGTGGCGAATCATTCGGTGGAACTGGTCTGTGCCGGGCGCACGGATGCGGGGGTGCATGCCACGGCACAGGTGGTGCATTTCGATACGGCGGCCCGGCGGGAGCCCCATGCGTGGATTCTGGGGGCCAACAGCCGCCTCCCGGACGCGATTGCGGTGACCTGGGCGCAGGCGGTGCCCGCGACCTTCCATGCGCGGTTCAGCGCGTTCGGGCGGCGCTATCGGTATGTGATCGCGAACCGCGAGATTCGACCGGCGCTGGAAGCGGGGCGGGTGTCCTGGTGGCGCCGACCACTGGACGCCGAACGGATGCATCAGGCCGGCCAGGCCTTCGTTGGCGAGCAGGACTTCAGCAGCCTTCGGGCGGCGGCGTGCCAGGCGAAATCGCCGGTGCGTTGCGTGCATTCGCTGTCGGTACGCCGCCAGGGGCATTACGTGGTCCTTGATGTTCATGCGAATGCCTTTCTGCACCACATGGTGCGGAACATCGCGGGTGTGCTGCTGGCGGTCGGGGACGGCCGGGCCGATCCGGACTGGCCCCGGGAGGTGCTGGGGGCGCGGGATCGACGGGCTTCTGGTATCACGGCCCCGGCGGGCGGGCTTTATTTCGTGCATGTCGACTACCCTTCGGAGTTTGCGCTGCCGCTGGCCGCCGGACCGGTCGTCGATGGCCTTCCGGGGAATGGGGCGGGGTGATTACGGGAAAGCCGGGCCTGCGCTCGGGTTCTGGTAGGCTTGCGGCTGCGTTTTTCGAGATGGCGGGCATGCGCTACAGGGTCAAGATCTGCGGAATCACCACGGTGGAGCAGGCGCTTTCCGCGGCTCGGGCCGGGGCGGATGCGATCGGGCTTGTGTTTCACGCCCCGAGCCGGCGGGCCGTGGAGCCGGCGCAGGCGGCGGCGATTGCGGCCGCGCTGCCGCCGTTCGTGACCACGGTGGGGTTGTTCGTGGACCCCGAGCCTGCGCGTGTGGAACAGGTCCTGCGGACGGCAGGACTGGACTGCCTGCAGTTTCACGGGCACGAGAGCGCGACGGCCTGCGCGCGTTTCGGGCGGCCCTACCTGAAGGCGATCGCGATGGGGGACGGGGACGATCCGCGCTCGGCAATGGACGCGCATCCAGATGCCCAGGGGTTTCTCCTGGACAGCCACGGTGGCGGGCGCAGCGGCGGCTCGGGGCATCGCTTCGACTGGCAGCGTGTGCCCGATGCCCTGGAGCGGCCGTGGCTGCTGGCCGGGGGACTGGATGCAGACTCGGTGCGGGAGGCGCTGGAACACCTGCGCCCGTACGGGGTCGATGTGAGTTCCGGGGTGGAATCCGCGCCCGGGGTCAAGGATGCACGGCGCATGCGGGCCTTCGTGCGGGCCGTGCGCCAATGCGAGGTGGAGACTGATGAACAAGATTGACTGGGCGGCATTCCCGGATGCCCGCGGGCATTTCGGTCCGTATGGCGGGCGCTTCGTGTCCGAGACGCTGATGGGCGCGCTCGATGAACTGCAGCAGGTGTATGAGCGCTACATCGGGGATCCCGAGTTCATGGCGGAACTGGACCACGACCTGAAGCAGTTCGTCGGACGGCCGAACCCGCTGTATCACGCCGAGCGCCTGTCGCGGGAGCTCGGCGGCGCGCAGATCTACCTGAAGCGCGAGGACCTGAACCACACCGGTGCGCACAAGGTGAACAACACCATCGGGCAGGCGCTGCTGGCGAAGAAGCTGGGCAAGAAGCGGATCATTGCCGAGACTGGCGCCGGTCAGCACGGGGTGGCGACCGCGACCGTGGCCGCGCGTCTGGGGCTGGAATGCGTGATCTACATGGGCGAGGAGGACACCCGGCGGCAGTCCCAGAACGTCTATCGCATGCGCCTGCTGGGCGCTGAGGTGGTGGGGGTCAAATCCGGCACGCGCACGCTGAAGGATGCCCTGAACGAGGCGATGCGGGACTGGGTGACCAACGTCGACGACACCTTCTACATCATCGGTACGGTGGCCGGTCCACACCCCTACCCGGCGATGGTGCGCGACTTTCAGGCGGTGATCGGCCGCGAGGCGCGCGAGCAGCATCTGGCAATGACCGGCAAGCTGCCGGATACCCTGGTGGCCTGCGTGGGCGGGGGATCCAATGCGATCGGGCTGTTCCATCCGTTCCTGGGCGATGAGTCGGTGGCGATGATCGGGGTCGAGGCCGGCGGTGACGGGGTCGAGACGGGCCGGCATTCCGCGCCATTGTGCGCGGGCCAGCCGGGCGTGCTGCATGGCAACCGGACCTATCTGATGGAGGACGAGAACGGCCAGATCATCGGCACGCACTCGGTCTCAGCGGGGCTCGACTACCCGGGCGTGGGGCCGGAGCATGCGTGGCTCAAGGACATCGGCCGGGTCGATTACGTGTCGGTGACCGATGATCAGGCCCTGGCCGGATTCCACCGTCTGACCCGCACCGAGGGGATCATCCCGGCGCTGGAGACCAGTCACGCGATTGCCCATGTGCTGGACCTGGCCCCCGAGATGCGCCCTGACCAGAGCATCATCATCAATCTGTCCGGGCGCGGCGACAAGGACCTGAACACCGTGGCCGAACGCGAGGGGATTACGCTATGAGCCGAATCGAGCAGCGCTTTGCCGAACTGCGCAAACAGAACCGCGCCGCGTTGATCCCCTACGTTACGGCTGGCGATCCGGAGCCGGGCGCGACCGTACCCCTGATGCACGCGCTGGTGGAGGCCGGGGCCGACCTGATCGAGCTGGGGGTGCCGTTCTCGGATCCGATGGCCGATGGCCCGGTGATCCAGAAGGCCTGCGAACGCGCGCTGCGCTTCGGCACCGGCTTGCGCGACGTGCTGGCGATGGTGGCCGAGTTTCGCAAGTCCGACACCACCACGCCCGTGGTGCTGATGGGGTATCTGAACCCGGTGGAACGCATGGGTTACGACGCCTTTGCCGAGACCGCACAGGCGGCCGGCCTCGACGGGCTTCTGACGGTGGACCTGCCGCCGGAGGAAAGCGAGGACGTGGTCGGGTTGCTGGAACAGTCCGGGATCGATCCGATCTTCCTGATCGCGCCGACCACCTCGGAGACGCGTATCGACCATGTGGCGCGGGCCGCCCGCGGCTTCGTGTACTACGTGTCTCTGAAGGGCGTGACCGGCTCGCAGAGCCTGGATGTCTCGGCCCTGTCCGCGCGTCTGGACGGTCTGCGACGGCACACCGGGCTGCCGCTGGGAGTGGGCTTCGGCATCCGCGATGCCGAGACCGCCGCACAGGTGGCGCGGGTCGCCGATGCCGTGGTGGTGGGCAGTGCCATCGTGCGCCTGGCCGAGGAGCACGACGGAGACGGCGATGGTTTCGCCCGGGCGGCGGCGACCGTCGTCCGGGAGATGCGCAGTGCCATGGATGCGGCGCGCTCCCCGGGCGCGGCGGCCACGGTGTAGAATGCGCGGCGCCGATTCGGACTACGGGGAGACGGCATGAGCTGGTTCGAGAAGTTGATGCCTTCGCGCATCCGCACCGACAACGCGACCAAGCGCGGGGTCCCGGAGGGCCTGTGGGTCCGCTGCGAGGGCTGTGACGCGACGCTGTACCGCCCCGAGGTGGAGCGCAATCTCGACGTCTGCCCGAAGTGCGGCCATCACCGCCGGATGAGCGCCCGTCGGCGGCTCGAGACCTTCCTGGATGCCGAGGGCCGCGAGGAGATCGCGGCCGATATCGAATCCTCGGATGTGCTGAAATTCCGCGATTCCAAGAAGTACAAGGATCGCCTGGTGGCCGCCCAGAAGGCCACCGGCGAGCGTGACGCCCTGGTGGTCATGCAGGGGCAGTTGCTGGGCCGCCCGCTGGTGGCCTCCGCCTTCGATTTCCGCTTCATGGGGGGCTCCATGGGCTCCGCGGTGGGCGAGCGCTTCGTGCGCGGGGCCAATCGCTCCCTGGAGCAGGGCATCCCGCTGGTGTGCTTCAGCGCCTCTGGCGGGGCGCGTATGCAGGAGGCGCTGTTCTCGTTGCTGCAGATGGCCAAGACCAGTGCGGTGCTGGCGCGCCTGCAGGAAGAGCGCATCCCGTTCATCTCGGTGATGACGGATCCGACCATGGGCGGCGTCTCGGCCAGCCTGGCGATGCTGGGCGATCTCAACGTGGCCGAGCCGAACGCGCTGATCGGCTTTGCCGGACCGCGCGTGATCCAGCAGACCGTGCGCGAGACCCTGCCGGAAGGTTTTCAGCGATCGGAGTTCCTGTTGGAGCACGGTGCGATCGACATGATCGTGGACCGCCGTGACATGCGCAGCCGTCTGGCGACGGTGCTGGGCATGCTGACGCACGGGCCGGCGCCCGGGTCCGATGCGGGTGAGGAGGATGCCGAGGGGGCCGTCGAGGTGATCAGCCCCGAGAACGGGGCGGATGTGGAACGCGTCGACCCGCCGCGTTCCTCCTGAGGCGGCCGATGCGTTTCGCGACCCTGGCGGAGTGGCTCTCCTTCCAGGAGCAGCTCCACCCCGTGGGTATGGACCTGACACTCGAGCGTATTGCGCTGGTGGCCGACCGCCTCGGCCTGCGGGATGCCGATGGGCCGCGCACGGTGATCGTGGCCGGCACCAATGGCAAGGGCACGGTCGCCACGCGCACCGCGGCCCTGCTGCAGGCCCAGGGGCTGAAGGTCGGCCTGTTCACCTCTCCGCACCTGCTGCGCTACAACGAACGCATCCGCATCGACGGGGAATCCCTCTCCGACACTGCCCTGTGCCGGGCGTTCGAGGCCGTGGACCAGGCCCGTGGCGATGATTCCCTGACCTATTTCGAGTTTGGCGCGCTGGCGGCGGCCTGGCTGTTCCGTGATGCCGGGGTCACCGTGCAGGTGCTGGAGGTCGGACTGGGCGGGCGCCTGGATGCGGTCAATATCTGGGATGCCGATGTCGCCGCGATCACCGCGGTGGACCTGGATCATCAGACCTGGCTGGGTGACAGCCGTGAGGCGATCGGGCGCGAGAAGGCCGGCGTGATGCGCGCCGGACGGCCGGTGGTGCTGGGCGAACCGGAGCCGCCCGCCAGCGTGCTGGCGCATGCCGACCGCCTGGGGGCGCGGGCCGTTCGCAGCGGGCGTGACTTCACCCTGACGCGGTCCGGGGCGGTGCTGCAGTGGGTCTGGCAGGGGCAGTCCCGCGAATGGCGGCTCGCGGGCGTGGGCGCCCGGATCGACGGGGCGGCATTGCTGAACACGGCCACCGCGCTGGCGGTGGTCGAGAGCCTGGGGCGGGGCGCGGGCCTCACCGAAGCCGTGGTCCGCCAGGCGCTGGAGATTTCGGCGCCGGGCCGCCTGCAACGGCTGCGGGGCACGCCGGAATGGCTGCTGGACGTGGCCCACAACCTCCATGCGGTCGGGGAACTGGCGCGCTGGCTGGAGGCACACCCGGTCGATGGGCCGGTGGTCGCGCTCGTGGCGGTGATGGCGGACAAGGAGCGGACGGCCATGTGGCCCCTGCTGGAAGGCCTTGTCGATGCCTGGGTCCCGGTTCCGCTGGATCTGCCGCGGGCGTTGCCGGCTGGCTTGCTCGCCGACGAGCTGGAAGCGGCCGGGCAGGGGCCGGTATGTCGCGTGGACGGCGTCGATGGTGCGCTCAGCGAGGCCGCGCGCCGTGCCGGGCCACGGGGCAGGGTGGTGGTGTTCGGATCCTTCCACACCGTGGCGGCCGTCCTGGAACACGCGCCGGGGCTGGCCCCGGCGGCGTTGTCCGGTCGGGTGGAGCCTGACTGGCCGGATGGCGAGGCCGTGCATGCGGTCTGAAGGCCATGTCGCCATCTGGCATCGGCTTGCGACGGCAGCGCCAGCGGGCGTACTGTCATTGCAACGTGATGCTTCCCGGATCCCCGTGTCTTCCAGCCCCCGCCGTCGGATGAGCGCATGACCCGCGACAATCCCATTCGTTTTCGCCTGGTGGGCGCGGTCATCCTGATCGTGCTGGCGGTGATCTTTCTGCCCTGGCTTTTCGACGGGGCCGGTTACGAGTACATGAGCGGGATCGAGGACCCGGTGCCGCCGGCACCGACGTTTGCCGAACCGGACATCGCCCTGCCGTCGGAGCGGCCGACGCCGCGTCGGGAGGTGGCCCCGGCCGCGCCGACGGGTGAACGCGAGGGACCGGTGGCGGAACTGCACAGCCTGGAGAACGGCGGGGAAGCCCGCGAGGATGCTGCGGAGCCACAACCGTCGGACGCGCGCCGCCTGGCGGAAGCGGACGAGCCGGTGCAGGCGGGCTGGGCGGTCCAGGTCGGGAGTTTCCGCGACGAGGACAACGCGCGCGAGCAGGCCGCCCGCCTGCGCGAGGCCGGCTGGCCGGCGTTTATCGATGACTCCACCGCGGATGGGCGTCCCATTTACCGCGTGAAGGTTGGACCTCTGGCGCAGCGCGAGGATGCGGTCAGCCTGGGGGAACGCCTGCAGGACGAGCTGGAGCTCTCCGGCATCGTGGTGGCCCACCCCTGATGGCCAGTCCAGGACGCCCCTGCGAGGAACGGATGGCTGCGGTAAACTACGCGCCCTTTCAGCACGTGACGCCGGCCCCGTGAACTGGATCGACCTCGTCATCATCGCCCTGATCGTCGTATCCGGGCTGATCAGCCTTTTCCGCGGCTTCGTGCGCGAGTCGTTCTCGCTCGCCACGTGGATCATCGGGGTGTGGCTGGGCATCCGCTATGCGGCGGAGGTCGCGGAGCAATTGCCGCAGGCGGTCTCCGACGCAACGCTGCGCCTGGGCATTGGTTTTGCGCTGATCTTTATCGCCGTCCTGATCGTGGGCGGCATCCTCGGTGTGCTGGCGAATCGGCTGGTCAAGGGTAGCGGCCTGACCGGTACCGACCGCTCGCTGGGCGTGATCTTTGGCCTGCTGCGCGGGGTGCTGCTGGTGGCGGTTCTCGTCTTCCTGGCCTCGTTGACGCTGATGCCGGACGAACCCTGGTGGGAGAACAGCCGCCTGATCCCCGAGTTCGAACGCGTGGTGGACTGGCTGATCGCCCAGTTGCCGGAAGGCTGGCAGGAGCAGATCCATGACCTGCTGGCGAGCGACGAACCTGTCGAAGAAGTGATCCCCGACGGCGACGAATCGCCGTAGACCTGGAGCCTGTAGCCGTATGTGTGGAGTTGTCGGAATCGTCGGGCGCAGCCCGGTGAACCAGCCCCTTTATGATGCCCTTCTGGTGCTGCAGCACCGCGGGCAGGACGCCGCGGGCATCGTGACTTGTGATGATGACGGCCGCCTGCACCTGCGCAAGGACAACGGACTGGTCCGCGACGTCTTCAACAACCAGCACATGCAGAGCCTGACCGGGAATATGGGCATCGGGCACGTGCGGTATCCGACCGCGGGCTCGTCCAGTTCGGCCGAGGCGCAGCCGTTTTATGTGAACTCGCCGTTCGGGATCACGCTGGGGCACAACGGCAACCTGACCAACGCGCGCGAGCTGAAGCAGGCACTGTTTGCGACCGATCGTCGGCACATCAATACGGATTCGGACTCCGAGATCCTGCTGAATGTCTTTGCCCAGGAGCTGCTTCGCTTCCTCGAGAACGGGCTGACCCCGGATGCGGTGTTCGATGCGGTGGAGCGGGTGCACCAGCGCGCGGAGGGGGCCTATGCGGTGGTCGCGATGATCGCCGGGCGTGGCCTGCTGGCGTTTCGCGATCCGCACGGCATCCGGCCCATTGTCTACGGCTCGCGCGAGTCCGAGGAGGGCGGACGCGAATGGATGGTCGCCTCGGAAAGCGCGGCACTGGAGTCCCAGGGCTTCGATCTGGAGCGCGACCTGGCGCCGGGCGAGGCGGTGTTCATCACGCCGGAGGGCGAGGTCAGCACGCGGGTATGCGCCGCCGAGACCCGCCTGAATCCCTGCATCTTCGAGCATGTGTACTTCGCCCGCCCGGACTCGGTGATCGACAATGTGTTCGTGCACCGCGCGCGCATGCGCATGGGCACCGCTCTCGGCGAGAAGATCCGGCGCATCTGGCCGGACCATGACATTGACGTGATCGTGCCGATTCCGGACACGGGCCGCACCGTGGCATTGGAGATGGCGCACGAGCTGAACATCAAGTATCGCGAGGGCTTCATCAAGAATCGCTATATCGGACGCACGTTCATCATGCCGGGCCAGACCAAGCGGCGGAAATCCGTGCGCCAGAAGCTGAACGCGATCTCGCTGGAGTTCCGGGGCAAGAACGTGATGCTGGTGGACGACTCGATCGTGCGTGGCACCACGTCGCGCGAGATCGTGATGATGGCCCGCGAGGCGGGTGCGAAGAAGGTCTATTTCGCCTCGGCCGCGCCACCGGTGCGCTATCCCAATGTGTACGGGATCGACATGCCGGCGGCCGAGGAACTGATCGCCCACGGCCGCGACGAAGAGCAGGTGTGCGAGGCGATCGCGGCCGACCGCCTGATCTACCAGGACCTGGAAGATCTGCAAAAGGCCGTGCGCCGGGGAAACCGGAATATCGAGGCGTTCGATTGTTCGGTGTTTACCGGGGAGTACGTGACCGGGTTGCCCCCGGACTATCTGGAGCACCTGGCGGCCTTGCGCGGCGACGGACTGGTGAACACGCCGGTGGCGGGCGAGGTGCTGGATCTCGCCAACAAGAAGTAGACGCGAGGTGCTTGTGCCGAGTCTCCGCTGGATCGAACCCGTGGTACGGGATGCCCGGGAACGGGCCCCGGATGCCGGCAATGTGCCTGTCGTGGTGGTGCGGGTGGACCAGCAACGCCTCTACGTCTGGGACGGCGACCGGGTCACCGACATCTTCGACGTGTCCACGTCCGCGCGCGGGGTCGGTTTCGAGGAGGGAACCTACACCACACCGCTGGGGCTGCATCGGATCGCCGAGCGCTTCGGCGAGGGCGCACCGCGCGGGACGATCTTCCGGGCCCGGGGCAACACCGGCCAGATCGCCGATATCCTGACCGAGCCGGGTGCCCGCAGCCCGCGCGACAACATCACTTCGCGCATCCTGTGGCTGGAGGGCCTGGAGCCGGGGATCAACCGGGGCGGCAACGTCGATTCGCTGCGCCGATACATCTACATCCATGGCACCGACGAGGAGGGGCGCATTGGCGAGCCGGCCTCGGAAGGCTGTGTGCGCATGCGCAACGACGAAGTGATCGAATTGTTCCCTCGTCTGCCCACGGGGACGCTGGTCATGATCCTGGACGGCCCCGAGGTTCCTCGCCTCGGGTAGAACCTTAGCGGCGCGCCGGTGCGTCCCCGTGCAGGTCTGTCCTGTACTGGCCTGCGGCACCCCTCTGCGCAACCCCGCCGCGTCGGGTTAACCCGTGTATGTTCGTCCCCGGCATCCTCCCCGGGAACTCCCGCGCCCCGGGGGGTTCTGAATACCTACGTTAGCATTCCGTGATCTTTGTTCATTCGCCTGCTAGAATAAGGGAATTATTCCCGACTGTTGCTGTCAGGTAAGACGGGAATTATTCTTGACGAACACGGTCAGGAATTAAGAACGGATGCAAGCCTGCGAACGGATGTCGAGCAGGACACATACTCAAGGTTATTCGGAGGCAGAAATCATGAAACTCTCAACCAAGGGCCGCTACGCGGTGACGGCCATGATGGATCTGGCGATTCACGACCGGATCGGGCCCGTGACGCTTGCCGACATCTCGCAGTGCCAGGGCATTTCGCTGTCCTATCTGGAACAGCTGTTCGCCAAGCTGCGCAAGGCCGACCTGGTGGAAGGTGTGCGTGGCCCGGGCGGTGGGTATCGCCTGGCCAAGCGTGCCGACCAGATCAGCATCGCGAATATCATTACCGCGGTGGACGAATCAGTGGATGTCACCCGCTGCAAGGGTCACAAGGACTGCCAGGACGGCGACCGCTGCCTGACCCACGAGCTGTGGGATGATCTGAGCCAGCAACTGTACGATTTCCTGGACGGGATTACCCTGGCGCAGTTCGCCAATCGTCCGGAGGTGCAGAAGGTGGCACGTCGCCAGGACGAGCGCCGCGGTGCCCGGCACCACTTCATCTTCCGCAACGACGCGGCATAACGCGCCACGCGGAGCGACCCGGTGAAACGGGTCGCGAACGGCCAACGGGGCTGACCGGTCCAACTGCACCGGTCGGCCCCGTTTTTTTGGCGCCCCCCTTGGGAGTGAGCGCGACGGTTATGCGTGCTCCTGGGCTGGCGGCGCGGCGGGCTTTCCGCGTGGAATCTGTCGCAGCAGGTCACGCAGGTGATCAAGTTGGTCCTTGCGCTGCTCCGGGGTCAGCGGCGCGAAGCGCTGGCGGTTGTAGACGCGGGCGAAGGTTGTCAGTGGTTGCGCCAGGTCCGGGCGCGCCCGGCCGACGCGCCGGGTCCACGCATCCACCGGCTCGTGAGCCTGGCGCGCCAGGCTGCGGTCATGCCGTGCGATACGCTCGGATAGCCTTTGCAGCAGGCGATCGGCCGGGGAGCGCCGCTGGCGCGGACGGCGCAGCCAGACCCAGATGATGGCGATCAGCGCCAGGCTGCCGAATCCGACGCCCAGTGCCATCAGGACCGAGCGCCAGTCCCGCGGATCCAGCCCGAGGCGGGCGAAGAGCTCGCGCTGGCGCTCGGGGTCGAAAGCCAGCACCCAGCTCTCCCAGCGAAAGCGCACGAAATCGCCCCAGTCCTCGAGACCGAAGCGTGCCCGCTGCAGCCACGACAGTCCCTCTCCGCGCAGGAGAAAGCCCGGTATTTCCTCCCCGGTATCGCGGGCGAGGCCGGTCAGCCCCTGCTCGATCCGCTCGGGCGCGATGGCGGCGGTGGGGTCCACGCGTACCCAGCCTTCGCCATCCAGCCACACCTCGTTCCAGGCATGCGCGTCGGCATTGCGCAGGCGCAGGTATTCCCCGCGCGTTTGCCAGGTACCCCCCTGATACCCCGTGACGACGCGGGTGGGGATGCCGGCCGCCCGCATCAGCACGGCGAATGCGGAGGCGTAGTGCTCGCAGTAGCCAGCCTGGGTCTCGAACAGGAACTGGTCGGTGGTGTCGTCCTGCAGGCGTGGGGGCTGGAGGGTGTAGCGATAGGGTTCGCCGGCGAAGCGGCGTAGCGCCTCCTGGATGATCGCGCGGTCGTCGTCGCCGTGGGTCGCGCGCCACAGCGCGACCTCGGCACGCGAGCGGGGCGCGGCCGAGGGGGGCAGATGCAGGGCGCGGGCGCGTTCCTGCGGATCCAGTGAAGTCTCGCCGGCACCGGGCGGGGTGACCAGATCGGCCCCGGCGCTGTACTGGATGCGGCTGGTGATACGGCGATCGCGCAGGACCTGGTGGTTCGCGCGCAGTTCGGCGTCCTCCGGCAGGGCGACGGGGTAGTCCAGCACCGGGAGATAGCGGGCGCGGGTCGGCTCGAGGGTGGCGGTATAGCGGGTGACACGGTCGTCGTCATCCGGTGCGGGGGCCTCGATCACGGACCGGTTTTCGTCGGCGGACCAGCGCCGACCGTCGAAATCCGTCATCACCAGGGCGCGCCAGTACTGCGCGCGCGGAGGGGGCACCGCGTCGGTGAATTCGACCCGCAGGGCGGTGGAGTCGTCCTGCAGCAGACTGGCGATGTCACCGGGATTGAGCTCGCCGGACAACCCGGTGCGGGCGCTCTCCTCGCGCTGCGGGTCTCCCCAGAGCGGACCTTCCACGCGCGGGAAGACGAAGAACAGGATCAGCATGAAGGGCAGGGCATGCAGCAGCATGGTCCCGGCCTGTCGCGCCAGTTGCCGGCGCGGGAGCGGACGCCCGGCGTGGACCTGGATCAGCGCGGCGGTGAGCAGGGCGGTCGCCAGGAGCGAGTAGCCGGCGATCAGGATGGACTGATCGAAGAAATAGGTGGTGACGACCACAAAATAGCCGAGGAACAGGGCGATCACGATGTCGCGTCGGTTGCGGGTCTCCAGCAGCTTGAAGGCGATCATGACGAGCAGCAGGGCGGTGCCGGCCTCCTGGCCGAACACGGTGCCGAACTGGGCAAAGGTCAGTCCGCCGGCGATCAGGGCCAGCAGGCTCATGGCGGCCAGCGAGGGGGCAGCGCGTCCGGTGGCCAGCAGCCACGCCCGGGTGGCGATCGCGAGCACCACCAGCGCGGTGATCCACGGGGGCTGATGCCAGACGTGCGGCAGGGCGGCCACCGGCAACGCGACCAGGGCCAGGTCCAGGCCGCGCAGCTCGGCCCGCGGGTCCGCCGGGGTGGGCGCGGGTGTCATGAGCGGGGCTCCGGGTCGAGTTCGATGGGCTCGGTCCGAAACCCGGCAAGCGCCCGGAGGCAGGAATCCCGGTGGCTGACACCCTGTCCCGGTTCCAGGGTCTGGTCGGGCAGGCGCAGGCCGAAGAAACGACCCTCGGCATGGGCCGCCAGCACCTGATGGCACAGCATGGACAGGCGTGTCTCGGTATCCGGGGCGGGCATCGCGTCCCACTCCAGCCACAGGCGATCGCCCTGACCACTGGCGGCCTCGCGCACGTGGAGTTTTCCGCTGCGGGCAAAGGCCTTCCAGATAATGCGTCCGGGCGGGTCCCCGGGTCGGTAGGGGCGAATCTGGTCCGGGGCATCCCCCGCGTGGCCGGTGGAGGCGGGCGCCTCGTCTTCTCCGGTCCCGCCGAGTGTGGCGCCCGGGTCGATGGGGGCCGGATAGACCACGATCTCCGGGGTCAGCGTCAGCCAGGTCCAGGCCTCGAGGATGCCCAGCGGGTAGCGGGTGTCGAGCCGCTGGCGCGGCAGACGGTAGAGCCCTCGCGGCTGACCGGACAGTTCCAGGCGGGCGGTTTCGGCGCCCCGGCCCGGTACCGGAAACGGGCCCGTCGCCCGGTGGCCGACACGCAGCACCAGGGCCTCGCGGGCGCGCCCGTCTGTCTCGCTCAGGCGCAGCGGGATACCGAGTGGCTGGCCGGCAAAGACCGGCGGCACGGGCAGGGTGGCCACCTGCAGGCCGAGCAGGTTGCGGTGGGTGTACCACATGGCGTTGTGGCCGATGCCGACCAGCAGGAAGGTCAGCAGGAACGCCATGTTGTTGGAGTAGTTGATCGAACCCAGGAGCATCACCAGGAGGATCCCGAGCAGGGTGTAGCCGGCCCGCGTGGGCAGGATGTAGATGCGGTCTCGGCCCAGGCGGGCCGCCTGACCGTCGTGCGCGTGGCGGCGGGTGATCCAGCGGATCGCGTCGTCCCGCAGTCGCGCCATGCGGCCTCGCGCGCGGGGGGAACGGGTCATGGAGTCGGGACGCATTCCATCAGGCGTGCGACCGTGCGTTCGGGGCTCTCCGGCTCGCGTGACCGCAGGCGGTGGCCGGCGACCGAGGGCAGTACACGGGCGACGTCGTCGGGCGTGGTGTAGTTGCGGCCGTCGAGAAAGGCATGGGCCCGGGCCGCGCGCAGGAGGCCCA
This sequence comes from Thioalkalivibrio sp. ALE16, assembly GCF_000381305.1. Lineage (NCBI taxonomy): Bacteria > Pseudomonadati > Pseudomonadota > Gammaproteobacteria > Chromatiales > Ectothiorhodospiraceae > Thioalkalivibrio > Thioalkalivibrio sp. ALE16. Next base: position 41,889 of record NZ_KB906362.1, read on the forward strand.
GCCCGGCGCGGGGCGACAGTCCGTGGGCGAAGCGGGCCCGATCGCGGCTTGCACTCAACAGGCCCTGCAGGTAATCGAGGACTGCGGCATCCGCGTGGACGCCGGCCACCTGGTCCTGCCATTCGCGCAGCTGGTGCGGGGCCGCCAGGCTCGGGGGTGTCGGGTGGGTCTCCGCGGCCGGCGCGGCCGTCGGGGCCGGACCGCTGCGCTCCAGCAGGGCCCGTTCGGCTCCGGCATCCGGGTAGCCCAGCTGGATGCGCATCAGGAAGCGGTCGAGCTGGGACTCCGGCAGCGGGTGCGTGCCGACCTGCTCCTCCGGATTCTGGGTGGCGATCACGAAGAACGGTACCGGCAAGGCGCGGGTCGCGCCCTCGACACTGGCCTGGCGCTCCTCCATGGCCTCCAGCAATGCGCTTTGCGTCTTGGGGGGCGCACGGTTGATCTCGTCCGCCAGGAGCACCTGGGTGAAGACGGGGCCGGGATGGAAGCGAAACTCGCCGCTCCCCTGCTCGAAGATGGAGACGCCCAGTACGTCGCCGGGCAGCAGGTCGCTGGTGAACTGTACCCGCTGGTAGTCGAGGGCCATCGCCCGGGCAAGGGCGTGGGCCAGAGTGGTCTTGCCGACACCGGGCTGATCCTCGATCAGCAGGTGCCCGTTGGCCAGCAGACAGGCCAGGGCCAGTCGCACCGGCTCGGGTTTGCCGAGGAGCACTTCGTTGAGTGCGTGTTCAATCTGTTGCAGGGCTTCCTGAGCCGATGGCATGCGAGCCTCGTGATTGGTGATGGCGGACAGGCCTTGGAATGTTCCGGGTGGGCGAATGGTTCCCGGGGCCGTGTTGCGGCTACCATGGCCGCACTTTCTACGCGAGTTGCGCGATGGATTCCACGGCCGCCGGTGGGCGACAGTCGTTTGAATATGATGCCACAGCCGACCCGGCGCCCCGCCTGCGCCTGACCGGGCGGCTGGATGTGCATGCGGTGGAACGTCACTGGGGCACACTGCGGCGGCGTGTGCGCGATCTGGCGCAGCAGGCGGGGGCGCAGGATGTGGTCGTCGACATGGAGGGCGTCGAGTACTGCGATGGCGCGGGGGCCGCACTGCTGCATGCGCTGGAGCAGGACCTCGGGAGGGCAGGGGCCGAGGTCCGGTTCGAAGGGATGGGGTCGATGGTCCGGGACCAGCTGGCACCATACCGCGAGCTGGAGACGGTCGAGCCGGCGCGGGCCGCCCGGGGCCGTGGCTGGTGGCCGGGGTTGCTGGACGGGATCGACCGCGTGGGGCGCGCCGCCCACTCGCAGTTCACCTTCGTGGGCGAGCTGGCCCGGGCCATCGGCAGCTCTCTGCGGCGCCCGCGCCAGGTGCGCTGGGGCGACACCCTGCGCGTGGCGGAGGCCGCGGGCTTTCAGGCATTGCCCATTGTCTCGCTGATTGCGTTCCTGCTGGGGGTGATCCTGGCGTTTCAGTCGGCGATCGCCATGCGCCAGTTCGGCGGCGAGATCTTCGTGGCGAACCTGGTGGCGGTTTCGCTGTTCCGCGAACTCGGGCCGTTGATGATGGCCATCCTGCTCGCCGGCCGTTCCGGGGCGGCATTCGCGGCCGAGATCGGGACCATGAAGGTGAACGAGGAGGTCAATGCCCTGAAGACGATGGGGCTGGATCCGGTGCACTTTCTCGTCTTGCCGAAGGTGCTGGCCGGTTTGCTGGTGGCGCCACTGCTGGCGCTGTACGCCAACATGATCGGGCTGATTGGTGGCGCGGTGGTGATGCAGGGCTTCGGCATCCCCTGGGTGGCGTACTTCAACCAGGTGACATCCGCATTGAGCCCGTCGGATCTGTTTTCCGGGCTGGTCAAGGCCGTGGTATTCGGCCTGGTGGTGGCCGGCGTGGGGTGCCTGCGCGGGCTGCAGACCGGGAGCGGGGCGGCCTCGGTGGGGCTGTCTACCACCAGCGCGGTAGTGACCTCGATCATCCTGATTGTGGTGCTGGACGGCGTGTTTGCCGTGCTGTTCTACCATCTCGGGGTCTGACGCATGAACCAGACGCACATGAACATGGCGGATCCTGACGAGCGCGACGTGGTGATCCGCGTCCGTGGTCTGACCATGGGCTTCGACGACCTGGTGCTGATGCGTGATCTGAACTTCGACGTCCGCCGGGGCGAGATCTTCGTGATCCTGGGCGGTTCCGGCAGTGGCAAGAGCACGCTGCTCAAGCACATGATCGGGCTCTACCAGCCGCTGGCCGGGCATATCTGGGTGGCCGGCGCGGATATCGCCGAGGCCGACGAGGCGCAGCGGGAGGCGATCCTGCGGCGCGTGGGGGTGATGTACCAGATGGGCGCGCTGTTCGGCTCGATGACCTTGCTGGAGAATGTGCGCCTGCCGCTGGAGGTCCATACCGATCTGCCGCGCGAGGCGATGGACGCGATCGCGCGGGCGCGTCTGCAACTGGTGGGGCTGGGCGCGTTTGCCGATTTCATGCCCTCCGAGATCAGCGGGGGGATGCAGAAGCGCGCAGCGATTGCGCGGGCCATGGTGCTGGACCCGGAGGTCCTGTTCCTGGACGAGCCCTCGGCCGGGCTCGATCCGATTACCTCGGCCGATCTGGACCGGCTAATCCAGCGTCTGGCCCGCACCCTGGACATGACGATCGTGATCGTCAGTCACGAACTGGCCAGTATTTTTGCGATCGCGGATCGGGTGATTATGCTCGACAAGGAGAGTCAGGGGATTGCGGCCGAGGGCGACCCGGCCACCCTGCGCGATACATCGAACCACCCGTGGGTACAGCGTTTCCTGCGGCGGACGGATTCCGACGAGGAGAGGCCCGCATGAGTGCCCGACATCATTTCCGGCTGGGGCTGTTCATCCTCGGGGGGCTGGCCGCGCTGGTCGCGGCGCTCCTGATCCTGACGGCGGGCAATCTCCTGCGCCCGTCGATCCAGATCGAGACCTATATGGACGCGTCGGTCCAGGGCCTGGAGGTCGGGGCGCCGGTGAAGTTTCGCGGGGTGACCATCGGCGAGGTAACCGAGATGACGTTTACCTCGGTGGTGTACGAGGCGGATATCCCGCCGCGTGATCGCAAACGCTACGTGATGGTGCGGGCGCGGCTGTACCCGGATCGCTTCGCGGCGAGCGCCCAGGAGGGCGAGTTCCGCGTGGAGGTCTTCGAAAACCTGATCGATGCCGGGCTTCGGGTCCGCATGGCCGCTCAGGGGATCACTGGTATGAACTATCTGGAAGCGGACTTCGCGGACCCCGAGGCCCACCCGCCACTGGCGCATGACTGGGACCCGGCGGGGATCTACATCCCGTCCTCGCCCAGCACCGCCATGCAGTTCCTGGAGTATGCCGAGAACCTCCTCAAGCGTATCGACGAGCTGGACATCGAGGGTGTGGTGGACAACCTGACGAGCCTGCTGGTCACGGTGGAGACCACGATCGCGGAACTCGATACGGCCCGCCTGGCGGACCAGGCGGATCAAATGATCGAGGAGCTCCAGACGACGACCCGCACGGCCACCCGGGTGATGGAGTCGGTCGAGCGCCTGATCGAGCACCCGGATACCCAGGCATTGCCCAGCGAGACGCGGGCCGCGCTGCGGGAACTGCGCGAGACCGCCGAAGCGGCGGATGTCGGGCGGCTGGTCGACCGGATGGATTCGATGGTGGAACGCCTGGATCGCGGCATGGATGTAAGCGAGGCCAAACTGCTGGAGACCCTGGACGAACTGCAGGCCGCGATTGCCGGACTGCGCAGCCTGTCCGATGACGTACGCCGCAACCCGGGGGGCGCGCTGTTCGGGGCCCCGCCGCCCCGCAGCACCATGGACAAGGAGTAGATGGATGACCCGATGGAGCGTTGCCGCACTGCTGCTGATCGCCTGGACACTGGGCGGCTGCACGCTGATCCCCGAACGCGAGGCCGTTGACCGCTCGTGGTTCCTGCTGGAGTTGCCTGCCGAGCCGGCGCCGCGCATGGCCGGAGACGCCGAGCCCCTGGCGGTCGAACTGGGATCGGTGCGCGTGGCGCCGGCCTATTCGGGCAAGGGACTGGTCTACCGCCTGGGGGAACATCGCTACGAGTCGGACTACTACAACGAGTGGTTCCTGCGGCCGGCCGAGCAGTTCGAGCAGCTGCTGCGCGAACGCTGGACCCGCAACGATACCGCCATCGAACTGGTGGATAACGCGGCGGACGCCTGGGCCGAAGGGCGACCGGCGGTGCAGTTGCACATCCTCGTTACGGCGTTGTACGGCGATCTGGATGCCGCCCATCTGGAGGCACTGAGCGCTGTGGACACCGGTGAGGCCGTACAGGGCACGGGCCGAGTCGGACTGCGGGCCCAGCTGCGCACGGACACGCAGGCGCGCCTGGTACACCTGGAGGCGGCCCACACGCTCGACCGGCGATCGGCCTCACGCCTGGTGGCCGCACTGTCGCAAGCCGCCGCCGACGTGCTGGCGGAACTGGAAGACGAAGCGCTGCGCGAGACCGGGCACGGGATGGACGAATGACCGATGTGTTCGATTTTTCCGCCCCGCTGCTCGACGGCGACGAGCAGCCGCTGGCCGCCTGGCGTGGGGATGTCCTGCTGATCGTGAACGTGGCCAGCGAGTGCGGTTTCACGCCGCAGTACGAGGGTCTGCAGGCCCTGGCCGAACGCTATGGCGAACGGGGGTTCCGCGTGCTGGGCTTTCCGTGCAACCAGTTCGGAGGTCAGGAGCCGGGGGATGCCGGGCAGATCCGCGCCTGCGGCACGCGATTCGGGGTGTCGTTCCCGGTGTTCGCCAAGGTCGAGGTGAACGGTACCGAGGCCCATCCGCTGTTTCGACACCTCAAGGAACAGGCACCGGGGGCCCTGGGTACGCAGGGCATCAAGTGGAACTTCACCAAGTTCCTGGTCGGTCGCGACGGCCGGGTGATCCGGCGGTTTGCCCCGCAGAAGAAGCCGTCGGAGCTGGTCCAGGCGATCGAGGCGGCGCTGGACGAGCCGCCCCCGAGGCCCCCCAGTGCCGCGTAGCGTGGCGCCGGGCGAGACCGGCCCGGCGCCCGACGCGCCGGGAGCGGCGGACTACTGGATGGAGCGCGCCCTGTCCCTGGCGGATCGGGCGGCCGCAGTCGGCGAGGTCCCGGTCGGCGCGGTCCTGGTGGACGCCGATGGCACCTGTCTGGCCGCCTGCCACAATGCACCGATCGCGCTCCACGACCCGACGGCGCATGCCGAGATCCGGGCGCTGCGCGAAGCCGGCGAGCGCTTGCAGAACTATCGGCTGCCCGGCACCACCCTCTACGTGACCCTGGAGCCATGCAGCATGTGTGCCGGTGCCATGATCCACGCCCGGGTAGCCCACCTGGTATACGGCGCGCCCGATCCGCGAACCGGCGCCGCAGGGAGCGCGCTGGATCTGATCGAGCATCCGGCGCACAACCATCGGCTCGAGGTGACCGGCGGGATTCTCGGGGAGGAAGCCGCCGAGCAGCTGCGCCGCTTCTTTCGCGCCCGACGCTAGGAGCCTGTCGGCTGGTCTTTGGTCGGTACGGCCGTGCGGGCCGGACCAGTCTTTTTGCTGTCCCGGTCAGCGCTGCTCGATGGCGACGTATTCGCGGGAGGGGTAGCCGGTGTAGAGCTGGCGTGGACGGCCGATGCGGGATTCGGGGTCCATCATCATCTCGTTCCAGTGCGAGATCCAGCCGACGGTGCGGGCCAGCGCAAAGATCACGGTGAACATGTTCAGCGGGATGCCCATCGCGCGCAGGATGATGCCGGAGTAGAAGTCGACATTCGGGTAGAGCTTGCGCTCGATGAAGTAGTCGTCCTCCATCGCGATGCGTTCGAGCTCCATCGCTACGTCGAACAGCGGCTGGTTGTCGGCGCCCATGTCGCCCATCTCTTCCAGTAGCTCGTGGCACATCTTGCGGATGATCTTGGCGCGCGGGTCGTAGTTCTTGTAGACCCGGTGACCGAAGCCCATCAGGCGGAAGGGATCGTTCTTGTCCTTGGCCCGGGCGACGAAGTCCTCGACGCTCTTGTCGGAGTTCACGATCTCCTCGAGCATGCGGATGACCTTCTCGTTCGCGCCGCCGTGGAGCGGGCCCCACAGCGAGGCGATGCCGGCGGAGATGGCCGCGAACGGGTTGGCCTCCGAGGAGCCGGACAGGCGCACGGTGGAGGTCGAGGCGTTCTGCTCGTGGTCGGCGTGCAGGATCAGGATCAGGTCCAGGGCGCGCACGAACACCGGGTTCGGCTGGTAGGGCTCGCTGGGGACCCCGAACATCATCGACAGGAAGTTGGCCGTGTAGGACAGGTTGTTATCCGGGTACATGAACGGCTGGCCGTGGGCGTATTTGTACGACCAGGCGGCGATGGTCGGCATCTTGGAGATCAGCCGGTGCGCGGCGATGCGGCGGTGCTCCGGGTTATGCACGTCGACGTTGTCGTGATAGAAGGCCGACAGGGCGCCGACTACGCCGACCATGATCGCCATCGGGTGCGCATCGTGGCGGAAGCCGTCGAAGAAGCGGCGCACCGCCTCGTGCAGCATCGAGTGTTCCTTGATGATGCGCGAGAAGTCGTGGAGATCGTCGGAGGAGGGAAGTTCGCCGTTCAGCAGCAGGTAGCAGACCTCGAGGTAGGTGCTCTCGGAGGCGAGTTGCTCGATGGGGTAGCCGCGATAGAGCAGGGTGCCTTCGTCGCCGTCGATGAAGGTGACGTCCGAACGACAGCTGGCCGTGGACATGAAGCCCGGGTCGTAGGTGAAGTAGCCAAGCTCCTTGTACAGGGCGCGGATATCGAGGCAGTTGGGGCCGTGCGAGCCCTCCTGGATCGGCAGCTCGATGCTCTTGCCCGTGGTGTTGTCGGTCAGCGTGACGGTTTTGCTCATGAAACGGCCTCGTAGAATTGGGGTCGCCCGGATGCGAAGGCCTCAATGGTAAACCAAAGGCGGGCCTGCGGCAGCGGGTTTCGGGCGGGGCGGAGCGAGACGGGCCGCCGGTTCTGGATACCCGCCGCTCGGCACCTGCGCGACTTCGGGGCGCAGGCGGGCCGCAACGCGCGTAACCATGAGTCAGTGCTTCCCTGGCGGCGATCAGTGGGCCGACGGGCCGCGGCGCTGGCGCTTGTCGGCGTACATGGCGGCGTCGGCGTTGCTCTGGGCGGCGGCCAGCGAGCCGCTGACGGTGCGGCAGGCGTAGCCAATGGAGGCCTCGACACCTGCCGCCAGGAGCGCCGCGCGCAGCCGGTCGGCGATCTCGGGCAGGTAGTCCGCCGGGGTCTCCGGCAGGAGCACGCCGAACTCGTCGCCGCCCAGGCGCGCGACCACATCGTTCTCGCGGCTGGCACTCCGCAGCGCCTGGCCCGCCGCCTGGATCATCCGGTCACCGGCGTCGTGGCCCTCATGGTCGTTGACCGCCTTCAGGTGGTCGAGATCCAGGGCGATGATGCCCGCCGGAAGGCTGTGATCCTCGCAGCGCTGTTCCTCGGCATCGAGCGCGATCTGCCAGCCGCGGCGGTTGCGGGTACCGGTCAGGCTGTCGTTGTAGGCCTCCAGGATCAGCGCTTCGCGTTCGCGTTCGTCGATGTGGCGGCGTTGTCGCAGCAGTGCCTCGATCACCTGAACCGCGGACTCGATCTCCCCCGCGCGCGATTCGATCGCCTGGGAGACGGGCTCGGGATGCATTGCACACAGCACGCCGTACATGCCGTACTCGCGGTCGTGTACCGGAAAGCCGATGTAGCTGCCAATGGCGGGTGGATCCGTCTGCGCGGCAAGTGCATCCTGGTAGGCGGGCACCTGTGTCACGTCCGGAGCGATTCGCGGGCCGCGCTCGGCCAGCATGCGGATGCAGAAGGAGTTGCCCCAGTCAAAGGCGGTGCCCGGTTCAATCCCGTAGCCGTGGTCGTCGGCGCGCACCACGATCTGCTCGTTGTCCTCGATGCGGGTCAGCATCCAGACATCCAGCGGCGCGAGGCGGTGGAGCAGCTTCAGGGTGTGATCGACCCCGAGATTGAACGGCGTGTGCGAAGGGTCGGCTGGGTCGAAGGTCCGGGCCATGGTGTGTCCTGTCGAGCGAGCGCTGGGGCGGGACGGGTGGTTCAGGGAGACGTGGGTTGTGGCGCGTTGCGTTTCCCGCGTGCGGCGTTTTGCAGGGCGCTTGCGAGGCTGCCGGTGCCCGGTTCGCGTGCTGCGTACCCGACACTGGCCGGGATGCCCTGATCCGCCAGATATTGTTGCAGTGATCGGGCGCGTTCCGCGAGCGACGGGTTCTTCATCTCGCTCGCGAGCAGGGCGAAGCGGCCGCCACCCAGGCGTCCGATCCGGTCGGTGGGGTGTGCCCGCTCCTGCAGGGCGAGGATCGCCCGCACCAGTTCGGTGTCGTCGTGGCCTTCGGCCCCGTCGGAGGACAAGCCCTCCGGAAAGAAATCCAGCGCGATGATCCCGGCGGGTTGTCCGAGCCGCTGGCATCGGGTCTCTTCGGCCTCCAGCGCGAGCTCCCATCCGTGCCGATTGAGGACCCCGGTCAGCGGGTCGCTGTGCACGGACAGGGCCGTGTGCTGGCGCAGGCGGTCCAGGACCTCGGCGCGCTGGCTCAGACGCAGCACGTGGCTCAGGGATTCGGCCAGGGCGCGGATGACCGGTTCGTGGCGTTCGATGGCGGGATCCACGGGCTCGGGGTGCAGACCGCACAGGGTGCCGAACAGCTGGCCTTCGGCGTCGTGCAGGGGGAATCCGACGTAGCAGCCGATGGCCGCGATGTCATTGATGGGGGCACTGGCGTAGGCGGGCACGCTGCGCGCATCGGCGGCCACGTTCGGCCCCTCGCCGGCGTGCATGTGGACACAGTAGGAGTGCTGCCAGCTGAACGCGGCACCCGGACGGAAGCGTGGGGCCCGCCCGCGTGTGTGCAGGACGATCCAGTCGTCGGCCTCGACTCGCGTCAGCATCCAGATGTCCAGTGGGACCAGGGCCTGCAGCGCGTTCAGGGTGGCATCGACGGCACCGGAGAACTCGTCGGCCAGCGGGGTGGCCAGCGTCGTGTCGGACATGGTAGCGGTCGCGTGCGGTGGGTTCGGGGCTGGCATCCTACAGACGCGGCAGATCGGGATGCGACACCTGGCCGCCGTGTACATGCTGGCGCCCGAACTCGGCACAGCGTGCCAGGGTGGGGACGGCCTTGCCGGGATTGAGCAGGCCCAGCGGGTCGAACGCACGGCGCAGGTGGTGAAACTGTTCGAGCTCCGGGGCGGCGAACTGCACGCACATCCCGTCCAGCTTTTCCACACCGACGCCGTGTTCCCCGGTGACGGTGCCGCCGACCTCCACGCACAGCTCGAGGATCTGCTGACCGAAGGTCTCCGCGGTCTCCAGTTGTCCGGGCTGATTGGCGTCGTACAGGATCAGCGGGTGCAGGTTGCCGTCGCCGGCGTGGAACACGTTGCACACCCCCAGGCCGTGCTCTTGTGACAGCCCGTTGATGCGTTCCAGCACGGTACCGAGCTGGTGGCGCGGGATGGTGCCGTCCATGCAGTAGTAGTCCGGCGAGATGCGGCCGGCGGCGGGGAACGCCGCCTTGCGCCCGGCCCAGAAGCGCGCACGCTCGGCATCGTCGCGGGCGGTGCGCACCTCGGTGGCGCCCAGGTCCAGCAGTTTCTTGCGCACGACCATGATGTCCTCCGAGACCTCGGCATTGGTCCCGTCGAGTTCGCACAGCAGGATGGCCGCCGCGTCGGTCGGATAGTCGGCATGGACGAAGTCCTCCGCCGCGCGGATGGCGGCGTTGTCCATCATCTCGAGCCCGGCCGGGACCAGCCCGGCAGCAATGATCCCGGCCACGGCACGCCCGGCCGATTCCACGTCGGCAAAGCTGGCGAGCAGGACCTGGGTGCGTTCCGGGCGTGGCAGCAGGCGGACGGTGACCTCGGTGACAACGCCCAGCATGCCCTCGGAACCGACCATGAAGGCGAGGAGGTCCAGGCCGGCGGTATCCAGGGTCTTGCCGCCTAGCCGGATGGTCTCGCCGTCGAGGGTGACGATCTCCAGCCCGATGACATTGTGCACGGTCAGCCCGTACTTGAGGCAATGCACGCCCCCCGCGTTCTCGGCTACGTTGCCGCCGATGGAGCAGGCGATCTGCGAGGAAGGGTCGGGGGCGTAGTATAGGCCCTGGGGTGCGGCGGCTTCGGAGATCGCCAGGTTGCGCACCCCCGGCTGCACCACGGCACAGCGATTGTCCGCGTCGATCTCGAGAATGCGGTTGAAGCGGGCCATGGAGAGCAGCAGTCCGGTCTCGCTCGGGAGTGCGCCGCCGGACAGCCCCGTGCCCGCGCCGCGCGGGATGATCGGCACCCCGTGTTCGCGGCAGACCCGCAGGCAGGTCAGGAGTTCTTCCCGCGTGCGCGGAAGGGCGACCGCCCCGGGGATCTGGCGGTAGGCAGAGAGACCGTCGCACTCGTAGGCGCGGCGTTCCGCGGTCTCGGTGACCAGGGCGTCGGCGGGCAACGCGTTCGCCAGGGTCTCGATGACCGTGGCCAGTGCCTGCGTGGCGGTCTCGGTCGGGTCGATGGACGGATGTGCACTCATGGCTTCGATGGTAGGGACCTGCTGGGTACACGCGATGTGATCGCATAAACTGTAGGCCTTTTCCGCGAACCGGGCATGTGGTGTGGACAGGTCGGGTTTCCGGTCTGGCCGCGGCCGCCGGGTTGTGCGGGGTGGGCGTCTCCGGGCTCGGTGCCCGTGGACGCCACGGGGCCGCGACCGTAGACTTCCCCGTCGTTCCCGCAACCCCGTACTGGAAAGCCGTCATGCTTGATATCCGCAGCCTGCGTCAGGATCTGGATGCGACCGCCACCGCGCTCGAGCGTCGGGGGTACACCCTGGACCGCGAACGTTTCGAGGCCCTGGAGGCGCGGCGCAAGGCCTTGCAGGTGCGCACCCAGGAGCTGCAGGCCGAGCGCAATACCCGCTCCAAGGGCATTGGCCAGGCCAAGGCCCGGGGCGAGGACATCGAACCGCTGAAGGCCGAGGTCGGGCGCCTGGGCGACGAGCTCAAGCAGTGCGAGACCGACCTGCACGGGGTGCAGGAGGAACTGGACGCGCTGTTGATGGGGATCCCCAACCTGCCGCAGGCGGATGTGCCGGACGGCCTGGACGAGAAGTCCAACGTGGAAATCCGGCGCGAGGGTACGCCGGCGGATTTCGACTTCACGCCGCGGGATCACGTGGATCTGGGTCTGCCGGGCGGCTGGCTGGATTTCGAGGCGGCCGTTCGTGTTGCCGGGTCGCGGTTTGTGGTCATGCGCGGGGAGATGGCCCGGCTGCACCGGGCGCTGACCCAGTTCATGCTGGACCTGCACACCGGCTCGCACAGCTACCAGGAGACCTATGTGCCCTACCTGGCGAATCCCGAGTCGCTGGAGGGCACCGGCCAGTTGCCGAAATTCGACGCGGATCTGTTCTCGGTGGACTGTGATCAGCGCTACCGCCTGATCCCCACGGCCGAGGTCACGCTGACCAACCTGGTGCGGGACCAGATCCTGGAGGCCGACGAGCTGCCGTTGCGGATGGTGGCCCATACCCCGTGCTTCCGCTCCGAGGCGGGCAGCTACGGCCGTGACGTGCGCGGCCTGATCCGGCAGCACCAGTTCGAGAAGGTGGAGCTGGTGCAGATCGTTCGGCCCGAAGACTCCGATGCGGCGCTCGAGAGCCTGCTGGGGCACGCCGAGGCCGTGCTGCAGGCACTGGAACTGCCCTATCGCGTCATGCTCTTGAGCACTGGTGACATGGGCTTCGCCGCGGCGCGCACCTATGACCTCGAGGTCTGGTTGCCGGCGCAGGATGCGTACCGCGAGATCTCGTCGTGCTCGAACTTCGAGGCCTTCCAGGCCCGGCGTATGCAGGCGCGCTTCCGGCCGAAGGCCGGCGAGCGTCCCGAGCTGGTTCACACCATCAATGGCTCGGGGGTCGCGGTGGGGCGCGCACTGGTCGCGTTGCTGGAGAATCATCAGCAGGCGGATGGCTCCATCCGGATCCCGGAAAAGCTGCGTCCGTATCTCGGGGGAACCTCGGTGCTGGAGCCGCCGTCCGAGTAGCAGGCCCTTTCGGAAAACCGCCCACGTGAAACGCCCGTCTTGCCGAATTTGCCATCCCGGCCTGCTGGCCGGTCTCGCGCTGATGATGTTGGCGTGGGCGCTTGTGGCGTCGCCCGTGTCGGCGGACGACGGGGCCGGTGCGGACGAAGGACTGGTCTTCGACGACACGCCGCGGCCGATCGGCCTGCATACGCCGGACTGGTTCGAACTGAGTTTCCTGGACCTGCGCGAGGACCTGGACGATGCGGTCGAGCAGGGCAAGATGGGGCTGGCGGTCTACTTCGGCATGGACGACTGTCCCTACTGCGAGGCGCTGTTCGACAAGAATTTCGCGCAGGACGACATCCGCGAGTATCTGTCGGCGCATTTCAATGTCGTCGCGATTGATGCCCTGGGGACGCGGGAAGTTACCGATCTCGATGGCGAGACCTGGATCGAGCGGCGCTACGCGGCCGAACAGCGGCTCAACTTCACCCCTTCGATTGCCTTCTACGACGAGGAGGGCGAGCGCATCCACCAGATGCGTGGCTACTACCCGCCGTATCGTTTTCGCGCGCTGCTGGAGTACGTGATTGACCGCCACGACCGGGAGGGGAGCTTCCGCGACTACCTGGACCGGGCCGACCCGCCGCCGAAATTTGACCTGGACGACATGAACCAGCGCGACTTTTTCGCGAACCCGCCGTATGCGCTGGATCGCAGCCGGATCCCTGCGGATCGGCCGCTGGTGGTGTTCTTCGAGCGCGAGGCTTGCCATGCCTGCGATATCCTGCATTCCGAGCCACTGCAACAGGATGAGGTGCTGGAACGCATCGCGCTGATGGATGCGGTGCAGCTGGATGCCGACGATGCCGATACCCCGGTGCTGACCCCCGGCGGGGAACGCACGAACCCGAAGGAGTGGGCAGCGGCGCTGGATATACACTGGGCGCCGACCCTGATCTTCTTCGACGAACAGGGTGAGGAGATCATCCGCATCGACTCCGTGGTGCACCTGAATCGACTGCGCAACGTGATGGACTACGTGCTGACGCGGGGCTACGAGGAATACGCGACTTTCGAACGCTGGCGGGCGCAGCAGCCGGCGCGTCCCTGACGACACCCCGAACCGAGGAAACTGCCCCTTGCATTTCGAACGTGATTTCGTGATCCGCAACCGCGAGGTGCTGGAAGGCATCGTGGCCCGTTCCCACCGCGTTGCGCTGGGGATCTTCGTGCTGACCTTCGGGGGCTACGGTGTAGCGGTGTGGCTGTGGTTCCAGGACAACATGTGGGGTGCCCTGGTGGTGGCGACCGTCAGCTATCTGGTATTCCGCCAGTTCCGGATGCTGGCGCTGGGGGTGGCACGCATGCCGCTGCGGGGCGACCCGCAGGCGGTGGAGGCGCTGCGGGCGATCGACGTGGCGCTGGAACAGGATAAGCCGCACCCGGTGCTGGCCGAGGTCGAGGCGCATCTGCGCGCGCTGGAAGACGAGCCGCCCGCCGCCGCCGATCGGACCACGGATCGCGCCGCATCCGGGCAGGACGATGCCGACAAGGGGTCTGGCAAGGGCGACTAGGAGCTGTCGAGTTCGGGCGCCCGGCGGCGGCGCCTCAGAGTTCGACCGGCACGCCCAGCTTCTGCTCGATCACGCGCACTAGGGTCGCGTGCAGGTCTTCGCCGTTGCGGTCATCGATCCAGGCACCTTCCTCCTCGGAATAGCCGAAGTGGGCCGGACCCTCGGGGGAGGACAGCCAGATCTGTTCGGCGGCCTCCTGACGGTTCAGGATGAGCTGGGCGCCATCGTCGAACTCGATGGTCATCACGCCGTCGATCAGGTCGATATCCAGGTCGTCCAGCGCGCTCTGGTCGCTCAGGCGGGTCTGGATGTCGTCCAGGGCTTTCTCGGCGAATACGGCGAAGGAGGTCTGGCTCATGGGGCGCTCGGTCCGGTGGTGAAGGTTGGGGTCAGGCAGGGCGCGATTATAGGGAGACGCTGATTGAATCGCACGTCCACGCTCGAGTCGCTTTTGCGTGCGAACAAGGCGCGGTGACTGCCGTGCAGTCACTCTGCACAAGGGAACCGCAACGCCGTTCCCACGCCAAAGCGGCCGAGCCCCTGCTTTCAATAGCTTGTGGGGTTGGAGCCCCCTGTTCCCCGATCCTGCGTTGCGCCGCTTGCGGGTAGAACCACTACCCGCTGCACGACGCGCCTTGTCTCGGAAAACAGGGGGCACCAACGCGGACGTGCGATTCAATCAGCGTCTCCCTAGGTCAGCCGCGCCAGGCGGCAATGGCCAACCCCGCCCAGCCGAGGATAAAGGCCGTCCCGCCGAGTGGCGCGATCGCCCCGAGGATGCGGGGCGCCCCGAGTGCGAGGGCGTACAGGCTGCCCGAGAACAGGAGGATGCCGATCACGAAGGCCACCGCGCTGGCGGCGGCCCAGCCGTTGGCCAGCTGCGCCCACAGGGCGGCGACCAGCAGCAGGGCCAGGGCGTGGATGAAGTGGTACTGAACGCCGGTGTGCCAGGTCGTCAGGGCGTGTTCCGAAAGGCGTTCCTGGAGGGCGTGGGCGCCGAAGGCGCCGAGCACGACCGCGATCCCGCCCAGCAGACTGGCGATGACGATCAGGGGGCGAATCAGGGGCTCGCCGGCGACCATCAGGCGTCGTCGCCCATCTCGCTATCGATGTCCTGTCCGGCGACCCAGCCGTGTTCCCGAGCGCGCTCGATCGCTTCCTGATGGATGCGTTCATGACGTTCACGAAGTTCCGGCGGGAGATTGCTGATACGCAGGTCGTACTTGTCCCATTCGGCATTGACCTGGTCGTGCAGCATCTGGATGCGCGAGACATCCCAGCCGTCGCAGGTTTCGGTCTCCGGGAGGATGCCGAACACCCAGGCATCACGGATGAAATTGCCGATGGGGGTCATGCCGCCGTACATGTCGTTGTACAGGCCGACGTAGGTGCGGTTGGAACGGTTGGGTCCTTTCATGCCGCATAGTGTAGGGGCGACTAGGGCTCAGGCAAAGCGTTTTCGCCGGTGGGCGAGAAAAACGGAGATCAGGGTGCAAACCGGGAACGATTCACTGACGCGGGTGCGGATCCGCGCGCTCATGAAGCTGATGGTGCTGGGGGCCGCATTGCTGCTGGTGGGGGTTATGCTGCGGTACGCATTTTCCGGATCGGTGGACACCCGTGGCGACACCCTTCGGGTGGACCTTGCGGAGATCGCGCCGGGCGAGGCGGGACGCTTTGTCCACGGGAACCGGCATGTCCTGGTGGTCCACCGGGATGCGGCCTGGCAGGGTGCGCTGGCGAGCGACGAGGAACTGGTCGATCCCGCTGCGCGCCGCGGTCAGCAGCCGGACGGGCTGGACCTGCCGCTGCGCAGCTTTCGCCCCGAATGGCTGGTGGTGATCGGTGAGGGGACGGACCTGGGCTGCGAGCTGGATCTGGTGCACCCGGACGAAGCCGATGGCTGGAGTGGCGGGTTCGTCGATCGTTGCCGGGGCGGACGCTATGACGGGGCGGGGCGGGTCTACGCGGATCAGAACGCCCGCCGTAACCTGCCCATCCCGGACTACCGGTTCGCGGGGGAGGACCGGCTGATCCTGGGCAGCCCCTGAAACGGGCGAGGAGCGATATCAGCCGGACGCCGCGGTCGCTTCGGCGGGCCCCGTGGCCGAATAGAGGTCGAAGCGCACGCTCTTGCCCTTGACGCTGGCCTGCGGGGCGTCCGGTCCGAGAGCCGGGGCGTGCAGCGGGCGTTTTACGATCACCCGGCGTTCCACGTGGCCGCGCAGGGCGGCCAGGGTCTGTTCGGCGTCGGCGTCGGGGTCGGCGTCGGCCGTATCCGCCATCAGCGCCTGGATCAGTTGCATGTCCTTCTTGACCGCGGCGCGTTTGGCGCGCTCCGGGAACATGGGGTCCAAGACCGCGGCCATCGCGGGTGTGCTCACGGCGGTGGGGTCGGCGACGCCCTCGAGCAGGGTAATGCGCTGGATGACCGGGGCCAGATCCGGGTGAGTTGCAGCGCGCGCCAGGGCATCGGCGAGCAGACGGTATACCACGGGGTGACGTTCCCAGGCGGTCACGCGAAAGCCGTGCGCGGCCAGCAGCAGGGTGTCGCGCCCGAGACCGGCGGAGGCATCCAGTACGTGGCCGTCGCGCGGGAGTTTGCCGAAGGCGCGCATCAGCCCCTCGCGCTGATGGCCGGCATGGGCCAGTCGATAGCCCTGGCGTCCGGCCGCGAAGTCGAGGTGCAGTCGCAGCGCCGGCTGGACGTCCTCGCGGATGAGCTGCAGGCCGTGATCGCCCGTTTCCAGGACCAGCCGAGCCGCGCCGCCGTGCCGGTAGCCGCGCGCCTCGAGGGCCTTGCGCAGTGCGTCGGCAGCGCTGTCGTAGCCGGGAGCCGCGCGTACGGTCAGCGCCATGGGGTCAGTAGTGCGGCGGGGGTGGTTCGGCGTCTTCTCGCCCGCCCCCGCGTTCCTCAAGCTCACGCAGGCGGTCGCGCAGCCACTGGACCTGCTGGCGCAGGTCGGCATTGGCCTGCTGCAGTTCCATCTGGATGCGGGCCTGCTCCTCCTGGGTGTATTCCTGGTGGGCCAGGCGGATCTCCAGGTCCTCGATTCGCTGTTGCAGGGGGTCGGTGTCCATGCGCGTCATTCCACCACGTTGCGCGGTGAACCGCATGCGAAGCTGCGGATGTTGTGCGTGACTTCGTCGATCACCCGCTGACGGGCGCTGCGCGCCGCCCAGGCGGTATGGGGGGTCAGCACGAGGCGCGGGATGTCGTCG
Source organism: Thioalkalivibrio sp. ALE16 (assembly GCF_000381305.1). Lineage (NCBI taxonomy): Bacteria > Pseudomonadati > Pseudomonadota > Gammaproteobacteria > Chromatiales > Ectothiorhodospiraceae > Thioalkalivibrio > Thioalkalivibrio sp. ALE16. The sequence continues at coordinate 58,765 of NZ_KB906362.1, forward strand.
GCCAGCAGCGGATGACCCGGTGGCGGGGGTTCCGGTTCCAGGACGTCGATGCCCGCGCCGCCGAGATGACCGCTGTGCAGGTGACGCGCCAGGGCCTCGGGGTCAACGAGACCGCCGCGGGCCGTGTTCAGCAGAATGCTTCCCGGCCGCATTCGGCGCAGTGCGTCGTCGTCGATGAGGTGGCGCGTGGCGGGCGTGAGCGGGCAATGCAGGCTGATCACATCGCACTCCGCAAGCAGGCGCTCCAGGGGCAGGCGATCCGCGTGCGTCCGCTGCGCGGGATCGTGACTCTGCGCAACCCGAACCTCCATGCCGAAGGCCTCGGCAACACGGGCGGTGGCCCGGCCCAGCACCCCCCACCCGATGATCCCGATGCGCATCCCGGCCAGGGTGCCGATCGGGTGGTCGAGGAGGCAGAACTGATCCGAGGCGCTCCAGCGTCCGGCGCGGATGTCGGCTCGGTAGTCATCCAGCCGCGTGACCAGCGTCAGGAGCAGGGCGAAGACATGCTGCACCACGGAGTCTGTGGCGTAGTCGCGCGCGTTGCTGACGACGATGCCTTGTCGGCGGGCGGCGGCCACGTCGATATTGTTGAAGCCGGTCGCGGCGGCGCAGATCAGTCGCAGGCGGGGCGCTACGGCCAGCAGATCGGCATCCAGTTCGACCTTGTTCGTGATCACGACATCGGCGTCCGCGATCCGTTCGGCGCACTGGTCGGGTCGCGTGCGGTCGTGGAAGGCCCACTCGGGCAGGCAGGCGCGGAGCTCGGTGAGGTCGAGGTCGTCCCGGTCAACCGTGTTCAGGTCGAGAAAGACACCGCGCTGGAGCTGGGTCATGGGCCGAAGTCCCCGAGAGTCTGTGTAAGCGGTGTCCAACGAAAAGGGCCCCGCGCGGCGGGGCCCTTGAACGAGTTCCTGCGGTTGGTGCTGGACCCTTAGTTGTCACCCATAAAGGCGTGGAACAGGTTCAGCAGGTGCAGGAACATCACGTAGAGGTTCGCGTACAGCGAGACGGTCATCACGATGTAGTTGGCCTCGGGGTCGTGAATCATCCGACTGGTGTCGAACAGGATGGCCGCGGACAGCAGCAGGACGACCGCGGCCGAGATGGCCAGCGAGAGCGCCGGGATCGCCAGGAACAGGTTGGCGACGATGGCCAGCAGGGCCACGATCAGGCCGACGACCAGGAAGCCGCCGAGGAAGCTGAAGTCCTTCTTGGTGGCGAGGGCGTAGCCGGAGAGCGTGACGAATGCGATGGCCGTGGCGGCGAAGGCGTTGCCGACGATCTGCGGGCCGTTGGGCAGGCCCAGATACATGCTCAGGATCGGGCCGAGGAAGAAGCCCAGCACGCCGGTGAAGGCGAAGGTCAGGACGATGCCCAGTGCCGAATTGCGCGCGGCGTGGATGGCGAACGGGCCGCCGATCAGCACGCCCAGCATGATGATCCAGTGTACCGGCGGCGCATTGACCGCCATGGCGATGAACGCGGTAACCGCGCTGAACGCCAGGGTGAGCGACAGCAGCATGTAGGTCTGCCGGATCACCTTGTTGGTGGAGATGGTCTCGCTGATGGAGCCAGTGCTGGACGGGTTGCGACTCGAGCGGACGATCTGGTCTCGGGACACGGGTCAACTCCTCAATGCATTCGAATAAGCCACAGTGTAGCGATAAGCGCGCCCGGTTGCAGTGTTTCCACAGCCGGTCCGGGAGATCCGGCCGGCCGTGGGGCAACGGGCGCTGGCGTCCCCTACTTGATGGGTTCGCCGACCTTTTCGGAGATCGTCTTCACGGCGTGATCGGTGGACTTGAAGATGTTGTCCTCGCCGATGATCTCGTCCAGCCCGGTGCGCTGCATCACCTCCATGACCTGCGCCTTCACCCCGGCGAACACCAGCGTGATCCCGCGCGCCTTGAGGCGATGCACCAGCTGATGGATGACCTCTTCGCCGGAGGCATCGATCTCGTTGATGCCCTTGCCGACCACGATCAGGTACTTGGCCTGCGGGTGCCGTGCTACCAGGTCGAGCACTGCGTCTTCAAAGTACGGCACGTTGGCGAAGTAGAGCGAGCCGTCGAAGCGCATCATGCCGACCTTCTCATTGGTCTCCAGGCCATAGCGCTGGGCCTCGCGCAGGGTGCCGTCCTCGTAGCGGGCCAGCTCCGATACGCGCGGCTGCATAGTGCGGTACAGGTAGAGCACGATGGCCAGGCCGGCACCGGTCAGGATGCCGTAGTCCAGGTTCGGGGCCATGGCGAGCGTGGCGATGAAGGTCACGATCGCGGCGGCGCCGTCGTGCTTGTTGGCCACCCACGCGTGCTTGATCGCCTTGAAGTTCACCAGGCCGGCCACTGCCATCATGATGATGGCTGCGAGGACCGCCTGCGGCAGGTGATAGATCAACGGAGTCAGGAACAGCAGCGCCAGGCCAATGATCACGGCGGTGAAGACCGACGAGAGTCCGGTCTTCGCGCCGGAATTAAGGTTCACGGCCGAGCGGGAGAACGAGCCGCTGACCGGGTACCCCTGGGTGAAGCCACCCGCGATATTCGCCAGGCCCTGACCCATCAGTTCCTTGCTGGGGTCCAGCCGCTGGCCGGTCCGGGCCGCCATGGCCTTGGCAATCGCGATGGCTTCGGTAAAGCCCACCAGGGCAATGACGAAGGCGGTGGTCAGGAGTGTCGTGAACGTGCCGAAGCTGATCTCCGGAATCGAGAAGCCGGGAAGGCCCTGAGGCACATTCCCGACCACGGCTCCGCCCCCGTTCAGGTGCACGGTGTCGTCGCCCACACGCTCGATGCGCCAGGCAGCCCGGTCGGCGCGCTCGCGTTCAGCGTCGGTCAGGTGTTCGTCGGCAATGAAGCGGGCGGGTTCGTCATCGGTGCCGGGCACCCGTCGCAGAGTGAGGTCGCGGATCTCGTCGCGCATGGTCGCCAGTTCTGGGCGCAGTTCCTCGCGCTCCAGGCGCAGCTGGTCGGCCTCGTGGCGCAGGCGGACGGCCTCGGCGCCTTCCTGTTGTTGCAGTTCGGCCTCCAGGCGTCGGATCTGGTCGTCGAGTTCGGCCAGGCGGGCACTTTCGCGCTCGATGTTCTGGGCAAGGGTCAGGACCTCGGCCGGGGCGATCTGCTCGATGGAGGTCTCGGCCTTTTGTTCGTAGCCGATCGCCCAGCTGGCGACGATCGCCACGACCACCGCGACCAGCACGCCGGGGATCTTGGGCGTGAAACGCTTCATCGCGACCATCAGGGCGATCGCGCCTATCCCGAACGCAAGGGTTGGCCAGTGCACGCTGCCCAGTTCCATGAGCACGCCCCAGAGACCGAGCATGAAATGGCCGCTGGTATCGATCGGCACGCCCAGAATCTTGTTTACCTGGGACAGGGCGATGATGATCGCGGCCGCATTCGTGAATCCGACGATCACCGGGTGCGAGATGAAGCTGACCAGCGCACCCAGCTTGAACAGCCCCAGCATCAACTGGATCACGCCAACGATGAACGCCAGGGCGATGGCGAGCATGATGAATTCGGAAGAGCCTTCGGCCGCCAGCGGTATCAGTGCCGAGGCTGTCAGCAGGGAAACTACCGCCACCGGACCGGTCGCCAGCTGATTCGAAGAGCCCCACAGGGCCGCCACCATGACAGGAAGCAGAGAAGCGTACAGCCCGTAGACCGGCGGGAGCCCCGCCAGTTGGGCATAGGCCATGGATTGCGGGATCAGGACCAGGGCGACCGAGATCCCGGCGATGAGATCCGCGTTGAGGGTTTGCTTGGTCGGGCGCCAGCCGAGAAAGGGAAACACTCGCAGCAGGATCGGATTCATCGGGTCACTCGCTTGGCCAGTTCGTGAGAAACGACGACGGCCGAAACCAGGGCTGGGGCGCCGGAAGGCATTCCGGGCCAGGGCGTGCCAGGGCCGTCGTCACAGAACTGGCAGCCGGAGCTGGGCCCGCTGGAGGTTCGCGGGCGCAAGCGGGAAAACGGCGCCGATTATAGTGCCTTCAGTCATTTTCTTCTATCTAACTTGTTCTATGTGAAACATGTTAGATGGGCTATGTGTGGGGTGCGGGGAGGGTGCGGCGAGTGGGGTGGGGGAATGGCGGAGAGGGAGGGATTACGGTGCCGCGGGCGCCGCCCTTCGGGCCGCCACCTCGCGGCGGCGTTCCGGCGTCGCTGTGCGTCGCCGGTCGAACCCGAGCGTTGGATCTCGAGGGTTCGAATCCCGGATTGGCGGGGTTGGCCATGCGTTAGATAGCATTTGGATTTCTTGCTGGAATCTGGCGGAGAGGGAGGGATTCGAACCCTCGAGGGGCTTTCACCCCTGCCGGTTTTCAAGACCGGTGCAATCAACCGCTCTGCCACCTCTCCGAGGTTGGGCATTGTCTGGTACGGGGCTCGGGCTGGCAACCGGTGGGCGCGCTGCGTGGCCTGGCGGCCACGAGAGGGAGGGATGGATTCGGCCCTGTGGGCCTCACCCTTCGGGCGTTACCTGACGGCAACGCCCGAAGGCGGCTGCGCCGCCCGATGGAGCCGAGGATCACGGGGAAATGCGGCACACAATGCTTGACGTTCGCTCGCGCGAACCCTAATCTTGTTCGCGCTCCGGGCGGTTAGCTCAGCGGTAGAGCACTGCCTTCACACGGCAGGGGTCACTAGTTCGAACCTAGTACCGCCCACCAGATTCGGATCAAAGAAAAGCGGCCTCGGGAAACCGGGCCGCTTTTTTTGTGCGCGTGGAGAGCCTGGCCGGACCGCCGGGTTGGAGGGTGCGGTTACCCGGCATGCCATGCCGCGCGTGAAATTCTCACCTGCGGTGAGGTTCCTGCATCGCTGCGCGCTGCCAGTCGAACCATCGTTTTCGATTCCTCGGGTTCGAATCCTGAAACCTCAGGGGCCAGACATGCGAAAGGGGCCACTCGGGCCCCTTTGCTTTGATCTGGCGGAGAGGTAGGGATTACGGCGACGTGGTCGCCGCCCTCCGGGCCGCCTTCGATGCGCTGCGGCGTTCCGGTGTCGCTGCGCGCCACCGGTCGAACCATCTTCTCGAATCCCTCGGGTTCGAATCCCAGAACGCTGGGGCTGTACATGCAAAAGGGGCCACGCGGGCCCCTTTGCTTTGATCTGGCGGAGAGGGAGGGATTCGAACCCTCGGTACTCGCGAGAGTACAACGGTTTTCGAGACCGCCCCGTTCGACCGCTCCGGCACCTCTCCGTACTTGCTGAACCGGGCGGGGTCGAGCCGCCACGGCGGAGCGAATCCTAGCAGATTCGGCCGGGGGAACGGTAGCGGCTGCCGGGGATGTCTATGGCATCAGGCGGGTGATCTCCCACTCGCTCCCTACGCGGTGGTACTGGAACCGGTCGTGCAGGCGATTGGCGCGCCCCTGCCAGAACTCGAACAGCTCCGGTTGCAGGCGATAGCCGATCCAGGCGGGGTCGCGCGGGATGTCGCCATCCGGATACTGCTGTTCCAGCGCGCGTACGCGCTGCTCCAGTTCATCGCGGTTCGCGACCGGGTGGCTCTGGGTGGAGGCGGCGGCGGCGAGCTGGCTGCCGCGTGGACGCTGGTGAAAATACTCGTCGGCGAGATCGGCGGGCAGGGCGGCGACAGGGCCCTCGACGCGGATCTGGCGTTCCGTTTCCGGCCAGTAGAACAGGAGCGCGGCGCGCGGGTTCTCGTTGAGGTCCTGGCCCTTGCGGCTGCGCGAGTCGGTGTACCAGGCAAGCCCGTCGGCATCCACATGCTTCAGGAGCACCGTGCGTGCGGACGGCTGGCCATCGGCATCGGCGGTGGCGAGGATCATGGCGGTCGGGTCGGGGTTGCCGGCCTCGCGCGCGGCCTCCAGCCAGTCGTTGAGCAGGCCGAGCGGGTTGGCCTGAAGGTCGCTGCGACGCAGTTCCGCGCGGGTGTAGTCGCGGCGGGTGTGGCGGTGGTCGGCGGTCGTCATGAGGGGCCTCGTGCTTGAGCGAGAGGCGCCCATCATACGGCGGCGCGCCGGATTCGGAAATTTGTCGCGGTTTCGCTGTCACACTGGGGGACGATCACAGAACGCAAGGAGCATACGATGGCCGAGCCGATTATCGCCGCAGTGGAACCCCGGGGTGTGGAGCTGAAAAAGGGCGAGGAGTACGCCTTCTGCCGCTGCGGGCGTTCGCAGGATCAGCCGTTCTGCGACGGTTCGCACCAGGGGACGGGCATCGAGCCTCTGGTATTCACCGCACAAGAGGATGGCGAGGCCTACCTGTGTCAGTGCAAGCAGTCCGGGAACCTGCCGTACTGTGACGGGACCCATGCGCAGTTCGAGGCCGATGCTGTCGGCGGGCCGGCGAGTGCCGCGGATGCTGACACCGAGGGCGAAGCACGTGACGCCGAGCCCGGGGATCGGGCGCCGAGCCCGCGCAACAGTGAGACGGAGCCGCATGTCGAGTGGATCCACGCGCTGGCGCGGGATGGACTGGAGGGTGTGGGACGACACGGGACCACGGTCGCCATGGGGGTCCCGCGGGACCGGCTGCCGAGCTGGGACGGGATGCAGTTGCTGGCGGCACAACTGGCCACGCGGCCGCTGGACGAGGGGGCCGAGATCGGGACATCGCTGGTGATCGGGCCGGAGGCGAAGCGGCCGCTGGAGCTGAAGATCCCGTTGCTGGTGTCCGACATGAGCTTTGGCGCGTTGTCGCGGGAGGCGAAGATCGCCCTGGCGCGCGGGGCCGAGCGCGCAGGGACGGGCATCTGCTCTGGCGAGGGCGGCATGCTGGATGCGGAGCAGGCGGAGAATTCCCGCTACCTGTTCGAGCTGGGTCCCGCCGGGTTTGGCTACTCCGACGCGGTATTGGACAAGGTCCAGGCGTTTCACTTCAAGGCCGGCCAGGCGGCGAAGACCGGTGTTGGGGGTGTCCTGCCGGGGAGCAAGGTGAGCGACGAGATCGCGCGGGTGCGCGGGATCGAGGCCGGCCAGGATGCCCATTCGCCCGCGGCGAACGCGGATCTGCAGACCCCGGCCGATTTCCGTCGGTTTGCCGATGCGGTGCGCGAGAAGACCGGCGGCGTGCCGGTGGGCTTCAAGCTCTCGGCGAACCACATCGAGGCGGACCTGGCGTTTGCCCTGGAGGCCGGGGCCGATTACCTGATCCTCGACGGCCGCGGAGGTGGCACGGGCGCGGCACCGGCCCTGCTGCGCGACCACATTAGCGTTCCGACCATCCCGGCGCTGGCCCGCGCGCGTCGATTCCTGGACGCGAACGGGGTCTCCGGTCGCGTGACACTGCTGGTGACGGGCGGCTTGCGCACCCCGGCGGACTTCGTGAAGGCCCTCGCGCTGGGGGCCGACGGTATCGCCCTGGCCAATTCGGCGATTCAGGCGGTGGGCTGCGTGGGCGCGCGGATGTGCCACACCAATCAGTGCCCCAGCGGCGTGGCCACGCAGGATCCCGCCCTGCGCGCCCGGCTGGATCCGCAGGAAGGAGCGGAACGTCTGGGTCGGTTTCTGGAGGGCTCCACGGAGTTGATGAAGGTGCTGGCGCGGGCCTGCGGGCATGCCAGCCTGGAGGACTTCGGGCCCAATGACCTGACCACGTTCGATCGCGACCTGGCGCGGCTGGCCGGTATCCAGTACGCGGGTGTGCTGGGGAGACACTGATTGAATCGCACGTCCGCGTTGGTGCCCCCTGTTTCCCGAGACAAGGCGTGTCGTGCAGCGGGTAGTGGTTCTACCCGCAAGCGGCGCAACGCAGGATCTGGGAACAGGGGGCACCAACCCCACAAGCCATTGAAAGCAGGGGCTCGGCCGCTTTTGCGCGGGAACGGCGTTGCGGTTCCTTTGTGCAGAATGACTGCACGGCAGTCACCGCGCCTTGTTCGCACGCAAAAGCGACTCGAGCGCGGACGTGTGATTCAATCAGCGTCTCCCTAGAAGGCAGTTGATAGCAGATGGTACTGCCCGGGGCTTGATCTGGATCAGCAACCGCCGGAGCAATCCCGTTACACTCGCGCATTTTCGGGACTGGGGGATCTGGATGAGCTACTCCGATGTGCACCAGAGCTACGGGCGTTGCCGGCGGGCCGGCAACTTCGTGGACCGCTTCTATGAACGCTTTCTCGCGGCGGACGAGCGGGTGGCGCAGGCCTTTACGACCACGAACTGGTCGCAGCAGAAGCGGGCCCTGGGGCAGGCGGTCTCCACCGCGATCAGCTACGCGGAGGGCGAGAGCTTTGTGGCGCCGACCATGGAGAAGATGGCCGAGGTGCACAGCCGTCATGGCCGGGTGCCGGTGGCGCCGGAGTTGTACGGGGTGTGGCTGGACTGCATGGTGGAGACGGCCCGCGAGGTGGACCCGCGCTGGGACGAATCCCTCGCGCAGCGCTGGCGCGGGGCGCTGAGCCCGGCCATCGACCTGTTCATTGAACGCTACTGACGCCAGGCGCGTACCCGGCGGGGACTGAAGGACGAAGCCCCGCCCGTGGGCATGCCCTGTTGATCTCGCTGCGCCCGGGGCGTGTAATGCGCGGATTTCCCGTTGCCGGCGCCCGCCGGAAGAAGCCTGGTGATGTCCGCAGCCCCCGAGACCCTGTTTGCCCGCAAGCCCTACTGGGCCAAGCGCTTTGGCACGGCACCGTTCTTGCCGACCACGCGCGAGGAGATGGACGCGCTCGGTTGGGACAGCTGTGACATCGTGCTGGTCACCGGCGACGCCTACGTCGATCACCCGAGCTTCGGTATGGCGATCATCGGGCGGCTGCTGGAGGCGCAGGGGTTCCGGGTCGGCATTCTCGCGCAGCCGGACTGGACGTCGGCCGAGCCCTTCCGCGCCCTGGGGCGGCCCAACCTGTTCTTTGGCGTGACCGCCGGGAACATGGACTCGATGGTCAATCACTACACCGCGGAGCGGAAGGTCCGCTCCAATGACGCCTACACCCCGGGGGACGTGCACGGCAAGCGCCCCGACCGGGCGGTGATCGTCTACGCCCAGCGGGTCCGCGAGGCGTACAGGGATGTGCCGGTGGTGGCCGGCGGTATCGAGGCCAGCCTGCGCCGGATCGCGCATTACGACTACTGGCAGGACAAGGTGCGCCGCTCCGTGCTGCTGGATTCGCGCGCGGACATCCTGCTGTTCGGCAATGCCGAACGGGCCCTGTTGGAGCTGGCGCATCGCGTGGCCGCGGGTGAGCACCCGCGCGACATCACGGATCTTCGTGGCACGGCCTTCCTGCGGGATGCGGTCCCCGCCGGCTTTGTCGAACTGGACTCCAGCGAGGTCGATACCCCGGGGCCGGTGGATGCCAACCCCGACCCCTACGCGATGGTCTCGCCGGCAACCTGTGCCGATGCCGAAGGGCAGGACAGCTCGGCGGTACAGGGCGAGCCGGGCACAAAGGTCGTGCGCTTTCAGCGGCAGATCCCGCGGGGTACGCCGCGCGACCAGACGGTGATCCGCATCCCTGCGTTTGAGCAGGTGAAGGGGGATGCAGTGCTGTATGCCCATGCCTCGCGGGTGCTGCATCTGGAGACTAATCCGGGCAACGCGCGGGCGATCGTGCAGCGCCATGGCGACAAGGAGGTCTGGCTCAACCCGCCGCCGATCCCGCTTTCCATCCCCGAGATGGACGCGGTGTTCGATCTGCCCTATGCACGGGCCCCGCATCCGTCCTATGGCGATGCCCGTATCCCGGCCTGGGAGATGATCCGCTTCTCGGTGAACATCATGCGCGGGTGCTTTGGTGGCTGTACCTTCTGTTCGATCACCGAACACGAGGGGCGGATCATCCAGAGCCGCTCCGAGGACAGCGTGCTGCGCGAGATAGAGGAGATCCGCGACAAGGTGGACGGGTTCACCGGTGTGATCTCGGACCTGGGCGGGCCGACGGCCAACATGTACCGCCTGGCCTGCAAGGACCCGAAGATCGAGCTGAGCTGCCGGCGGCTGTCCTGTGTGTACCCGGGTATCTGCAGTAACCTGGATACCGATCACGCCCCGCTCATCCGTCTCTACCGCAAGGCGCGCGCGCTACCGGGGATCAAGAAGATCCTGATCGCCTCGGGGCTGCGCTATGACCTGGCGATCGAGTCCCCGGAGTACGTGAAGGAGCTGGTCACCCACCATGTGGGTGGTTACCTGAAGATTGCGCCGGAACATACGGAAAAGGGCCCATTATCCCGGATGATGAAGCCGGGCATGGGCACCTATGACCGGTTCAAGGCCATGTTCGAGAAATACTCGAAAGCGGCAGGGAAGGAGCAGTACCTGATCCCGTATTTCATTGCCGCGCACCCGGGGACCACCGACCAGGACATGCTGCAGCTGGCGCTCTGGCTCAAGCGCAATGATTTTCGCGCCGACCAGGTGCAGGCGTTTTTGCCCAGCCCGATGGCACTCGCCACGGCCATGTGGCACTCGGGCCGGGATCCGTTGCGTGGCATCCGCCGCAAGGCGAGCGAACGGGTGCCGGTCGCCCGGGGCTTCCGCGCCCGCCGCCTGCACAAGGCCTTTCTGCGCTACCACGACCCGAACAACTGGCCGCTGCTGCGCGATGCCCTGCAGCGCATGGGGAGGGCCGATCTGATCGGGAACGGGAAGCACCATCTGGTGCCGACCTGGCAGCCGGCCGGGACGGGGCAGGGCGCGGCGCGCCCATCCACGGGCGGGCGGATGACCCGCGGCGGGAAGGCTCTGAAAAAGCGCGGCCAGACCTTCCAGACCCAGCACAACGGGGTGGAGGCCGCGGCCCGTCCGGGGGCGAAACCAAAGGCCGAGGCCGCGTCGGCGGGCAAGGCGGGCGGCCGTTCGCCGGCGCCCCACGGTGGCAAGCCGCGGGCTGGTGCCGGGAAGCTCCGCAAGAAGGGGCGCCCGGCCGGCAAGCGGCCGCGCGCCTGACGGCGCAGTGGCTCAGGCCGACGCGTCGGGCGTCGGTACCTGGCCTTCCAGGCTGAGGTTCAGGCCAGTGGTGGTGCGGTCGCCGGGGTCCAGGAAGTACAGGTAGGGGCCCACCACCGCCTCGGGTTCGGGCAGCAGTTCCGCGTTCTCACCCGGATAGTGGCCGGCCCGGAAACGGGTGCGCACGGGACCGGTGTCCACGCCATTGACGTGGATGAAGCGCGGCTCGTTGCGATGCTCATGGGACAGGATGTCGATCAGGGCGTCCTGCGCTGCCTTGGCCATCCCGAAGGCCCCCCAGAAGGCTTTGCGCGCGTTCTGGGTGGAGACCACCAGGCTTCCGGTCGGGCTGGCCTCCAGCAGGGGCAGCACAGCCTGGGTCAGGAAAAACGGGCCGTGCAGGTTGCTGTTGATGACCTTGAACCAGAGCTCCGGGTCGTAGTTCTTCATCGGCATCAGGGCCCCGGCCCAGCCGGCGTTCAGCACCAGGCCGTCGAGGCGACCCAGCGAGTCACGGATGTTCTCCGCCAGGTCGCCGTAATCCTTGACCGTAGCCCCCTCGAGATTCAGCGGGTAGATCGCGGGCTGGGGCTGGCCGGCCTGTTCGATCCGGTCGTAGACCGCCTCCAGGCCCTTCAGGTCCTTGTCCAGCAGGACCACCGTGGCGCCGGCGGCGGCGCAGGCCTCGGCGACTGCCCGGCCGATGCCGTCGGCGGCGCCGGTGACGAGGATCACGCGCTGGTCAAAGGCGCCCGGTTCGGGACGGTAGGCGAGGAGGCGAGGGATATCGAGGTCGGTCAAGGATGGTCCTCCAGGAACAGGTGCGCCGATTCTAGTCCAGATTGTATGGCCGCTTCGAGCGTCGACGGCAGTGCGTGGGTCAGGTAATCCCCTGACAGGTAGCAGTCGGGCCAGGGCGTGCGGGGCGGTGGACGGTGCCGATCCAGATCGACCCGGGCGTCCACCGTCGCGCGGCGCTCGCAGACGCAGTGACCGGCTGCGGGCTCCCCCAGCTCGGGAAAGGTCCGTGCCAGCGAGCGGGCGACGGTGCGCCATCGGGCATCCGCCGTCAACGGTTCGAGGTCGTCGGCGGCCGAGATCACGACAGCCAGCCAGTGCGGGGCGCCCGCGACGTGCCGGGGGATCAGCCACTGGCCATGCTGGCCGAGCAGCCCCTGGAGAGGGGGCCGGTCTGTCAACCGCCGCGGGTAGCGCAGGTAGACGGTGCAGATGCTGCGTGCGCCCATGGCCTTGAGCCCCTGATGCGTGGCGCCCCATCGAGCGTCCGCTGGCAACAGGCTGGCGGTGGCGGTGGGCGTGGTGGCCAGGATCAGCGCGCGGGCGTTGCTGGTGTCGCCCTGGCGATCGTGCAGTCGATAAGGGGCATCCGGGCGTGTCGCGTCGCGCTGGATCATCGTGATGCGGCGGCCAAGGTCCACGCGCGCACCCCGGGCCCGCAGCTCGCGGATGGCGGCGTCGGGGAACACCTCGCCCAGGGGCCGTGCAGGGATCAGCAGTCGGGCCGCCTCCGGCCCGTGATTCAGGGCCCGTCGCAGCACGTTCTGGAAGATCCGCGCGGAGGCCAGGCGAGTCGGGGTGTTCATCACCGCCAGGCACAGGGGGTCCCACAGCCGCTGGATCAGGGTTTCCGGCTGGTGGCGGCGCCGCAGCCAGTCGAGCACCGGGAGGTCGTGTCGCAGGGGACGGTGCAGCAGGGCCGCCGCGCCGAGCAGGGCGCGCAGCCGGATACCAGTGGCGTGGCCGGGGAGGGAACGATAGAGGGCCGTGGCCAGGGCCGGCAGCCGGGGCGAGCGGGGTTCGAGCGCGAAGGCCGGGGATGCTGGCCGGCGGTCGGGGTCGAACATCCGCAGCCCGAACGGGACGGCGTGAAAGGCCGAGTCGGGGTCGATACCGACCGCGCGGATCTGTTCCAGGGTCTGCTGGCAGGCCCCCACGAGGATGTGCTGGCCGTTGTCCAGTGGGGTGTGGTCCAGCTCCAGGCTGCGGGCGCGCCCGCCGGGGATCCGGCCGGCCTCGATCAGGTGTACGGGGTGTCCGGCGCGCGCCAGGGCGAGGGCTGCGGTCAGGCCGGCCCAGCCCGCGCCGACCACGGCGACAGGGTGCGCGGGAGGGCTGGAGGCCATGGCGTCAGGCCGCGCGGCGGCGATGCTCGCGCTTCAGGCGTCGGGCGGTGCGCCAGGCGATCCACAGCTTGCGGATCGGGGTCAGGCGTACGCGGTGTTCCAGAACACGGAAGCCGTCGTCCTCGATCTCGTCCAGCAGGGTGCGGTAGATCGCCGCCATGATCAGGCCCGGGCGCTGGGGATAGCGGTCGGCAGCGGGGAGGTGTTCCTCGGCACTGTCGTAGTAGCGCCGCGCCCGTTCGGCCTGTTCCGCGAACAGGGCGCGATGACGGTCATCGGTGATGTTGACTTGGAACTCCTCGGGTTTGACCTCGTGCTTGCGCAGCTCGTCGAGCGGGATATAGACGCGGCCGCGCATGGCGTCCTCGTGGACGTCGCGCAGGATGTTGGTGAGCTGCAGGGCCATGCCGAGGTCGTGGGCGTACTTCAGCGTGCGCCGGTCGCTGTAGCCGAAGATGTGGGCGGAGAGGATGCCGACCACGCTGGCGGCGCGATAGCAGTACAGCGACAGGGTGGTGAAATCCGGGTAGCTGTCGTAGTCGAGATCCATCTGCATGCCGTCGATGATCTCGTCGAAATATTCGCGGCCCAGATCGAAGGCGGCGATGTGGGGCTGCAGTGCCTGGGAGATGGGGTGACGGGGTTCGCCGGCGAATAGGCGCTCGATCTCCTGGCGCCACCAGTCCAGCTTGGTCCGGGCGACGCTCTCCTCACGGACCTCGTCGACGATGTCGTCCACTTCCCGGCAGAAGGCGTACAGCGCCGTGATGGCGCGGCGCCGGTCGGGCTCCAGAAAGCGAAAGGCGTAGTAGAAGCTGGAGCCGCTCTGTGCGGCCTTCTCCTCGCAATACTCGTCGGGGGACATGCGCTCTCGCGTGGCGGGTGTCGAACAGGGACGGGAAGGCTAGCACAGGCAGTGCGCGAGGCGGGAGATTGCCCCCGAAGGCGGATTGTTGACCTGTATCAAGCCCGCTACCGGGCCGTGGTCGTAGCCTGTGATGATCCGATGCCTAAAATGGGCGGTACACGCTCGAGGGGGACCCGATGGAGCAGCGCCTGGTATTTGATCCGGAGATCCTGCGTCGCTATGACGTGAGCGGACCTCGCTACACGTCGTATCCCACGGCACCCCAGTTCCACGAGGGTTTCAACGACCGCGCGTATGCCGAGGCGGCGCAGGCCACCAATGGGGCGGACCCGGCGCGTCCGCTGTCGCTTTACGTGCATGTCCCGTTCTGCGACACGGTCTGTTTCTATTGCGCCTGCAACAAGGTCATTACCGGCAACTACCAGCGGGCGCAGCGCTATCTCGCGTATCTGGAACGCGAGGCCGCGCTGCAGGGCGAGCTGTTTGACGCGGAGCGCACGGTGGGGCAGTTGCACTTCGGCGGGGGAACGCCGACCTATCTCGGGGACGAGGACCTGCGATCGGTGATGGCGTTGCTCGGGCGCCACTTCCGTCTCGATGCCAGTGCCGCGCGCGAATTCTCCATCGAGATCGACCCGCGCGCGGTGCGACCCGGGACGATACCGCTGCTGGGCGAACTGGGGTTCAACCGCATCAGCCTCGGGGTGCAGGACTTCGATCCGGATGTGCAGCGGGCGGTCAACCGCATCCAGCCCTTCGAGGTCACCGCGCGCGCCGTCGAGCAGGCCCGGGCCCATGGGTTCGAGTCCACCAACTTCGACCTGATCTACGGGCTTCCGCTGCAGACGGTGGAGACCTACACCCGCACCCTGGAACGTGCCCTCGAACTGCGCCCCGAACGCCTGGCGATCTACAACTACGCCCACCTGCCGCAGATGTTCAAGACGCAGCGCCAGATCCGCGAGGCGGACCTGCCTGATGCGGCCGAGAAGCTCGCGATCCTGGAGACGACCATCGAGCGGCTGACCGCGGCGGGCTACGTCTACATCGGGATGGATCACTTTGCCTTGCCGGACGACGAGCTGGCCGAGGCACAGAGAGCCGGGACGCTGCAGCGCAACTTCCAGGGCTATTCCACCCGTGCGGAGTACGACCTCGTGGCGCTGGGTCCCACGGCCATCGGGAAGGTCGGCGCGACCTACAGCCAGAACCTGCGCGAGCTGGATGCCTACTACGCCCGCATGGATGCGGGCCGCCTCCCGGTCTTTCGGGGGCTGGAGCTGAGTGCCGACGACCGCCTGCGGCGCGACGTGATCAGCGAGCTGATGTGCCACTCGCGGATCGACTTTGCCGCGATCGAGGCGCGCCACGGGATCGTGTTCGGCGAGGTCTTCGCGGATGCGCTGGGGCGCCTCGAGGGTATGCAGGACGACGGCTTGGTGCGGATCGAACAGGGCCGGCTGGATGTGCTGCCGCGCGGTCGCCTGCTCCTGCGCAATGTGGCCATGGCATTCGACGCCTATCTGGCGACCGAAGGCCAGCCGCGGTACAGCAAGGTGGTTTAGCGGGCTCGGGGGCGCCGACGCGGGCGCAGGCTGTGGCTCAGGATGATCCAGGCATCGCGGGTGCGCAGGCGCGGGCGGGCGAAGACGTCGTCCTGCTGGCGCAGGCGCCAGAGGATGCGGGCGCCGCCATTGATGATGGCGCGGATTTCCAGCCCCATGCGCCCGCGCAGCATCCCGCCCAGGGGCGCGCCGGCCCGTAGCAGGCGATCGGCGCGGGCGTACTGGAACTGCATCAAATTGCGTAGCTGGAACGTGGTCTTTTCGGCCGCGAGCATGGCCTCGGTGACGCCGTACTGGTCCATCTCCTCCTGCGGCAGGTAGATGCGGTTGTTCTCCTCCAGGTCCTGCTGCAGGTCCTGGTAGAAGTTGATCAGTTGCAGGGCCGAGCAGATGGCGTCGGAATGGCCCAGCATTTCCTCGGTCGGGTTCCCGTTCAGATGCAGCAGCAGCCGCCCGACCGGGTTGGCCGAACGCCGGCAGTAGTCCATCACCTCGCCAAAGGTCGCGTAGCGCGTCTGGTCGAGGTCCTGCAGGAAGGCATCGATCAGGTCGGAGAACGGTGCCGCCGGCAGGTGGAAACGGGCGCGGGCATCCGCCAGGGCGATCCATTCGGGATCGTGTTCCGCGGCCGGGTCCTCCAGGACCTGCACGCGTTCCTGCATGGCCAGCAGTGCCTGGCGGCGTTCTTCGACCGGGCGCGGGTCCTCGTCGGCCAGGTCGTCGGCGTCGCGGGCAAAGCAGTAGATCGCCGCCACCGGGTCGCGCAGGCGGCCGGGCAGCAACCAGGAGGCCACGGGGAAGTTCTCGTAGTGCGCCGCGGCACGCTGACGGCAGTGGCGATAGGCCTGGCGGATCCGGGGTTCCATCAACCATCAGCCCCCGCGGGGTGGCGGGCGTGATCAGCCGGCAAGGCTGCGCTCCGGGGCGGGGGCGCCGTTGTACCAGGCCCAGAAATCGTCGGGCTGTTCCAGGGCGCCGTCGGCGCCCCATTGATCCGGCTGCTGGTCCGCGTCGATGTAGCCCCAGTTGGCGATCAGGGTGGGCATGCCGGCGGCGCGTCCGGCCGCGATGTCGCGCTCGGCATCGCCCCAGTAGCAGTGGCGCTCCGGGGGCAGGCCGGTTTGCCGCGCCGCCAGCCACATGGGTTCGGGGTCAGGCTTGCGCTGGGGCAGGGTATCGCCGCTGACAACGGCCGCCATGCGTGCCCGCAGGCCAAGCGCCTCCAGCAGTGGATCGGTGAGCCAGCCCGGCTTGTTGGTGACCACGCCGACGGACCAGCCCCGGGCCTCGCAGCGGTCCAGGAGCTCGGCGAGCCCGGGGAACAGGGCGGTGGCCTGGCACACGTCGCGGGCGTAGATCTCCAGGTAGCGCTTCTTCAGATGTTCCGTGAAGTCGACATCAGCGTCGGGGAAGGCGAGCGCGACGAGGGCCTGCGAGCCGTGGGAGACATGGTTGCGCACCGCCTGGAAAGGGAGCGGCGCGCGGTCGTATTCGGCCATCAGGGTGACCAGTGCCGCGTGCATGTCCGGCGCGGTATCCAGCAGCGTCCCGTCGAGATCGAACAGGAGCGAACCCAGATGGCGCGTCATGCGGGGGTGTCGTCGCCCCGGCGGGCGGCCATGAGGTAGTTCACGTCGGTGCGCCCCACCAGGCGGTAGCGACCGCTGAGAGGCGAATAGGTCAGCCCGGTCATCGCGGTGACCTCGAACCCATGGCGGCGCAGCGCGGCGCCCAGTTCCGAGGGCCGGATGAAGCGGCCGTACTCGTGGGTGCCGGCGGGCAGCATGTTCAGCAGGTATTCGGCCCCGACGATCGCCTCGGCGAAGGCCCGCGGCGTGCGGTTGATCGTGGACAGGAACAGCCAGCCGCCGGGACGCACGAGCTTCACGAGCGCATCGATGACCGCTTCGGGGTCGGGCACGTGTTCCAGCATCTCCAGGCAGGTGACCACGTCGTAGTCGCCGGCGTGGTGTTCGGCATGGGCCTCGGCGGTGGTATGCAGGTAGTGGATCTCCAGCCCGGCCTCGTGGGCGTGCTCGCGGGCAACTTCCAGGTGTTCGGCACCGGCGTCCAGGGCGGTGACGTGCGCGCCGCGCACCGCCATCGCCTCGGACAGGATGCCGGCACCGCAGCCGACGTCCAGCACCTTCTTGCCGGTCAGGTCGGCCTGGGCGTCGATCCACTCCAGGCGCAGCGGATTGATCGCATGCAGCGTGGCGAAGGGGCCGTTGGGGTCCCACCATTCGCGGGCCCGGTGCGTGAACTTGTGGATCTCGGCGCTATCGACGTTGGCGTGCGTCTGCGAACGGGATTGAGTCTGCGGGCTCATGGGATCGGTTTCCCCTCAGGCAATGGGCTGCTGGGTTTCCAGCACCCGGATGCGCCAGTCATCGGCTTCGGCGCGGAGGTCCTGCACGTTCAGCGTAAGCAGTTCCCGGTCGCGCAGCAACGGGCGTCCGGCCACGTAGACGTCGCGTACGGCATCCCGCGTGGCGGCATACACGATTTGCGCGCTGGGGTCGTGCGCCGGCTGCAGCTCCAGGGCCTGCAGGTCCACCGCGACCACGTCCGCCTCCTTGCCGGGCTCCAGCGAACCGATGCGGTCGTCCAGCCCCAGGGCGCGGGCGCTGCCGAGAGTGGCCATCTCCAGGGCCGAGGCGGCGGGCAGCGCCGCGGCGTCGCCGCTGACGGCCTTGGCCAGCAGGGCGGCGGTGCGCATCTCGCCGATCATGTCCAGATCGTTGTTGGAGGCGGTGCCATCGGTGCCCAGGCCGACCGTGATCCCGGCTTCCTGCAGACGCGCGACGGGGCAGAACCCGGACGCCAGCTTCAGGTTGGATTCCGGGCAGTGGGCGACGGACACCGGCCGGTCGCGCAGCTGGTCGAGGTCGGATTCGTCCACCTGGGTCATGTGCACGGCGATGAAGGGCTGGTCCAGCATGCCGAGTCGGGCGAGGCGCGCCAAGGGCCGTTCGCCGTGGTCACGGACGGCGTCGGCGACCTCGCTGGCCGTCTCGTGGACATGCATGTGAATCGGGGCGTCGAGTTCGCGCGCGCGATCGGCCACGCGCTCCAGGCTCGCATCGCCAACGGTGTAGGGCGCGTGCGGGGCCACATTGAAGGCGATCCGTTCGTGTCGGCCCCAGGCGGTCACCACGTCGGCGCCGCGCTGGAAGTACTCGTCGGCCGTGCTCGCCCAGGGGGTGGGGAAATCGAACACGGTCAGGCCCAGGGAAGCGCGGATACCGGTCTCGTCGACCACTCGTGCCGCGTCCTCCACGAATAGGTACATGTCGCTGAAACAGGTGGTGCCGCCACGCAGCATCTCCGCGACCGAGAGGCGGGTGCCGGCGCGCACGAACTCGGGCGAGAGCAGCTTGCCTTCGGCCGGCCAGATGTAGCGCTTGAGCCAGTCCATCAAGGTGTGGTCGCTGCCGATGCCCCGCAGCAGGCTCATGCCCGAGTGGGTATGGGCATTGACCAGGCCGGGAATCAGGGCGTGCCCGGGATGGTCGCGGTACTCCGCATCGGGGTATCTGGCGCGTGCGGTCTCCGTGGGCTCGATCGCCTGGATGACGCCGTCGCGGATGATCAGGGCGTGATCCCGCAAGATGGTGTCGCGGGGGATGACCGGGAGAATCTGGGGGGCGCCGAGGATCAGCGTCTGGGTCTGGTTCATGGGACACGGTCTGCGCGGGATACAGGGTCGCGCATGGTACCCGAAAGGGGCGGCGTTGCGCCGCCCCGGGGCGTTAAGGAGACGCTGATTGAATCGCGCGTCCGCGCTCGAGTCGCTTTTGCGTGCGAACAAGGCGCGGTGACCGCCGTGCAGTCATTCTGCACAAGGGAGCCGCAACGCCGTGCGCGCGCAAAAGCGGCCGAGCCCGCTCTTTCAATCACTTGTCGGGTTGGTGCCCCCTGTTCCCCGAGCCTGCGTTGCGCCACTTGCGGGTAGAACCACTACCCGCTGCACGACGCGCCTTGTCTCGGAAAACAGGGGGCACCAACGCGGACGCGCGATTCAATCAGCGTCTCCTTTAGGGTTATTGGCGGTTGATCGCGAAACGGCCGGGGCCGGTCAGGGCCAGCGCGATGGCCGCGAACAGGAACATACCCTGCAGTTCCAGGGCCCAGCCGCCGTGGCCGGTGAGCTGGAAGACCTCGTGGGCATGCGCCAGAGCGATGGCAAAGACCATGTTGATCGCGATGAGTACGGCGCCGATGCGTGCATAGAGTCCGAGGATGACCAGGATCGGGGCCAGGATCTCGCCGACGTACACGCCGTAGGCCAGGATGGTCGGGAGTCCGGCGTCGGCCAGCATGCCTTCGATGCCGCTGATGCCACCGGTGATCTTCGCGATCCCGTGCAGCAGGATCATGATGCCGAGGGCCAGTCGCAGTATCAGCTTGCCGCTGTCGTCGAGGGTGTGGTCCATGTCGATACTCTCCTTGTAGCAGGGCGGGCCGGGCCCGCGTTAAGACCCGGGCATCTGCCCCGGGTCGGGTTCGGGGGGCATCACGATGAGGGCCCCTGGGTCGCGGACCGGTTCGGTCAGCCGGCCTCGCGCCCAAGGCGCTGGGCGCGGGCGACCTCCGCAACGTGCCGGCCCTGGGAGGCGGCCATGCCCAGTTCGCTCTCGCTCGGCTGGCGCGAGCCGTCGCCGGCGGCCAGCGTGGTGGCACCGTAGGGCGTGCCGCCGCAGACCTCGCTGACGTCGAGCATGCGCTTCTCGGTGTAGGGTAGACCAACCACGGTCATGCCGTAGTGCAGCAGATTGACGATGGTGGAGACCAGGGTCGTCTCCTGGCCGCCATGCTGCGATGCCGTGGAGCCGAACACGCTGCCGACCTTGCCGACCAGCTTGTCGCCGAACCACAGGGCGCCGGTCTGGTCGAGGAAGTTGGCCATCTGGGCGGCCATGCGGCCGTAGCGGGTCGGGGTGCCGATGATGATGGCGTCGTAGTCCGCCAGTTCCTCCGGCTTCGCGATGGGTGCGGCCTGGTCAAGCTTGGCGCCGGCGTTGCGGGCCACCTCGTCCGGCATCAGTTCCGGGACACGCTTGATCGTGACCTCGGTATCCGGGACTTCGCGGGCCCCCCGGGCCACGGCCTCCGCCATCTGCTCGATGTGGCCCCAGGTGGAGTAGTACAGGATCAGGATCTTGGTGCTCATGGTCGACGGGCCTCCGTTTGTCGGGAATCGAATATCCGTCAGCCTAGATCCGATTTATACGAAAGAAAATGCCGAAAAAAGCCCCTTAACGTTCGTTTAAATCGAACGGTTATCGGTGGGCGGCCGGTTGGTGGTTTCCCGCCTGGTGCAGGACCTGGGCCTCCAGGACGGCCAGAGTGTCGGGGTGACCGTACAGGTAGCCCTGGAAATGACGGCAGCCCAGGCCGAACAGGAAGGCGCGCTGATCGTCGTTCTCCACCCCTTCGGCGATCACGTCGAGGTCCAGGGTGTGGGCCAGATTGACCACCATCTGGGCAATCGCGGCATCGTTCGGGTCATCCAGCACATCGCGCACGAAGGACTGATCGATCTTCAGCTGGGCCAGGGGCAGGCGCTTGAGGTAGGCCAGCGACGAGTAACCGGTGCCGAAGTCGTCCAGGGAGAATTCGATCCCGAGCGTACGCAGGTCCTCGATGTGGGCAATGACCGTTTCCACGTTCTCCAGCAACATGCTTTCGGTCAGTTCCAGTTTCAGGCGTTCCCCGGGGGCGCCGGTTTCGTCCAGGATCGCCGCCAGGTCGCGGACGAAGTGGCGGTGGCGGAACTGGCGGGCGCTGACGTTGACCGACAGCGTCAGGTCACGGAAGGCCGGCTGGTGCTGCCAGGCGGCCAGTTGCTCGCAGGCCGCGCGCATGACCTTGCGTCCGATCGGGACGATCAGGCCGGTCTGTTCGGCGACCGGAATGAACTCGGCGGGGGAGATCGCGCCACGGGTTTCGTGCATCCAGCGCAGCAGGATCTCGGCGCCCATGACCGCGCCGGAGGCATCCACCTGCGGCTGGTAGTGCACGCTGAAGTGGTCCTGATCGAGCGCATGGCGCAGCTCGCTCTCGAGTTCGAAGCGGGCCTCGACCGCGCGGTGCAGGTCGGGGTCATAGAAGCGGACGGTGTTGCGCCCGGCGTTCTTGGCCCGATACATCGCCAGGTCCGCCTGTTTCAGGATCTCTTCCACGCCCAGACTGCGGCCGCTGAACAGCGTGGCGCCGATGCTCGGGGTGACATGGCGTTTCTGTCCGGCGAGCTCGAAGGGGTCGCGCAGGAGGTCGATCAGTTTGCGTCCCACCGCTTCCGCCTGGGTCGCGGCCCGCGCCGGGTCGGGGTGGAGGTCGTTGAGGATGACCACGAACTCGTCGCCCCCAAGTCGCGCCAGGGTATCGGCCTCGCGGACCGAGTCCTGCATGCGCTCGGCGACCTGCCGCAGCAGGTCGTCGCCCACGGCATGCCCCAGGGTGTCGTTGATGTCCTTGAAGTTGTCGAGGTCGATGAACAGGAGCGCGCCGTGCAAATGGCTGCGCTCGGTGTTCCCGAGCGTCTGGCTCAGTCGATCGTGCAGCAGGGTACGGTTGGGCAGATGGGTCAGGCCGTCGAAGAAGGCGAGACGGCGGATCTCGTCCTCGGCCTGCTTGCGGTCGGAGATGTCGGTCATCGTGCCGAAGGTCGCCGTGACCTCGCCGCGCTCATTGAACCGGGCACTGGCATAGACGCTGACCCAGCGGATGTCGCCTTCGCGGGTGCGCAGGCGGATCTCCTCGGACTGGGCATGGGACCCGCCCTCCAGCAGGGTGGCGCAGAAGCTGCGGGCGTCCTCGGTGTCCTCCGGGGCCACGAAGTCACACATCGGGCGGCCCAGGGTCTCCTCCACGTTGCAGCCGGTGAGGTGTTCCCAGGCGGGATTCAGGAGGGTCCAGCGACCGTCCGCATCGGTCCGGAAGATGACCTCGGAGATGTGGTCCACGACATCGCGGTAGCGATTCTCGCTTTCGGCCAGGGCATCGGTGGTGCGGCGATGGGCGGTGATATCCAGGGTCAGTCCACGCAGGCTCTCGCGGCCGTCACCGTCCGTGGCCCAGGACAGGATGTCGCGCAGCCAGATCCACTGGCCGTCGCGGTGGGCGAAGCGGTAGTCCACGGTGCGCGACTGGTTGCGGCTCTCGCGGGCGGCGTTCTGGACCCGCGGCAGGTCGCTCGGATGGATGTGGCGGGCCCGCAGTTCGCCGCGGCCCAGATTGCGCGCGGGAAAGCCGAGCAGGTGGCGGGTGTCGCCGGCGACGAACTCCCATTCGTGAGTGGCGGGGTTGGCCTCCCACAGGATGGCATTGGCCCCGCCCAGCATGGATTCCAGGCGCGCGACCGAGCGGTTGAGTTGCTGGTTTTGCTGTTCCAGCGTGGTCTGGGTTGTACCGAGATGGGCGGCGACGTCGTTGAAGGTGCGCGCGAGGTCGCCGAATTCGTCGTTCGAGCGCATCGGGATGCGATGGTCCAGGCGGCCGACCTGCAGGGCCTTCGCGCCCTGATTCAAAAGGCGCAGCCGGCGGGTGATCACCAGACTGAACACAATCGCGGCCACCATCGACAGTACCAGAACGCCCATGGCCAGCAGGACGTTGCGCTGCAGGAGGTCGGCGGACAGGGCATCAATGGCGTCCGTCGAATACCCGACCGCGAGGGTGCCCAGGGGCTGTCCGGCCAGTTCGATGTCCCGGAGGATCTCGATCTGTCCAGGGGCAGTGCGAATGCGGTCGCCGGATTCGGGGATTGCCTCCGGCGAGATGCCCACGGAGGCCATGGGCTGGTCCTGGGCATCGAGCACCACGGCGTAGAGCACGTGGGAGTCGTCCGCGACCAGGTCCAGCAGGTCCTGCAGCATCGCCGGATCGGCGTAGGCCAGCCCGGGAGTCAGCGCGCTGGACAGGAGGCGCCCCTGCTGCTCGGCAAATCGCTCCAGCATCTGCGACTGGTTCTGCTGCACCTGGGAGATGCCACTGAACATCAGCACCGCGACCATCGCCACCTGGATCGCGACGGTGCCAATGATGATCTGCCAGGCGAAATTCAGGCGCATGCGGGGCCTGGCTCGCGTACTCGCGGTGCCACCAGAAGGGTGGGGCCGAAGCTGGTTGGAGCCAGGCCGGAGCGGTTCATGGAAGGATTCCGGGTCGGGGGCTTGCCAGTGTGGGTGGTTGGTCAAAAGCCGAAAATGTCGGGCATATTCTACGGGACTGTTCCGTAGATGCCCATCGTGGCAACGTCGCCACACAGGCTCCTGGAGCCCACCTCATTCCTCCTTGGGTTCGAACGAATCGAATGCATTTTCGAACGCCTCCTGGCGAAAAGGCAGGAAGTCGGTGTCCTGAACGGCAACGAAACCTCGGTGGCGTATCGCGCGCAGGAGGTGCTGCCCCTGGGCGGTGTCTTCAAGGCTGATGAGCGAGCGGGTCAAATCACCGGCTTCCGCGACGACGGCGTTGCGTGCCAAAAGCGTCATGCCGGGGAAAGTGGGTGATGCCTCGATGACACGCACGAGAGTCCCATCCCCGAGTGACATCAGCATGGTCGTAGCACCCAGACGGGTGAGAGATTCCACCAGGTCACCATCCGTGACCAGAACCAGGGCCTCTGTTTCGCCGCGCACGAAGGTGGTTACGGCGGCGCTGTGATGGTGGTGGTGCTGGATGATCGGCCGGGATGCTCCGTCTGTCCATAGTTGCCTGGAGAGGGCGTGATCCAGGTAGGCCGATGCCAGGCTTTCCTCGAAGGGTGCGGCAATGCGTGCATTCGCCAGGTCCTCGACACTGTCGAATGGCGTTTCGGGTAGCACCGCAATCAGAATCGCCAGCCGGTCCCGGGTGGCCGCTATCGCCTGGTAGCGCGTCTCCGTTTCAAGGAATGGCACCACATGCGGCGAGGTGAACACCAGGTCGTAGCGTTCGGCAGCGAGTCTTTGGTGGAAGACGTCACGGGTTCGCGCAGATTCGATTCGAACCGGAACCTCGAGCTGCTCGCTCAGCCAGTCGCGCAACGGTGCGTATCGCTCGAAGAGGGCTGGGGGGCTGAGAAAGGGCTGGATGCCCAGGGACCGGGTCTGGGCATCGTTTGCCAGTGCTGGCAAACCGCCGAGCATCAGCAGAACCGGGATGAGCACCGCACTGGCCGGCCGCGTGATCCAGTGCGCGGCAGGAACACGTGCGGGGTTTGAGCGTGTTCTGGTCATGTCATTGCGCCCCTCTCTCGTTCATACGGCATTCCGAATATTGAGTAAAGCCCAACGCGACCGGAACGACCCGTCGTGAAACTGTTGGGGATGGCGGTGCCGGCAAGCTGACGATTTGAGCGAAGAGTTGTGTGACCCGCCTGGGAATCGTCAATAACTCGTCGGTTCTGGTGGGTGTCCAAGCGGCCTTGCCGCACCTTCGGCGAAACTGGCGCTTTTCTTGCTTGTTTGAACCGGCAGTACACAAGCGTGCCCGGGGTGCGGCAGGAGAATTCAGGATGGGAGTATTGGACAGGATCGCAGAGGCCTTGCTGGCGACACTACAGGGGCTCAGCCCGCTGACGGTGATTGGCCTGTTCGCGCTGGTGTTGTTCGCGTTGTTCCTGGTGGCCCTGGGCGCGACGGCGCTGCGGCGCGCGAAGGCCCTGCAGGGGGCCGCGCCCGCGTTGCTGACCACGCTCGGGATCCTCGGGACGTTCCTGGGGGTGGCGGTTGGCCTGCTGGACTTCGATGCGGGACGTGTGGAGGCGAGCATCCCCGCGTTGCTGGAGGGGCTCAAGCTGGCCTTTGTGACCAGTATCGTGGGCATCCTCCTCTCGGCGGTGCTGCGCATGGTGCAGGTGTTGACGCCCACCGCGGCTCTCGCGGAGCGCGAGGTTCCCGCCGAGGCGACAAACGGCATCAAAGATCCGGCGCAACTGGCCGCACAGCAGCGCGATGCCACGCTGGCGATGGTCGAGGCCGTGCGGACTCTGGACCAGCGCCTCGATGCCCGGCTGGAGCGGCAGCACCGGGAACTGACCGGGGCGCTGGACGGCATGGCCGAACGCATCACCGAAATGAGCAGCACGCATCTCGTCGAGGCGCTGGAGCGGGTGATCCACGATTTCAACCATCGTCTTGGCGAGCAGTTCGGGGAGAACTTCCGCCGCCTGGATGACTCGGTCGCGCGACTGCTGGAGTGGCAGGATCAGTACCGTCAGCAGATGGAAACCCTGCAGCGTGCCTTTGATCAGGCGCGCAGCGGGGTCGAGCAGACCGAGCAGACGCTGGAGCGCATGACGGGACAGGCCCTGCAGATCACGCGTCACGTGGAGGATCAGGAGTCGACGCTCTCCAGCCTGCGCCGCGAGACGGTCGAACTGGAGGCGCTGCTGGGCAGCATCGCGGCCCTGCGCGATCGTGCAACCGAGGCCTTCCCGGCCATGGATGCCCGCCTGGAGGCGATGCTCGAGAGCATCGAGAACGCCGTTCAGGCCGGACACGCGGCCGAGCAGCGCTGGAGCCGGCCGGTGGCATCAGCGGGCGGGCGTAACTGATGTTTGCGTGGATGGCGCGGCGCGGACGCCGGGGCGAGGGCCCCGGCAGCGAGGCGGACCAGGGCTCGCACTGGCTCGCGGTGGCGGATCTGATGGCGGCGTTGATGATGATCTTCCTGTTCCTCGCCCTGCTGCATATGGTGCAGGTGGAGCGCGAGAGTGCCGCGCACACGGAGGTGCGCAACGAGGCGGCCGCGCTGCGCGCGGCGATCTATTCGGTGCTCGAGGAGGAGTTCCGGGAGGATCTGCCGCGCTGGAACGCGGAGCTGGATCGCGACAGCCTGACGCTGCGTTTCCGTGAGCCGGAGGTCCTGTTCGAGCGCAGTTCAGCCTCCATCCGGCCGCGATTCGAGGCGATTCTGGCGGATTTCATGCCGCGCTATGCCGAACAGCTGCGCCCGTTCGCCGAGGTGATCCGGGAGGTACGGATCGAAGGCCACACGTCGAGTGAGTGGGCCGGGAGCGACGATCCCCTGGAGGCTTATTTCGGCAACATGGATCTTAGCCAGCGGCGCACGCGGGCGGTGCTGGAATACGCCTACCAGCTGGAACCCCTGCAGGAGGCGGACTGGTTTCGCTCGCGGGTCGCCGCCGTGGGCCTGTCATCTTCGCGGCGGGTGCTGGATGCACAGGGCGAGGAGGACCGCCGCGCCTCCCGACGGGTCGAATTCAGCGTGCTGACGGACTTTGAAACGCGCCTGCTGGGCGAGGCCTCGCCGGCGGCGCCGGACCCCTTGCCGCTGGAGGCGCGCGGGCGCTGATCGTAAGGGGAACACGTAATCAGTGTTTCCCTCGGCGTCAGAGGGCCTGAAGCAGGGCCTCGCGCAGTCGGGTCTGTGCCTCGGCGTCCAGCGGGGTGCGCCCGGGTCGGCTCAGCAGGAAGCTGTCTTCGACCTGTTCGCCGGCCGTGGCGATGCGGGCGGTGCGGACGTCGATACCCTGCTCGCCAAGGATATGCCCGATGGTGGACAGCAGGCCCGGTCGATCCAGGGCCCGCAGGCGCATGCGCGTGGCGTGGCCCCCGGGCGCCGGCTCGAATTCGATGCGGGTGTCCACGTCGAAGTGCTTGAGGCGTCGCGGTAGCTGACGCGTGGCGGGGTTGGGGGTGCGGCCCTGGCGGGCGAGTTCGTGCTCCAGAGCGTGGCGGATCTCGTCGGCGCGATAGCCGGCATCGACGGTCTGGCCGCCGCCGCTCTCCAGGACCAGGAAGGTATCTAGGGTGCGGCCAGCCGCCGTGGTGATGATGCGGGCGTCTACGATGTCGAGCCCGAGCTGGGTCAATGCGCTGGTGATGCGGGCGAAGATCTGCGGGTGATCCTCGGCATAGACGAAGATCTCGGTGCTGCCGCGCGAGGTCTTGGGGCGTACCAGGATCAGCGGGAGCGCGTCCGGTTCCAGCGGGAGCAGGGCCTGGGCATGCCAGGCGATCTCGTCGGCGGAATGGCGGAGGAAATACTCGTCGTCGAGTTCATCCCACAGCCGACGCGCCTGTTCCGGATCGAAGCCCTGTTGCTGCAGCCGCTCGAGCGCCTCGACGCGCGTCTGGTGGATCTGCTCGTCCATGTCCGGCGGGGTGTCCAGGCCGCGATCGAGGACGTTGCGCGTGGCGTGGTAGAGGGTCTGGAGCAGGGCATCCTTCCAGCTGTTCCATAGCTCCGGGTTGGTGCCGCGGATATCGGCTATCGTGAGCAGATAGAGAAAGTCCAGACGTTCGCCGGTGGCGACCTCCCGTGCGAAGCCGAGGACCACCTCGGGGTCCGAGATGTCCTTGCGCTGGGCCGTGAGGGACATCAGCAGGTGCGAGCGCACCAGCCAGGCGACCAGCCCGGCATCGGCGTCCGAGAGCCCGTGTTGCTGGCAGAAGTGCAGGGCGTCGTGGGCGCCCAGCTCGGAGTGGTCGCCGCCGCGACCCTTGGCGATGTCGTGAAACAGCGCGGCCAGGACCAGGCGTTCCGGCCGTTCCAGGCTCGCGTGGATGCGGTGCGCCAGGGGTTGTTCGTGGGCGAACTCGGGCAGCGCGAGCCGGCGCGCGTTGCGCACCACGTTCAGGGTGTGTTCGTCCACGGTGTAGGCGTGGAAGAGGTCATACTGCATGCGCCCGATGATGCGGCCGAAGGCCGGCAGATAGTTGCCCAGCACGCCATAGCGGTTCATCCGGCGGAGCTGGCTGGTGATGCCGCGCGGCGCGCGCAGGATGTCCATGAACAGCTCGCGGCAGACCGGGTTGCGTCGGAAGTGACCGTCGATCAGGTGGCGGTGGGCCCGGATCAGGCGGATGGTGGAGGCCCGTATGCCCTGGATCTCGGGGTGTTCCTGCAACAGGCGGAAGACCTCCAGCAGGGCCGGCGGGTAGATCATGAAGACCTGGTCGTGCGCGGCCTCGAGATAGCCGCCCCGGAGCTGGAAGCGCTGATGGATGCGCACCGGTTCCTGCAGGTTTTCGGGGTCGTCCAGGATGGCCTCGTTGAAGTGCTGCAGCAGCAGCTCGTTCAGGCGCTCGAGGTCGTTGATGGTGCGGAAGTAGCGCTGCATGAACTGCTCGACCGCCCGGTTGTGGTTCTGGTCGACGAAGCCGAAGGTGTTGGCCAGCTGGCGCTGCAGGTCGAACAGCAGGCGGTCCTCGCGGCGGCCGGTCAGCATGTGGAGGGCGAAGCGCACGCGCCAGAGGAAGTTCTGACCCTCCATCATCTCGCGGAATTCGCCCTCGCGCAGGAAGCCCAGCGAGACCAGTTCCTCGATGCGCTCGGCGCCGTAGTGGCGCTTGGTGACCCAGCCGATCATCTGGATGTCGCGCAGCCCGCCAGGGCCTTCCTTGACGTTTGGCTCCAGGCGGTAGGCGGTCTCGCCGAAGCGGCGATGCCGGGCCTGTTGTTCCGCCAGCTTGGCGGCGTAGAAACTGCGCGAGTCCCAGATGCGATCGGGTTCGATGGCCTGGCGGAAGTCGTTGAACAGACCCAGATGACCGGCCAGGTAGCGGGCCTCGATCAGGTTGGTCGCAACGGTGATGTCGTCGCGCGCCTCGCGGGTGCAGTCTTCGATGCTGCGCACGCTGTGTCCGACTTCGATGCCGATATCCCAGAGGAAGGTGACGAAATCGCTGATGCGGTCGAAGCGGGCACGGTCGTGCTCGCCCTCGAGGATGATCTGGATATCGATGTCGGAGGCGGGATGCAGTTCGCCGCGCCCGTAGCCCCCGACCGCAATCAGGCACAGCCGGTCGTCATCGGCCAGACCCTTCTGCGCCCAGATCAGCTTGAGCAGCTCGTCGATGCGCCGGGCATGGCCATGGATCAGTTCGGCGATGGGCATGCCGTCGCGAAAGCCCTGGTACTGCTGCTCCAGGATGGCGCGGCGGCGGTCCCGGAACAGGGCGATGTTCCCCGGGTTGCGGCTCAGGCGCTGGTAGTCCTCGCCCCAGTCGGCGGTGAAGGCCGGGGTATCGAGTTCGCCGGGGGTGCTGCCCGCAGGATTCATTGCAACTCCGTGGCGTTGTTGGTGCGAATCGGCGGGTAAGGGAGGCGAAAAGCCCGGATCAGGCCGCGATCTCCTGGGGCGGGGTTTCGTCCTTGCGCAGGGTCAGGATCTCGTAGCCATCCGCGGTCACCAGGATGGTGTGCTCCCACTGGGCCGAGGGGCTGTGATCCTTGGTCACGGCGGTCCAGCCGTCGGCGAGGATGCGCGTATGCCGGCGTCCGGCATTGATCATGGGTTCGATGGTGAAGCACATGCCTTCCTCCAGCGTCATGCCGGTGCCGGGCTTGCCGTAGTGCAGGACCTGTGGGTCCTCGTGAAAGCCGCGCCCGATCCCGTGACCGCAGAATTCCCGCACCACGGAGCAGCGCCGGGCCTCGGCGTATTCCTGGATGGCGTGTCCGATGTCGCCCAGCGTCGCCCCGGGGCGGACCTGCTGGATGCCGAGGTACATGCTGGTGCGCGCCACGTCGATCACCCGCTGGGCCTGGATGCCGGCCTTGCCGATCACGAACATGCGGC
This sequence comes from Thioalkalivibrio sp. ALE16, assembly GCF_000381305.1. NCBI lineage: Bacteria > Pseudomonadati > Pseudomonadota > Gammaproteobacteria > Chromatiales > Ectothiorhodospiraceae > Thioalkalivibrio > Thioalkalivibrio sp. ALE16. The sequence goes on from NZ_KB906362.1 coordinate 88,746, forward strand.
TGGTATCGCCGTGAAAGCCATTCTTGATGACGGTGATGTCAATGTTGAGGATGTCGCCGTTCTTCAGCTTCCGGTCGCCCGGGATGCCGTGGCAGACCTGGTGGTTCACCGAGGTGCAGATCGACTTGGGAAAGCCCCGGTAGTTGAGCGGGGCCGGGATCGCGTCCTGGGTGTTCACGATGTAGTCGTGGCAGATCCGGTCCAGCTCCCCGGTGGTCACGCCGGCCTGCACATGGGGCTCGATCATCTCGAGGACTTCGGCGGCCAGGCGGCCGGCGACGCGCATGTGTTCGATTTCTTCGGGGGTCTTGATGGAAACGGACATGGGGGCTCCCGCCGCGGCGCCCGGAGGGGCTCGGCGTTTGGTTCGGGTAAGCGTCCTATGCTATAAAGCGCGCGCCTCGCTGGCAATTCGGCGGGGCCGGATGCCGCCCTTTGCGGGGCCGGTGTTCGAAACCTAAATCCACACACGTATCGGCACGGTCTGTCGGGTGCCCGCTCGCGAAAGAAGATTCGGTTCGGGTTTCAGATCGGGATACGTGGAGGCTCAACCCGTTACAGGAGAAACCTCATGTCCCTCGTGACTATGCGACAGATGCTGGAGGCCGGCGTGCACTTCGGCCACCAGACGCGTTACTGGCATCCCAAGATGGCCCCGTACATCTTCGGGGAACGCAACAAGATTCATATCATCAACCTCGAGAAGTCCCTGCCGATGTTCAACGACGCGTTGAACTTCCTCGGCAAGCTCGCCGCCGACGGCGGCCAGATCCTGTTTGTCGGCACCAAGCGCTCGGCGCGCGACGTGGTGGCGGAAGAGGCACGTCGCTGCGGCATGCCGCACGTGAGCCACCGCTGGCTGGGCGGGATGCTGACCAACTTCAACACGGTCAAGCAGTCGATCAAGCGCCTGAAGGATCTCGAGACGATGGACGCCGACGGCAGCTTCCAGGTCCTGAACAAGCGCGAGGCCCTGAGCCGTCGCCGCGAGAAGGAAAAGCTGGATCGCAGCCTGGGCGGTATCAAGGACATGAACCGCATGCCCGACGCCATGTTCGTGATCGACGTGGGCTACGAAAAGATTGCCGTGGCCGAGGCGAAGAAGCGCGGCATCCCGGTGGTGGCAGTGGTCGATTCCAACCATTCCCCGGAAGGCGTGGACTACGTGATCCCGGGCAATGATGACGCGATGCGTGCCATCCAGCTCTACGTGGCCGCGATCGCCGACACGATCATCGAGGCCAAGGGCGCCGTGAGCACCGGTGGCGTGAGCGAAGAAGAGTTCGCCGAGCCGGCCGCGGCCGAAGGTTCCGACGACACCGCGTCGCCCGCCAACCCCGCTTGATAACCGGGACCGGCCGCCCGAGGCGGCCGGTCCGAGCATGATTCAGGAGCACCAACGATGCAGATTACTGCTGCACAAGTGAAAGAACTGCGCGAGCGCACTGGCGCCGGCATGATGGAATGCAAGAAGGCCCTGACCGAGACCGGGGGAGACCTGGAAGCGGCCGTGGAAGCCATGCGCAAGTCCGGCATGGCCAAGGCCGACAAGAAGGCGGATCGGGTTGCGGCCGAGGGCCGGGTCGAGATCGCCTGCGAGGGTTCGCAGGCCGTGATCGTCGAGATCAACTGCGAAACCGACTTCGTTGGCAATGACGACAACTTCCGTGCCTTCACCGGCACCTGCGCCAAGGTGGCGCTGAACACCGCAGCCGATTCTGTCGAGGGTCTGATGGCCGAGACCGTGGATGGCCAGACCCTGGAAGAGCAGCGCACCCAGCTGATCGCCAAGGTGGGCGAGAACGTCCAGGTACGTCGCTTCGAACGAATGAGCGCGGAAGGGGCCCTGGGCTTCTACCAGCATGGCGCCCGCATCGGTGTGCTGGTCGGCCTGAACGGCGGAGACGAGGCGCTGGCTAAGGACATTGCCATGCATATCGCGGCCAGCCACCCGGTGTGCGTGGACGAAAGCCAGGTGCCGACCGAGATGCTCGACAAGGAGCGCGCGATCTTCAAGGCGCAGGCCGAGGAGTCCGGCAAGCCCGAGAACATCATCGAGAAGATGATCGAGGGCCGGATCCGCAAGTACCTGGGCGAGATTACCCTGGTCGGCCAGCCGTTCGTGAAGGACCCCGATCAGACCGTCGGCCAGTTGCTGGAGAGCAAGGGTGCGTCGGTGTCCGGATTCATCCGCTATGAGGTGGGCGAGGGCATCGAGAAGAAGACCGAGAACTTCGCCGAAGAGGTCATGGCTCAGGCGCGCGGCGCCTGATCCAGCAGGATCCCGGGGCGGCCGCTTGAAGCGGCCGTTTCCGGATAAGAGGGCCAGAAAAAACTGGCAAGCGAGAATAACGAGCCCGAGATAAGGAACTCCATGAGTCAGGACAGCCAGCCCGCGTACCGGCGCATCCTTCTGAAGTTGAGCGGGGAGGCCCTGATGGGCCAGCAATCCTACGGGGTGGACCCGGATGTCCTGGCGCAGGTGGCCGAAGAGGTCTCGGAGCTCTCCCGCATGGGGGTAGAGGTCGGCATCGTGATCGGTGGCGGTAATATCTTCCGCGGTGCGGGTCTGGCGCAGGGCGGCATGGACCGGGTGACCGGTGATCACATGGGCATGCTGGCGACGGTGATCAACGCGCTGGCGCTGCAGGATGCGATCGAGCGGGCCGGGCGTTTCTCCCGCGTAATGTCGGCGATCCGGATCAACCAGGTCTGCGAGGACTACATCCGGCGCCGTGCGGTGCGCCATCTCGAGAAGGGGCGGATCGTGGTGTTCGCGGCCGGGACCGGTAATCCGTTCTTTACGACGGACTCCGCGGCCAGTCTGCGGGCGATCGAGATCAACGCCGATATCATGATCAAGGCGACCAAGGTCGACGGTGTCTACGATGCCGACCCGGTCAAGAGCAAGGATGCCCGACGCTTTGAACGCCTGACGTTCGATGATGCGCTGGAAAGGCGCCTGGGCGTGATGGATACCACGGCCCTGGTGATGTGCCGCGACAACGGCCTGCCGATTCGTGTAATGAACATGTTTGCCAGGGGCGACCTGCAGCGGCTCGTGATGGGCGAGGCGGTGGGTACCCTGGTCGAGGGATCCCGCAATGAGTGACGCCACCATCAAGGACGCGCGCGAGCGCATGGACAAGAGCCTGGAAGCGCTGCGCAACGAACTGTCGAAGATCCGCACGGGGCGGGCGCACCCCACGCTGCTCGAGCACGTGCACGTGGAGTACTACGGCATGGAAGTGCCGATCAACCAGGTCGCGAACATAACGGCCGAGGATGCGCGCACGCTGGCCGTGGTGCCGTACGAGAAGGACATGGTGGGTAAGGTCGAGAAGGCCATCATGACCTCCGATCTGGGGCTGAACCCGGCGAGCATGGGGACCGTGATCCGGGTGCCGCTGCCGGCGCTGACGGAAGAGCGCCGCCGCGAGCTGGTGAAGGTGGTGAAGGCGGAGGCCGAGCACGCACGGGTGGCCGTGCGCAATATCCGGCGTGACGCCAACAATGCCTTCAAGCAGCTGGTCAAGGACAAGGAGATGTCCGAGGACGACGAGCACAAGGCCCAGGAGCAGGTCCAAAAGCTGACCGACGACCACATCGCGAAGGTCGACGCGATGCTGGCGGACAAGGAAGCCGAGTTGATGGAAGTCTGACCGGCGCGCACGATGCCGGTTATCCCGAAACCCCGCGATGGGCTTCCCGCGCATGTGGCCATCATCATGGATGGCAACGGCCGCTGGGCCGAGGCGCGCGGTCTGAGCCGATCCGAAGGCCACCGCGCCGGGCTGGAGGCGACGCGCAACGCCGTGCGCTTCTTTGCCGAACAGGGCGTTGGCACCCTCACCCTGTTTGCCTTTAGCAGCGAGAACTGGGGCCGCCCCCGGGAAGAGGTCGAGGCCCTGTTCGACCTGTTTGTCTCCGCCATCGAGGCGGAGCTTCCGGAGCTCGTCGAGCGGGGTATCGTGCTGCGCTTTATCGGGGATCGCGCCACGTTCCCGTCCGATCTTCAGGCACGCATGACCGAGGCCGAGCAGGCCACCGCCGGGAACGACCGCATGTGCCTGGTGGTCGCGCTGGGTTATGGCGGGCGCTGGGACATCCTGCAGGCGGCCCGGCGCTGGGTGGCCGACAACGACCGCGGGGCGGACCCCGAGGCCGCCTTCTCCGGATATCTGAGTACGGCCGGCCTGCCGGACGTGGATCTGCTGATCCGCACCGGGGGTGAACACCGGGTCAGCAATTTCCTCTTGTGGCAGGCGGCCTACGCCGAACTGCTGTTCATCGAGACCTTCTGGCCGGATGTGACGAATACGGAGCTGGAGGAAGGGCTGACCTGGTACGCAAGCCGCCAGCGCCGCTTCGGGCGCGTGCCGGCCGCGGGCGACGCGGCCGCGCCGGGGGAGGCGACGGGTGCTTAGGCAACGGATCCTGACGGCGTCGGCCCTGGGCCTGCCGGCCCTGGCCCTGGTGGCCTGGGGCCCCAACTGGGCCGTGCTGCTCCTGGTGGTGCTGGTGCTCGGGCTGGCCACCTGGGAATGGGGCGGCCTGGCGGGACTGGTGGGCCACGGTGCCCGCGCCGCGCTGGTCGCGGCCGTGGGCGCCCCCGTGCTGGCGCTTGGAACTGCCCCTGCAGGGGCGCTGCACTACCTGATTCTGGGCCTGGCCCTGCTGTGGTGGCTGGTGATCCTGCTGGTGCTGCCGTTCTACCGGGAACACGAGGAGGGCGCGCGCGGCCGACATGGACCGCTGTTTGCGGTTGCGGCGATCCTCACGCTGGTGCCGGCCGGAATGGGCCTCGTCTGGCTGCACGCACTGGCCCCGTTGCTGGTGGTGTATCTGGTGGTGCTGGTGGGGCTCGCGGATACGGGCGCCTACTTCGCCGGCAAGGCCTTCGGCCGCAACCCGCTGGCGCCCCATATCAGCCCGGGAAAGACCCGCGAGGGGTTGTTCGGCGGCCTGCTCACGGTACTGGCCTTCGCGACCGTGGTGGCGATCGGGTGGGGGCTTGCCCCGATGGACGCGCTGGTCTTCCTGCTGCTGTCGGTACTGATCGGTCTGGTGTCGGTGGTCGGGGACCTGTTCGAGAGCATCCTGAAGCGCGAGGCCGGGGCCAAGGACAGTGGTTCCTTGCTGCCGGGTCACGGGGGTATTCTGGACCGGTTCGACAGTATGGTTGCAGCCGCCCCGGTGTTCCTGGCCGGGCTGTTGTGGCTGGCGCTGATACCGGCCTCGCCGGTGACGGGATAGCGCGCGCAGGCGCAGGTACTCATGAAGACGACGCAGCTCACCATTCTCGGATCGACCGGCAGTATCGGGCTGAGCACGCTGGACGTGGTGGCGCGTCAGCCGGAACGGTTCCGCGTCCATGCCCTGACGGCTCATCGCAATGTGGAACGCATGCGCGAGCAGTGCCTTCGGCACGCGCCGGACGTCGCGGTGATGGTCGATGCGGATGCCGCGGATGCCCTGCGCACGGCCCTGGCGGCGTCCGGGTCGCGCACGCAGGTGCACGCGGGCGCGGAGGCCCTGGCCGAGGTGGCTCGCGCGCCGCAGGTGGACGCGGTGATGGCCGCGATCGTGGGGGGCGCCGGGCTGTTGCCCACGCTGGCCGCGGCGGAGGCGGGCAAGCGGGTGTTGCTGGCGAACAAGGAGGCGCTGGTGATGTCCGGCGCGTTGCTGATGGATGCCGTGCGGCGCTCCGGGGCGTGCCTGCTGCCCATCGATTCCGAGCACAATGCGATCTTCCAGTGCCTGCCGAACGGGTACGTCTGTGCGGAGCCGGTCACACCGCACGGCGCCCGCCGGATCTGGCTGACCGCGTCGGGCGGGCCGTTTCGCGATCGTCCGCTGGATAGCTTTGCCGGCATCACCCCGGACGAGGCCTGCGCTCATCCCAACTGGGAGATGGGGCGCAAGATCTCGGTGGACTCCGCAACGATGATGAACAAGGGCCTGGAGGTGATCGAGGCCTGCTGGCTGTTCGCAGTACCGCCGGCGACGATCCAGGTGGTGCTGCATCCGCAGAGTATCGTGCACTCGATGGTGGCCTATGACGACGGCTCTGTGCTCGCGCAACTCGGGAATCCCGATATGCGAACACCGATTGCCCATGCCCTGGCCTGGCCCGAGCGCATGGAATCCGGGGTCGAGCCCCTGGACCTTCTGACCATGGGCCGGCTGGAGTTCTCCGAACCGGAAGCGGCGCGCTTCCCTGCGCTGGGGCTGGCCTATCAGGCCCTGGAGCGCGGGGGGACGGCGACGGCGGTGCTGAACGCGGCGAATGAGGTGGCGGTGGAGGCGTTTCTCGCCGAACGCCTGGCGTTCAGCGAGATCCCCGTGGTGATCGCCGCCACTCTCGATGCCATCGAGGCCGAGCCGGTGGACTCGCTGGAGCGGGTGTTGAGCGCTGACCGGAAGGCACGCGCGATCGCCGGGGAGCAGGTGGCGAACGCACGGCAAGTGGTGTCATGACCTTTCTGACGAGCCTGCTGGCATTTGCGGTGGCGATCGGCGTGCTCGTGACCGTGCACGAGTATGGACATTACCTGGCCGCGCGCCTGATGGGTGTCAAGGTGCTGCGGTTTTCGGTCGGTTTCGGGCGCCCGTTGTACAAGCGCTACTTCGGACGGGATCGGACGGAGTTCGTGATCGCCGCGCTGCCCCTGGGCGGCTACGTGAAGATGCTGGATGAGCGCGAGGGGGCCGTCGCGCCGGAGGAGGTCCCGCGCGCCTTCAACCAGAAGGGTCTCGGGGCCCGTACCTTTGTGGTGTCGGCGGGACCCGCGGCGAATTTCCTCCTGGCCATCGTGGTGTACGCCGTGATGTTTATGGTGGGCGTGGGAGGGGTCAAGCCGATTCTGGGCGAGGTGGCGCCGGAGACGCCGGCCGCCGAGGCCGGGCTCGAGCGCGGGCAGGAGATCCTGCGGGTGGGGGATCGCGCGGTCGTGGACTGGGAACAGGCCAACCTGCGGCTGCTGGATCATGCCGTGCGCGGCGAGGCCGTGACCCTGCTGGTGCGGGATGTGGAGGGTCGCGAGTTCGAGCGCGAGGTGGATCTGCGCGATCGCCAGGCGCTGCTGGGCGAGGGGCAGTTCCTCGACAAGCTGGGCTTGCAGCCGTATCGCCCCGCGCTGGAACCGCGTATCGGCGCGGTCGAGGCCGGGAGCCCCGCCGCGGCGGCGGGGCTGGAGCCGGGTGATCGCGTGCTGGCCGTGGATGGCGACGCGGTGACCGACTGGAACGACTGGGTCGAGCGCGTGCGTGCCCGTCCGGAGACGGACTTGCAGGTGACGGTCGAGCGGGATGGCCGAACCCTGGAGCTGCGCATGACGCCGGAGGCTGTGGATCATGAGGGCACGCGCATCGGCCGTATCGGTGCCGGGGTGGACCCGGATCAGCCGGCGGCGCGGGAGATGGCGGTCCTGGTGCGTCAGGGCCCGGTGTCGGCCTTTGTTTCCGGTGTCCAGCGCACGTGGGATGTCTCGGTCCTGACGCTCGGCATCCTGTGGCGAATGATCACCGGGGATGCGTCGGTTAAAAATATCAGCGGACCGGTTACCATAGCCGAGTTCGCGGGGGTCTCGGCGCTGATCGGGGTCTCGGCGTTTCTGGGTTTCCTGGGGCTGGTGAGCGTGTCCCTCGGGATCATCAACCTGCTGCCGATCCCGATGCTGGATGGCGGACATCTGCTGTATTACGCCGCCGAGGCGGTCAAGGGCAGCCCGGTGTCGGAGCGTACCCAGATCATCGGACAGCAGGTGGGGCTCCTGGCGATCGCGGGCCTGATGACACTGGCCCTGTACAATGATTTGACACGACTGTTTGGCTAGGCGTGGCGATGGGCCCCTCCGGATCGGGGGTCTTCGACGGGTCTGCCGAGCGGCCTTTTTCTGGCGGAGAGCATGGCGCGAAACAGCTTGAGAGGAATGGCCCTGATCGGCTTGCTGGGCCTGGCGGGGACGGCCTGGGGGCAGGCCTACGAGATCGAGGACATCGAGATCGAGGGGCTCGAGCGGATCACCGCCGGCACCGCGCTCAGCTATCTGCCCGTGCAGGTGGGCGATACCTTCGACGACAGTCGCAGTCCGGAGGTGATCCGCGAGCTGTTCCAGACCGGTTTCTTTGACGACGTCGAGATCGCGCGACGCGGTGACGTGCTGGTGGTGATCGTCTCGGAACGCCCCGCCATCAACGAAATCAACTTCTCCGGCAACCGCGACATCCCGGACGACGGGCTGCGGGAGGCCCTGAACTCCGCGGGCCTGCGCTCGGGGCGAGTGTTTAACCGGACTATGCTGGACCGTATCGAGAGCGAACTGCGCCAGCAATACTTCGCCCGTGGCCGCTACAACGTCCAGATCGATGTCGAGATCGTCGAGCTGCCGCGCAACCGCGTGGACGTAGAGATCGATATCGCGGAAGGGCCGGTGGCGAAGATCCGCCAGGTCAACGTGGTCGGCAACGAGAGCTACAGCACGCGCGAGCTGACCCGCGGTTTTGAATCCGGGGTGCCCCGCTGGTGGGCATTCTTCAGTCGCCGCGACAATTACTCCCGCGAAAAGCTCTCCGGAGACCTCGAGCAGTTGCGTTCGCATTACCTCGACCAGGGGTTCCTGGAGTTCGACATCGACTCCACGCAGGTCACCCTGACGCCCGATCGCAAGGACCTGTTCATCACCATCAACGTGGACGAGGGCGAGCGCTACACGGTGACTGGCGTGGATCTAGCTGGCGAGTTCGTGATCCCGCGCGAGGAGCTGGAAGACCTGATCGAGGTGGATATCGACGCGCCGTTCTCGCGCAGCCAGATCACCGAGTCGGCGGAGCGCATCAGCGAGCGGCTGACACGCGAGGGCTATGCCTTCGCCAACGTGAACCCGGTCCCCGATGTGGACGAGGACAACCGTGAGGTCGCGATTACCTTCTTCGTTGACCCAGGGCCGCGCGTGTATGTGCGCAACATCCGCATTACCGGCAACCAGAACACCGAGGAGCGGGTCTACCGCCGCGAGCTGCGCCAGATGGAGAGCGCCTGGTACAACGGCGCGCTGATCGAGCGCTCGCGGGTGCGCATCCAGCGCTTGCCGTTCGTGCAGAGCGTGAACGTGGAGACCGAGCGGGTCGCCGGTACGGATGACGAGGTGGACCTGAACATCACCGTGACCGAGCAGCAGTCGGGGGCCCTGTCCCTGGGGGCCGGCTTCTCGCAAAACCAGGGCCTGTTGCTGACCGCCAGTCTGACCCAGGACAACTTTCTCGGGACCGGGAACCGCTTCTCGACCGAGGTCAGTACCAGCAAGGTCAACCAGCTGTTCCGGATGAGCGTGACCAATCCGCACTTCACGCCGTCCGGCGCGAGCCGCGGATTCTCCGTGTTTTATCGCAAGATCGATGCCGAGGAGGCGAACATCTCGCGGTACTCGTCGAACCGCTTTGGCTTCGACGTGACCTACGGCATCCCGCTGTCGGAATTCGACCGCATCCAGGTCCGGCCCGGTTTCGAGAACATCGAAATCGAGACGGTCGAGGCGTCGGAGACGCGCATCGGGACGCCGGACGAGATCATTGACGAACTGGACGAATTCGGTGACACGGCCAATCTCTACAAGCTCGAGACCAGCTACGTCCATGATACTCGGGACAGCACGACCTTCGCCTCGGAAGGTCGGCGGCACCGGGTCGGACTGGAAGTGGCGATTCCGGGCAGTGACCGCGAGTTCTACAAGCTGACGTACTCGGGCCAGGAGATCTTCCGGCTGTCCGATCGCTATTCCTTCAGTCTGTCGGCCGGGCTGGCCTATGCGGACGGCTACGGGGGCGACGAGGTGCCGTTCTACGAACGGCTGTTCGCCGGCGGCATTCGCTCCGTGCGCGGGTATGAGGACAACCGCCTGGGCGACCTGCGCCCGCTGCGGGATGGCCAGCCCGCGACGCGTGATTCGAACGACGATCCCTACGGGGGTCGCTTCCGGACCACGCTGTCCGCGGAGCTGTTCTTCCCGATGCCGTTTGCCGCCGACAACGACGCGGTGCGCATGAGTACTTTCGTGGATGCCGGGAACGTGTTCGATCAGGTGTCGGATTTCGATAGTAGCGAGTTGCGCGCGTCGGCCGGGGTCGCGGTCACCTGGTTCTCCCCGGTGGGGCCGTTGAGCTTCAGTGTGGCCGAGCCGTTCAACGACCAGCCGGGTGATGATCTGCAGCGCTTCCAGTTCCTGCTGGGGGCCAGTTTCTGAAGATGGTCGATGCAAACGATGCCAGGGCATCGGGAGGCGGTATGAGATCCGGGCTCGCCTGGTGGGTGATCGTGATGATGGTCGTCAGCGGGTGGCTGGTGCTGCCGGCGGCGGCGGGCGCGCAGAACGTGGCCTTCGTCACCATGAACCGGATCCTCGAGGATTCGCCGCAGGCGGAGGAGGCGATGCGCGAGCTGGAGCGCGAATTCTCGCCGCGCGATTCCGAGCTGGTGGCGGAGCGCGAGGAGCTGCAGCGCCTGCGGGACCGGCTGGAGCGCGACGGGGACCTGATGAATCCGTCGGAACGGGCAGATCTGGAGCGCGAGTTCTCGCAGCGCTCGCGCGAGTTCCGGCGGGCCCAGGAAAGCTTCAGCGAGGACCTGAACGTGCGTCGCAACGAGGAGCTGGCCAAGCTCCAGCGGCGTATCAACGATGCCATTGTCGACCTCGCCCGCGAACGCGACATCGACCTGATCCTCACCGAGCGTAACGTGCTCTACGCCAGCGATCGCATCGACATCACGGACGACATCCTTGCCGCAATGCAGCGCGACTGACGGCGGGTATACCGCCCGCGAGCTGGCGGAAACCCTGGGCGGGCGGCTCGTCGGCGAGGGTGAGCGGCGGGTTGCGGGGCTGGCCCCGCTGGCCGCAGCCGGACCCGGGGATCTGACCTTCGTCACCGACCCGGACCGGCATGCCGAAGAAATCGAGAACTGTGCTGCGGGCGTGATCCTGGTGCCCGCAACCGCGGACCTGCCTGTGATTCCCGGGCGGTCCCTGATTGTGCTGCAGGATGTCTACCTGGGCTATGCACGTGCGAGTCAGTGCCTCGGCGCCCGCCGCCGCTTGCGGCCCGCGGGCGTACATCCGGGTGCGTTCGTCGATCCCGGTGCTTCGGTGGCGGCCGATGCAAGCGTCGCGGTCGGCGCCGTGATTGGTGCCGGGACGGTGATCGGCGCGGGGGCCGTGGTGTCCGCGCATTGTGTGGTCGGCGAGGGTGTCACCATTGGGGCCGGCACCTTCCTGCACCCGCGCGTGACGCTGCTAGACGGGGTGGAGGTCGGGGAACGGTGCATCCTGCAAAGCGGCTGCGTGATCGGCGCCGACGGCTTCGGCTTCGCATCGGCCGGCGGCAACGGCTGGGAGAAGATCGAGCAGCTGGGCCGCGTCGTGATCGGTTCGGATGTGGAAATCGGGGCCAATACCACCATTGATCGCGGGGCGCTGCAGGCGACGCGCATCGGCACCGGTGTGAAGATCGACAACCTCGTTCATGTTGCCCATAACGTCGAGATTGGCGACCATACTGCCATTGCCGGCTGTGTGGGCATTGCGGGGAGTGCCCGTATCGGGGCCCATTGCGCGATCGGGGGCGGCGCCGGGATCCTGGGGCATCTTTCCATTGCGGATCACGTGACGATCCACGCGATGACGCTGGTTACGCGCTCCATCGACCGGGCGGGTCACTACGCGTCCGGGGTGCCGCATCAGGAGGCGCGGCTGTGGAATCGCATGCTGGCACGGCTGCGACGCCTGGCACGTTAGGGGGACGATCCCGTCCCGGGAACAGCCGGTTCTGGCCCATGTACGGGCGAAGAACCGATCGAACGTCGTATTGCACGTCCGCGCAGCGGTCCGTATGCGGCATCTCAAGAATCAGAAAAAGGACACCGGCGTGAATGACTTTAACGTCCAGGAGATCATGCGCTACCTGCCGCATCGCTACCCGTTCCTGATGGTGGATCGGGTGCTGGAGTGGGAGGCGGGCAGCTATCTCACGGGGATCAAGAATGTCAGCATCAACGAGCCGTATTTTCAGGGCCATTTCCCGATCAAGCCGGTGATGCCGGGGGTCCTGATCCTCGAGGCCCTGGCCCAGGCGACCGGGCTCCTGGCATTCAAGACGGAAGAGGCGCGCAACGAGAATCAGGACAAGCAGCAGCTCTACCTGTTCGTCGGCATCGACGAGGCGCGTTTTCGACGTCAGGTGGTGCCCGGCGATCAGCTTCACCTGCGGGTCGATCTCAAGCGGACGGTGCGCGGGATCTGGCGCTTCGATGCGGTAGCGAAGGTCGGCGAGGATGTCTGCGCCACCGCACAACTGATGTGTTCCGGCCAGGAAATTCCGGCGTGATTGATCCGCGGGCCGACGTCCACCCCAGTGCCGAGATCGACTCCTCGGTGGAGATCGGACCGTTCTCGGTGATCGGTGCCAACGTGAAGATCGGCGCCGGGACCCGGGTCGGGCCGCACGTGGTGATTAACGGGCCCACGGAGATCGGGCGCGACAACCGGATCTTCCAGTTCTCCTCGCTCGGGGAGGAGCCGCAGGACACCAGCTATCGCGGCGAGCCGACCCGGCTGGTGATCGGTGACCGCAACGTGATCCGCGAATCGGTGACGCTGCACCGGGGCACCGAGAAGGGGCTGGGCGAAACGGTGATCGGGCACGACAACCTGATCATGGCGTACGTGCACATCGCCCACGACTGCACCATTGGCAACAGCATCATCTTCTCCAACGCCACTTCGCTGGCCGGGCATGTGGAGATCCAGGATCACGCAACACTGGGGGGGTTCACCCTGGTGCATCAGTTCTGCCGGGTGGGGACCTATGCCTTTACCAGCATGGGGGCCGCCCTGAACCGCGACCTGCCGCCGTACTGCCTGGCGAGCGGAAACTACGCGCGTCTGATCGGGATCAACAAGGTGGGGCTCAAGCGCAATGGCTTTTCCAACGAGGCCATCCAGGCGCTCCATCGGGTATTCATTCAGGGCATGCGCGGCCGGGCCGGCCGCGAGAGCCACCTCGACACGATGTTCGAGGAGACCGACGTCCCCGAGGTGCGCAACCTGATCGGGTTTGTCCGTGGCAGCCGGCGCGGCATCCTGCGCGGCGGCCGCCCCCACTGATCTTTGCGCTCCAACTCCCTCGGTCATTGAACCACAGAGGACACGGAGTGCACGGAGAAGGGCAAAGGCGATTCACAGGAAGGTCGGAAGGGGCGAAGAAATTCCGATTCAGATGGTTTCAGTAAACGGGCCTTTCTGGCGGACCGTTGCTGTAACCGCAAAGTGAATGGGCCATCACCGGTATGTGATCCGGGGGCGACCCATTCGTCATTTTCGGTCACAAAGCGACGTGGCGAACGGCGAGGGCGCCCCGTCTCACGGAACATAGTCGCGCTACGTTCGCAGCCACGCTCCCTCAGGAGCTCCCAGATGCCCCCGAGCCCACCGGCGCCTCACCCCTGTAACCCCTTCCTGCCTTCCCAGCTTCCTGTATACCGCCTTTGACCTTTCCCTTCTCCGTGCACTCCGTGTCCTCTGTGATTAAATCAGCGTCTCCCTAGTCAACAGATGGCCGTGCTGGAGGAGTTCCTGCGCCATTTCGGCGACGCGGCGGTCGGCCCCACCATCCCCCAGGCGTTCTCGCACGCGGGCCAGCCGTTCACGCATGGCCAACCGTTCCTCGGGGTGTGTGAGCAGGCTCATGGCATCCCGCGCGAGGCGCTCGGGGCTGGCATCTTCTTGCAGGTACTCGGGTACCAGGCGCTCGCCCCCGACGATATTGACCAGGGCGATGTTCTCGAGGCGAACGAGGCGCGAGAAGACAGCATGGCTCACGGCCCCCATCCGGTAGAAGACCAGCATCGGGGCCTGGAGCAGTCCGGCCTCGAGCGTGGCTGTGCCGGAGGCAATCAGCAGGAGATCCGCCCCGGCCATCAGGGAATGGGTTTGCGCATCACCTCCCACGAACTGCAGGGGCAGGTCGTCCCAGGCCGCGAGCTCGGTCAAGCGATCGGTCGTTACCCCGGGTGCCATCGAAACCACGAACCGTACATCCGGATGCGCGGCATGGATGCGCCGGACCGTGTCTACGAGCATGGGCCAGTGGCGCTTCAGTTCGCCGCTCCGGCTGCCGGGCAACAGGCCGACCAGTCGCGTCTCGGGCAGCAGGTCCAGCGTTTCCCGAATCGGTGTTTGCGGCGGTTGCACCCGGTCCACCAACGGGTTGCCGACATAGCGCACCGGTACGCCGGCGGTCTCGTAGACCTCGGTCTCGAACGGGAACAGGACCGCCATGGCGTCGACGCAGCGGCGAATGCGCTTGATGCGCCCGGAGCGCCAGGCCCAAAGCTGCGGGCTGACGTAGAACAGCACGCGAATCCCGAGGCGGCGGGCATGTGCCGCGAGGCGCAGGTTGAACTCCACGTAGTCGACCAGGACCAGCAGGTCCGGACGCTCGGTTTCGAGATGGCGGCTCATGCGCCGGAACAGCCGGCGCAGGCGCGGGTAGTTCACCAGCACATCGACCAGGCCGACCACCGCGAGCTCGGAGACGTCGATCAGCGTGTCGACGCCGGCGGCCCGCATCTGTGTCCCGCCCATGCCCGAGTAGCGCAGTCCGGGCTCGAGCGCGGAGAGCTCGTGGACCAGCCCCGCCCCGAGGGCGTCTCCCGAGCTTTCCCCGGCGCAGATCACCACATGCTGCGTCATTGCCGGAGCGGGGCTCCAGTCGGCGCGGGGCGGGGTGGCGTCATGCGAGGGCTTCGCGGATCTTCCCGCAGATCATGTCGATGGTCGCGTCCTCGAGTTCCGGGAACACGGGCAGCGACAGGCAGCGCGCGGCGATGTCTTCGGTGACGGGCAGCGATTCCGGGCGATTCTTCAGGTCGGCGAAGGCCTTCTGCTGGTGCAGGGGCACTGGGTAGTAGATCGCGCAGGCGACTTCGGCGGCCTTGAGGGCCCCCATGATGGTATCGCGGTGATCGGTCAGCAGCGTGTACTGATGGTAGACGTGGGTCCCGATACCGTCCTCGAACGGCACCTCCACGGGCAGGCCGGCCAGGCCGTCGCGGTAGCGCGCGGCGACCCGGCGGCGCTCCGCGTTGTAGGTATCGATGTGCGGCAGCTTCACCCGAAGGATCGCGGCCTGCATCTCGTCCAGCCGGCTGTTGTAGCCGATCTCGTCGTGGTAGTAGCGCTCGCTGGAACCGTGATTGCGCAGACGGCGCAGGGCCTCGGCGGACGACGGGCAGCTGGTGGTGACCAGGCCGCCGTCGCCGAAGGCCCCGAGGTTCTTGCTGGGGAAGAACGAGAAGCAGCCGAAGGCATTGCCCGCACCGGTCTGCACGCCGTCGACCGTCGCGCCAAAGGACTGCGCACAGTCCTCCACGATCATCACCTTGTGCTTCTCGGCGATGGCCTGCAGGCGTGGCATGTCGGCTGGCTGGCCGAACAGGTGCACCGGCAGGATCGCCCGGGTGCGTTCGGTGATCGCAGCCTCTACCTGATCCGGATCGATGTTGAAGGTGCGCGGGTCGATGTCCACGAAGATCGGGTCGGCCCCGACGTAGCGGATGGCCTCGGCCGTGGCGATGAAGGTGAACGGGGTGGTGATGACCTCGTCACCCGGGCCGATCCCGGCCGCGGCCAGGGCCAGATGCAGGGCATCGGTGCCCGACGCGCAGGTGATCGCGTGCTCGACGCCGAGGTAGTCGGCCAGTTCCTGTTCCAGGGTCTGCACATTGGGGCCCAGGATGAAACGGGCGCCGGCCAGCACGTCCTGAAGGGCGGCATCGATTTCGGGGCGCAGGCTCTGGTACTGGCGCTGCAGGTCGACCATCGGGATCACGGCTTGACTCCTGTGGGGTTCGCATCGAGGTGGCTGTGCGGGCCGTCGGCCCGGCTCATGATGTTCAGGTTTTCATAGACCAGGTCGGTGATGCGGCTGGCCGTCTCCAGAGCGCGCTGGCCGTCGCGGCCGCTGACGACGACCGGACCCTGGCCGCGGACCGCGGCCACGAAGGCCTGGATCTCGGCGAGCAGGGCATCGGCCTCGTCGAACACGCTCTCCTCGCGATGGATGGCCGGGGCACCGGTCTCCGGATCGGGGTCACCGATATGGTTCAGCGACAGGATGCGATTCTGGAAGTCGACGGATGCGTAGGCATGCGACTGAAAGATGCGCATGCGGCGCTCGGACTTGGTGCTGATGCGGCTGGAGGTGACATTGGCGACGCAGCCGTTCGCGAACTCCAGGCGGGCGTTGGCGATGTCGATGTCGCCGGTCAGCACCCGGGCACCGGAGGCGCGGATCTCGGTCAGCGGCGCGTCCACCAGCGACAGGATGATGTCGATGTCGTGGATCATCAGGTCCAGGACGACCGAGACATCGGTGGCGCGAGGCTTGTAGGGCGCCAGGCGATGGGACTCGATGAATCGGGGATGCAGCGGGCTCTCGGTCAGTCGGCGCAGGGCGGCATTGAAGCGTTCCAGATGCCCGACCTGGAGTACCACGCCCTGCTTCTCGGCGATCCGGTTCAGGGCCTCGGCCTGCTCCAGGGTCGCGGTGATGGGCTTCTCCACGAGCACGTGGCAGCCGGCCTCGAGGAAATCGCGGGCGATGTCGTAGTGAAGGGTGGTGGGGGCGGCGATGGAGACCGCATCGACCTGCCCGATCAGGGCGCGATGATCGGTCTCCGCGCGGCAGTCGTTGTCGGCCGCCACGCGTTGGGCGGTTTCGGGGTCGGCGTCGACCACGGCCACCAGCTCGGTATCCGGCAGCGCAGCGTACTTGGCGGCATGCCATCTGCCGAGGTGGCCCACGCCGATGGCGGCGCAGCGTAACGGGGATTGGGACATGGGTAGGCTCGGATCCGGAGGGGGTGTGCTAGGATTTTCGGCGCTATTGTAACGGATCCCCGGCGCGGCGCATGGTCGTGTTCGGATGATTGCCCGCAGTTCACCGTGGTGGAGACTCCATGACAGAGGCAGCGCAGCGCCACGTCGCCGGCGTGGACGAGGTCGGGCGCGGGCCGCTGGCCGGGCCGGTGGTCGCGGCGGCCGTGATTCTGCCGCAGGACTACGCCTGTCCCGGCCTGACCGACTCCAAAAAGCTGAGTGCCCGGCGCCGGGAGGCGCTGGACGTACAGATCCGCGCGGACGCGCTGGCGTGGTCGCTGGGGCGGGCCGAGGCCGCGGAGATCGACACACTGAATATCCACCGCGCCACTCTGCTGGCGATGCAGCGAGCCGTGGCCGGTCTGGCCCTGGCACCCGCGCACCTGCTGGTCGACGGGCGCTTTACCCCCGAGGGGCCCTGGACGGCCGAGGCCATCGTCGGCGGGGACGGTTCGGTGGCGGCCATCAGTGCAGCCTCGATCATCGCGAAGGTGGCCCGCGACGGCTGGTTGGGTGAACTCCACGGCGACTACCCCGAGTACGGCTTTGATCGGCACTCGGGCTATCCGACGGTGGCCCATCGCGAGGCCCTGGAGCGCCTGGGTCCGTGTCCCCAGCACCGGCGCAGCTTCGGGCCCGTAGCGCGTGCCATCGCCGCGCGGGAGCAGGAGGCCGGCGCATGAGCGAAGCCCATCCCGGCTTCGTGCACCTGCGGGTGCATTCGGAGTACTCCCTGGTCGACGGCCTGGTGCGGCTGAAGCCGCTGGTGAAGGCCGTCGTCGATGGCGGCATGCCGGCCGTCGCGGTCACCGATCATTGCAACCTGTTCGGGCTGGTGAAGTTCTACCGCGCCGCGATCGCACAGGGCGTGCAGCCGATTATCGGGGCGGACGTGCTGGTACGCGATGCGCGCGCCGACGGCAGCCTGGCACGGATGACGCTGCTGGCGCAGAACGATCCCGGCTACCGCAACCTGACGCGGCTGATCTCGCGGGCCTGGCAGGAAGGCCAGGAGAAGGGGATCCCGCGGGTGGACTGTGCCTGGCTGGACGCGGCGGCCGAGGGCCTGATCGCGCTGTCGGGGGGCATCGACGGGTTGTTCGTGAACGGTTCAGGGACCGCCCGCGCCCTGCTGGCCGAGGATCTGGAACCCTGGATGCGGCGCTTCCCGGGGCGCTTCTATTTCGAGCTGGTGCGCTCGGACCGGCCGGGCGAGGAGGCCTGGATCGAGCAGGCCCTGGCCGCGGCCGAGGCCTTCGACCTGCCGGTGGTGGCGACCAACGATGTCCGCTTCCTGCGTCCGGAAGATTTCGAGGCCCACGAGGCCCGGGTCTGCATTCACGACGGCGTGACCCTCGATGATCCGCGGCGGCCGCGGCGCTATTCGGAGGCGCAGTACCTGCGTTCGCCGGAGGAGATGGCGGAGCGGTTCGCGGATATTCCCGAGGCCCTGGCCAACAGCGTCGCGATCGCGCGGCGCTGTTCGGTCAGTCTGACCCTGGGCGAATCGGTGCTGCCGGACTTCCCGGTGCCCGAGGGGTACACGGTGGAGGATCACCTGCGCGAGACCTCGGCGAGGGGTCTGGCCGCCCGTCTGGAGCGCTTCTGCTTTGCGCCGCAGGAGGACTACGAGGCGCGGCTGCAGCGGGAACTGGACGTGATCTGCCAGATGGGGTTCCCCGGGTACTTCCTGATCGTGGCGGATTTCATCCAGTGGGCCAAGGACAACGGCATCCCCGTGGGCCCGGGCCGTGGCTCGGGCGCCGGCTCGCTGGTGGCGTATGCGCTGGGTATTACCGACCTGGATCCATTGCGTTACGAGCTTCTCTTCGAGCGGTTTCTGAATCCTGAGCGCGTCTCCATGCCCGACTTCGATGTCGATTTCTGCATGGAGAAGCGCGACGACGTGATCGACTACGTCGCCGAACGCTACGGTCGCGACAAGGTGTCGCAGATCATCACCCACGGGACCATGGCCGCGAAGGCCGTGGTGCGCGATGTCGGGCGCGTGCTGGGCCATGGCTATGGCTTCGTCGACCGGATCGCCAAGCTGATCCCGTTCGAACTGGGCATGACCCTGCAAAAGGCCCTGACCGAGAGCGAGGACCTGAAGGCGCTGTACGACGAGGACGAGGAGGTCCGCGCGATCATCGACCTCGCGCAGAAGCTCGAGGGCCTGACCCGCAACGCCGGCAAGCATGCGGGCGGGGTGGTGATCGCACCCTCCGCGCTCACCGATTTCTCGCCACTGTACTGCGAAGACGATGGCGCATCGCTGGTGACCCACTTCGACAAGGACGATGTCGAGGCGGTCGGCCTGGTCAAGTTCGACTTCCTCGGCCTGCGCACGCTCACCATCATCGACTGGGCGGTCGAGAACGTCCGCAAGATGGATGCCGAGGAGCGGGTCGACCTGGACGCGATCCCGCTGGATGATCCGGACACCTTCCGCCTGCTGAAGGATTACCAGACCACCGCGGTGTTCCAGCTGGAATCCGGCGGGATGAAGGATCTGATCAAGCGTCTGCAGCCCGACAGCTTCGAGGAGATCATCGCGCTGGTGGCGCTCTACCGGCCGGGGCCGCTGCAGTCGGGCATGGTGGACGACTTCATCGACCGCAAGCACGGTCGTGCCCAGGTCGAGTACCCGCATCCGGATCTGGAACCGATCCTGAAGCCGACCTACGGCGTCATCCTGTACCAGGAGCAGGTGATGCAGATTGCCCAGGTGCTGGGCAACTACACCCTGGGCGGCGCGGACCTGCTGCGGCGCGCGATGGGCAAGAAAAAGCCCGAGGAGATGGCCAAGCAGCGCGAGATATTCCTCGAGGGCGCGCTCGGGCGCGGGGTCGACGAAGGGGTCGCGACCTACATCTTCGACCTGATGGAGAAGTTCGCGGGCTACGGCTTCAACAAGTCGCACTCGGCGGCGTATGCCCTGGTGGCCTACCAGACGGCGTGGCTCAAGGCGCATTATCCGGCCCCGTTCATGGCGGCGGTGCTGTCCGCGGACATGGACAACACCGACAAGGTCGTCGGGCTGATCGAGGAATGCCGCAACATGGGGCTGGAAGTCCTGCCGCCGGACGTGAACCAGTCCGATTACCGCTTTACCTGTCGTGACGCGCAGACCGTCGTCTACGGCCTGGGGGCGATCAAGGGCGTCGGCGAGTCCGCAATCGATACGCTGCTGAAGGCGCGCGGGGAGGGCGGCGACTTCCACGGGCTGGTGGACCTGTGCCAGCGGGTGGATCTGGGCAAGCTGAACAAGCGCGTGCTGGAGACGCTGGTGCGCGCCGGGGCCATGGATGGTCTGGGCGCGAATCGCGCGACGCTGCTGAACGATATCCCCATGGCCGTGGCGGCCGCGGAGCAAACGGAGCGCAACGCCAGCCTGGGGGTGGTCGACCTGTTTGGCGACCCCGCCGCGGCCGTCATCCCGGAGAGCGCCACCCTCGAGGAGATGGACGATGACGAACGCCTGCGGGGCGAGAAGGACACCCTGGGGCTCTATCTGACCGGCCACCCGGTGGAGCGCTATCGGGCGGAGCTGCTGCGCCTGACCGGGACCACCCTGCAGGCCCTGGAGGCCAAACTGGAGGATCGCCCCGACGAGACGCAGGGCCAGAAATGGCGCGGTAAGCAGGAGACCGTGCGCATCGCGGGCCTGATTGTCGGCGTGCGCGTGCGCAACACGCAGAGCGGGCGCATGGGGATCGTTACCCTGGACGACCGCAGCGGGCGGGCCGAGGTGGTGCTGTTCAACGACGACTTCACCCAGTACAAGGATCGCCTGGAGCCGGACGCGCTGCTGGTCGCGGAAGGCACCGTCACGCTGGACGACTATGCCGGGGGTACCCGCATGCGGGCGCGGGCCGTCTACAGCCTGGACGAGGCGCGCGCGCAGTGGGCGCGGGCGCTGCACCTGTGCCTGGAGGGCGTGGTGCCGGAACAGGTCGCCCACCTGCGAGGGCTGATGGAGGCGCATCGCGAGGGGCCCTGCCGTGTGCACATGTGCTACCGCCGGGACGGGCTGGAGGCCGATATCAGCCTGCCGGAGGGCTGGACGATCCGGCCGGACGAACGCCTGTTGCGCGGCATCCAGCAGTCGCTGGGGCCGGACTGCGAGGCGCAGGTGCTGTACGGTCGATAGACCGCTGCGCATCGGCACGGGAGCGGCGCGCGCCGCGATTGGTTACAATTCGCGTCTTTCGCTGGCCTCCACCAACAAGCCTTCGGGACTCTGCATGAATCCGGACTTTCTCGACTTCGAACAGCCCATTGCCGAACTGGAGGCGAAGATCGGCGATTTGCGCTATGTCGGCGACGACGCCGAGGTCAACATCCAGGAAGAGATCCAGCGCCTGGAGGACAAGTGCCGGTCGCTGACCGAGAGCATCTTCGCCAAGCTCACGCCGTGGCAGGTCGCGCAGATGTCGCGGCATCCGCGGCGTCCCTACACGCTGGACTACATCCCCGATCTGTTCGACGAGTTCGAGGAGCTGCACGGGGACCGCGCATTTGGCGACGACCCGGCGATCGTGGGCGGGGTGGCGCGTCTGGATGGCCGCCCGGTGATGCTCATCGGACATCAGAAGGGGCGCCAGACGCGGGACAAGGTGTACCGCAACTTCGGCATGCCGCGGCCGGAGGGGTATCGCAAGGCCCTGCGTCTGATGGAGATGGCGGAGCGCTTCCGCATGCCGGTGCTGACCTTCATCGATACCCCCGGCGCCTATCCGGGCGTCGGTGCGGAAGAGCGCGGGCAGAGCGAGGCCATCGCGCGCAACCTGCGGGTGATGGCGCGCCTGGATACGCCCATCATCGCCACGGTGATCGGCGAGGGCGGATCCGGCGGGGCGCTGGCCATCGGCGTCGGGGACGCCACGCTGATGCTGCAGTATTCGACGTATTCGGTCATCTCGCCCGAGGGCTGTGCCTCCATCCTCTGGAAGAGCGCGGAGAAGGCCTCGGAAGCGGCCGAGGCGCTGGGAATCACCTCCGAGCGCCTGAAGGAGCTGGGGCTGGTGGACCGGATCGTGCCGGAACCTCTGGGCGGTGCCCATCGCGACCCGGAGGCGATGTCGACGCGCCTGCGTACCGCGCTCCTGGAGACCCTGGACGGCCTCGAGGGACTGGATCCGGGCAAGCGTCTCGAGCGGCGCTATCGCCGCCTGATGGACTACGGTGCCTTCCAGGAAGCCGCTTCCTGAGCGGGGCGCCCCGGCGCCCGATCCCGTAGCCACCGCGCTGCGGGCATTTCTCGAACCCCCTCCTGCCCGCCGGCGGGTGCGCATTGCCTTCAGTGGCGGCCTGGACTCCACCGTCCTGCTGCACGCGGCGGTGCGTCTGGGCATTCCCGGTCTCGAAGCCATGCACGTGGACCACGGTCTGCGGGCCGACTCCGGGCGCCAGGCCGAGCATTGCCGTGCGGTGGCCCGGGCGCTGAACTGCCCGTTCCGGACCTGCAGGCTGGAACCGCTTGATCCGCGCCCGTCGGGGCTGGAGGCCGCCGCGCGCGAGGCGCGCTACATAGCATTGCGCGACGGGCTGGAGGAGACGGATATCCTCCTCGCCGCGCAGCACGCGGACGATCAGGCCGAGACCTTCCTGTTGGCGGCCCTGCGCGGCAGTGGACCCGACGGGTTGCGGGGGATGCGCCCACTGCGACGGGAAGGGGCCACCTGGCTGGGCCGGCCGCTGCTGGACCTTCCCCGGGCGGCGCTGGTCGAGTATGCCCGGCGCGAGGGTCTCGACTGGTACGACGATCCGAGCAATCGCGATGCGCGCTTTGATCGCAATTTCCTTCGCCAGTCGGTCCTGCCGCTGTTGCGCGAACGCTTCGGGGCTGTGACCGGCCTGGCGCGGGCCGCCGGCTGGCAGCGGGAGGTCGCCGGTCAGCTGCGGACGCATTTCGCCGATCACATGGAGGCGGCACGGGACCCGGAGTCCGGTGGGCTGGACCTTGCTCACGTGCGCAGGCTGGATAACGGGTCCGCCCGCGGGCTGGTGCGGCACTGGCTGCAGGCACAGGGGCTGCGGCCGCCGGGTCACGCACGCCTGGGGGAATTCCTGCGCCAGGTGGTGGCGGACAACCCCGACGCCAGCCCGCGGGTGGAATGGGAAGACGGCTGGATGCGCCGCTACCGCGATCAGCTATGGGCCGGGCCGCGGCAGGAGGGGCGCGAAGGGCAGAAGCCTCCGCCCGATCAGGAGTGGCCCGCGGACCAGCCGGAACTGCGGCTCGCGGACGGGCGGCGCCTGACGCGTTCGGGCCTGCGGGAGCTCGGCGTCGCGCCCGATGCCCCCCTGACCGTTAGCTATCGCCGTGGGGGCGAGCGGGTCGCGACGCCGGCCGGCCACCGCCCGCTGAAGAAGCTGATGCAGGAGCGCGGGATCCCGCCCTGGGCGCGTCAGCGGATTCCGTTGTTGCGTCAGGCGGATGGCGTGATTGTCGCAGTCCTCTGGCCGGACCGAGCTAACGCGCGGAGTTGACGGAGCCGTCCGAATCGGACAATTCTTGGGCCGTCTTCATGGGTTTCGGGTGAGCGGCGCGTGACAGGTTTCGCGGCACAGTGCGGGCGACGTACGGGCACGGCCTTGCTGGCGGCCGCGGCGTTTCTGGCGGCGCCGCTGGCAGCCGACACGTTAACGCTGACCACCGAGAGCTATCCCCCCTTCAATTTCGAGACCGAATCCGGGGAGCTGGACGGGATCTCCATCCGCGTGATGGATCAGCTCCTGGAGGCCGCGGGAGTGGACGCGGAGATCCGGCTGCTGCCCTGGAGCCGCGCCTATGCCGAGGCCCAGTCGGTCCCCGGTACCTGCGTGTTTTCAACGACGCGCACGCAGGAGCGCGAGGATCTTTTTACCTGGGTCGGGCCTCTGGTCGAGAACCAGTGGCATGCGTTCGTGCTGAAGGGTGCGGAGGTGCAGGCGGCGTCCCTGGAGGACCTGGAACACTACCGCGTCGGCGGCTATCGCGACGATGCCGTGGCCCTGCATGTCGAACGTCAGGGGATTCCGGTGGATACCGCGCCTAACGATCGGCTGAACGCGCGCAAGCTGGCGGCCAACCGGATCGATGTCTGGGTAAGCGGTGAGCTCCTGGCGCCATGGTATGCGCGCCTGGAAGGGATCGGGGAACTCGAATCCCTGTTCGCGTTCAACGATACGGTGATGTCGCTCGCCTGCCACCCGGAGACCGAGCGCGGACCGCTGGACCGCATGCAGGAAGAACTGGATGCGATGCGCGCCGACGGACGCTACGCGGCGATCGTCGAGGCCGTACTGAACAGCAATGGAGAGCGAGATGAGTGAGGCAGCCGAGGCGCAGGCGGCGTCATCGACCCTGATTGCCGAAGAGGTGCTGGGGTTTCAGCGCAACATGACCCGGCGTGGCATCATCTTTTCGTTCACCGGTTACATCTCCGAGGGCATCCTGAAGGCCCTGGGCGATGCGCTGCGCCAGAAGATCCGGCTCGAATCCACCGACACGAAGACCGTGAACCGGGTCTTTTCGGTCTTTGTCGAGCAGGTGCAGAACATCATCCGGTATTCGGCCGAACGCATCGAGCACGATGACGAGCCCCCCGTCGAGCTGAGTTCCGGGATGATCACGGTCGGTTCGGAGAACGGGCGCTTCTTCGTCATCTGCGGCAATGTCATCGGGCGCAAGGATGCCGACACCCTGGCGGCGCGCCTGCGTGAACTGGCCGCGATGGACAGCGACGAGTTGCGCCGCTTCTACAAGGAAAAACTGCGCGAGCCGCCGGACGAGGGCAGCAAGGGCGGCAGTATCGGTCTGATCGAGATCGCACGGAGGGCGAGCGAGCCGATCCAGTTCGATTTTCAGCATATTTCCGATGCCCAATCCTACTTTGTCCTGAAGGCCTACATCTGATGGCAGTCGTCGAGACCATTGAGCACGAGGCAACCGACCGGACCCCCGCGGTGCAGTTCGATTTCGCGGCCGGGCAGTACCGACTGTCGGGGGAGTCGTATCCGGAGGATGCGGCGAACTTCTACGGCCCCCTGACCCAGGGGCTGCGCCAGGCAATCGAGGACCGCGCCAGCGACGAGGTGGAATTCACGGTGGAAATGATCTATTTCAATTCGTCCACCGCGAAGGCCCTGATGAACATGTTCCAGATCCTGGAAGACGGGGCGGAGGCCGGGCTGAAGGTCCGTATCAACTGGTGCTATCACGAGGATGACGAAACCATGGAGGAGTTCGGCGAGGATTTCTCCGAGGACTTCCAGCACGCCGACTACCGCATGTGTCCGCTGACATGACCGCCCCCTCTCGTGACGACTCCATGAACCCCTCTAGCCGGCCCCGCGACGGGCAGGAGCTGGACGAGGGCCTGGCCGACTTTTCCCTGTTCGAGCAGGAAAAGGCCATCATGCAGCGCTCCGAGCAGATGCTGGAGGCGCTGGACGCAGTGGCCGACGGGGTGAAGGTGCTCGCCAAGGCCTATTCCGAGAGCTACCGCGCGCAGCGGCGCATGATGCGTATGAGTGATCGCATGCAGGCGGATCTCCAGGATGCCAACCGGCAGCTGCGCGAACAGGCCGAACACCTGGCCCAGCTCAACAACGCCCTGTCTGACGAGGTCCGCGAACGCGAGCGCCTGACGGCCGAGCTGGAGCGCCTGGCGCTGGAGGACGCCCTGACCGGCCTGTTCTCGCGCCGCCGCGTGATCGACTGTGTCGAGGGCATGGCCGACAGCGTGGGTGACGCGTCGCACTCGCTCGCGGTGATGATGCTGGATCTCGACGACTTCAAGACCCTCAACGATACCCATGGCCATGCCGCCGGGGACTTCGCGCTGGAAAGCTTCGCCGAGATCCTGCGCGGCGAACTGGGGGCCGAACAGTACGCCGGGCGGATGGGCGGGGAGGAATTCCTCGTCGTGGCCGCGGACCTGGACGTCGAGGCCGCCCTGGCCCTGGCGGAACGGATCCGCTCGGCGGTGGAGAACGCCCGCCTGCACTGGAAGGACGAGCCGCTGTCCCTGGCGGTGTCGATCGGGCTGGTGGTGACCACGAACCCCTGGCCGGATGCCGGCGAACTGGTCGCGCTCGCTGACGACCTGCTTTATCGCGCCAAGAACGAGGGGCGCAACCGTGTCATCGTGCAGACGCACGGCGACCACGGATGATGCCGGAGACCCGGCGCCGCAACCGGAGTCTCGTTGCCAAGCTGGCGGTCGCCACGCTGCTTGCTGCGCTTGCGCTCAGCCTCCTCAGTAGTGCCTACGTCATTGCCTCCGACTGGAATGCCTTCCGGGCCGAAACCCAGGCCCAGGTGGATCGTCTGCAGCGTCTGGTCGAGCCGCCCGCGGCGGAGGCCGCCTTCCAACTGAGCGCCGGTCAGGCCGATTCGCTGGTCCAGGGCCTGCTCGTCTTCGACGAGATCCGGCGGGTGGAGATCCTCGACGATTTTGGCAATACGCTGGCCGAGGACGAACGGGCGGCGGAGGCCGCGTCCGGGGACTGGGCGCAGTGGCTTTTTGGCGACCTGCGGGCACACGAGCTTGAACTAACGCATCCGGGAACCCGGGGCAACGTTCAGGGCGTGGGGCAGCTGCGCATGGAGCTGGACCCCGGTGTCCTGGGGCGGATCTTCGTGGCGCGCCTGCAGACCGGGGTCGTGACCAGCGTGACCCAGGCCGTGATCGTCTCGCTGGTGGTCGTGGTGCTGTTCTACTTCCTCATGCTGCGTCCGATGCTGAAGATCTCCCGCGCCGTGGCGGATACCGACCCGGACCAGCCAGCCCATTGGCCCATGCCCCGCCTGGGGCATCACGAGAATGACGAGCTGGGGGCCCTGGGGCGCTCGCTGGACCGCTTGCTGCGCGCCTTCCAGGAGGGGCTGGATGCGCGCGACGGGGCCCGCGGAGAGCTGAAGGCGCTGAACGCCGATCTGGAGCGCCGTGTGGAGGAGCGCACCCGACAGCTGGAAGACGAAAAGGCCGAGACCGAACGGGCGATGGCCCAGGTGGACGAGGCCAACCGGGAACTGGAACGCAGTAACCGCCTGGTGGTGGAGAGCATTCGCTATGCCCGGCGCATCCAGACCGCGATGCTGCCGGACAAGCACGCCCTGGACGGACATCTGGACGAGGTGCAGATCTACTGGGAGCCGCTGCACCTGGTCGGCGGGGACTATTTCTGGGTCGAGGCCATCGACGGCCACAGCATCCTGGTGGTGGCGGACTGTACCGGGCATGGCGTCCCGGGGGCGTTCATCACGCTGGTGGTGGCGTCGGCGCTGGACCGGATCCTGCACGAACACCGTCTGCTGGAACCCTCCGCGATCCTGCGCGAGATGGACCGGCTGGTGCGTTCACGGCTGCGTCAGGACGGTCAGGATTCGGATTCGGATGACGGGCTGGAGGCCGCGGTATGCGTCTATCGGCCGGAAGACCGGATGCTGGCCTTCGCCGGGGTCGGGCTGCCCCTGATGATCGAACGCGGCGGCGAGATCGAGGAGATCCGCGGCGTGCGCGGGGGGCTCGGCTACCGCAGCCTGGAGCCCGCGCAGCCGGTCGACCACGAGGTGCCGGTGGAGCCGGGAACCGAATTCTTCCTGATCACCGACGGTGCGCATGATCATGTCGGGGGCGAGCCGCCACGCTTGTTCGGGCGCCGTCGGCTGCGCCAGGTCCTGGCCGAGAAGAGTGGCCGCGATCTGTCCGCCAAGATCGACGCTGTCGTGCGTGTGCTGGAGGATTATCGCGACGGAGAACCCCGGCGCGACGACATGACCCTGGTGGCCTTCCGCCCGCTGGCACGGGGTTCCCGGAACGAGGTGTTGCCCCCGCCTTCCGATTGAGCAGGGGCGGGTGCTCTGGTACTCTTTCAGGCGTTTTCCGCCCACCCCGCGTGCCAGGTTCGCGCCGGGACGGGGCGCTTGTCAGCTCCCAGCCAGGTTTCCCGCATGACGCGTTTTGTTTTCATCACCGGAGGCGTGGTCTCGTCTCTGGGCAAAGGTATTGCATCCGCCTCGCTGGGGGCGATCCTCGAGGCCCGCGGGCTCAAGGTGACCCTGCTCAAGCTGGATCCGTACATCAACGTCGATCCGGGCACCATGAGCCCGTTTCAGCACGGCGAGGTCTTCGTCACCGACGACGGCGCCGAGACCGACCTGGACCTGGGGCATTACGAGCGCTTCGTGCGCATCCGTACCTCGCGGCGCAACAACTTCACCACCGGCCAGATCTACGAGAACGTGATCCGCAAGGAACGCCGCGGGGACTACCTCGGCGGCACCGTGCAGGTGATCCCGCATATCACCGACGAGATCAAGCGCTCCATCCACGAAGGGGCGGGCGATGCCGACATCGCGCTGATCGAGATCGGCGGTACCGTGGGCGACATCGAATCCCTGCCGTTTCTCGAAGCGATCCGTCAGATGGGCGTGGAACTCGGCCACGAGAACGCCCTGTTCATGCACCTGACGCTGGTCCCGTATATCGAGGCCGCGGGCGAGATCAAGACCAAGCCGACCCAGCACTCGGTCAAGGAACTGCGTTCCATCGGGATCCAGCCGGATATCCTGCTGTGCCGCTCGACCCAGGCAATCCCGGACGGCGAGCGGCGCAAGATCGCGCTGTTCACCAACGTCGAGGAGAAGGCGGTCATCTCGGCGGTGGACGTGGACAACATCTACAAGATCCCGCTGTGGCTGCATTCGCAGAAGCTCGACGAGATCGTGCTGCGCAAGCTGCATATCGAGGCGCCGCAGGCGGATCTCTCGGACTGGAAACACGTGGTCAATGCCATGGAGTTCCCGGAGTCGGAGATCACCGTCGGCATGATCGGCAAGTACGTGGACCTGACCGAATCCTACAAGTCCGTGAACGAGGCCCTGACCCATGCCGGGGTACAGGTCGGCACTCGGGTCCGGATCCGCTATCTCGACTCGGAGAAACTGGAAGGCGCCGAGAACGAGGCCGCACGGGAACTCGAGGGCCTGGATGCCATCCTGGTGCCGGGCGGCTTCGGCGAGCGCGGCGTGGAGGGCAAGATCGCCGCGGTGCGCTACGCACGCGAACACGACGTGCCCTATCTCGGGATCTGCCTCGGCATGCAGGTCGCGGTGATCGAGTTCGCGCGCGATGTCGCGGGCCTGGAAGGCGCGCACAGCACCGAATTCGCGCCCGATACCCCGCATCCGGTGATCGCGCTCATTACCGAGTGGCAGGATCAGGAAGGCCGTATCGAGCGGCGCGATGCCGACAGCGACCTGGGTGGCACCATGCGCCTGGGGGCCCAGAGTGCGCGGCTGTCGTCCGGTTCGCGCATTGCCGAGGCCTATGGTCGCGAAAAGGTGGAAGAACGCCACCGCCATCGCTTCGAGTTCAACAACGCCTACCGCGAACGGCTGGAGGCGGCCGGGCTGCGCATCTCGGGCGTGTCGGAATCCGGCGAACTGGTGGAGGCCGTGGAACTCCCGGGGCATCCGTGGTTTGTCGGCTGCCAGTTCCACCCGGAGTTCACCTCCACGCCGCGCGATGGCCACCCGCTGTTCACCGGTTTTGTGCGTGCCGCCCGGGACTACCAGGAAGCGCGCGAACCCGAAACCACCACGGCGCTGACGGAATAGGGCGCCGATACACGATTTTTCGCGGCCGTGCCCGGAGGGTGGCGGCCGCCGTACAGGACAGGACATGCAGCTTTGTGGTTTTGAAGTCGGCCTCGACCGGCCCTTTTTTCTGATTGCCGGACCCTGCGTCATCGAGTCCGAGGCCATGGCGCTGGAGACGGCCGGGGCCCTGAAGGCGATGGCGGATGACCTGGGCATCCCGTTCATCTACAAGTCGTCGTTCGACAAGGCCAACCGGTCGTCCACCCGGAGCTTCCGCGGCCTGGGCATGGCCGAGGGTCTGCGCATCCTCGACAAGGTGAAATCGGAGATCGGCGTGCCGGTACTGACTGACGTGCACGAGGACACGGCGCTGGACGAGGTCGCCAGCGTAGTGGATGTATTGCAGACGCCGGCGTTCCTCTGCCGTCAGACCAACTTCATCCAGAATGTCGCGCGCCAGGGGCGTCCGGTGAATATCAAGAAGGGCCAGTTCCTCGCACCCTGGGACATGGGCAATGTCGTCGACAAGGCGCGCGAGGCGGGCAATGACCAGATCATGGTCTGCGAGCGCGGGGTTTCGTTCGGCTACAACACCCTGATCTCCGACATGCGCGGCCTGGCCCAGATGCGCCAGACCGGCTGCCCGGTAGTCTTCGACGCGACCCATTCGGTGCAGCAGCCGGGTGGGCAGGGCGCGTCCTCCGGTGGCCAGCGCGAGTTCGTACCGGTGCTCGCGCGCTCCGCGGTGGCGGCCGGGGTCTCCGGGCTGTTCATGGAGACCCACCCGGATCCCGAGAGGGCCCTGTCGGATGGCCCCAATGCGTGGCCGCTGCCAAAGATGGCCGAGCTGCTGCAGACGCTGAAGGCGCTGGACGCCGCGACCAAGGCGCAGCCGTTCGCGGAGGCGGAATACGGCCTCGGCTGACCCCCGATTTTTCGATAATGCGTCCCGGGCGGCTCCGTCCGGGCGGGTACTTTTCAAGGAGAGAGCATGTCCCAGATTGCGGAGATTCACGCCCGCGAGATCATCGACTCCCGGGGCAACCCGACGGTCGAGGCCGATGTTGTCCTGGATTCCGGCGCCATGGGGCGCGCGGCGGTCCCGTCCGGTGCCTCCACGGGGGCCCGCGAGGCCCTGGAGCTGCGCGATGACGAGAAGCGCTACGGGGGCAAGGGCGTACTGAAGGCGGTGAGCCACGTGAACGGCGAGATCCGCGACGCGCTGCGCGGCATGGAGCTCGACCAGACCGCGGTGGATCGCCGCATGCTGGAACTGGACGGCACCGAGAACAAGTCGCGCCTGGGGGCGAACGCCCTGCTGGCCGTCTCCATGGCGACCTCGCATGCCCTCGCGGCCGATCGCGAGCAGCCGCTGTTCGAGACGCTGGGCGGGGAAGACGCCACGCTGCTGCCGGTGCCGATGATGAACATCATCAATGGCGGGGCCCACGCGGACAACAGCGTGGATATGCAGGAGTTCATGATCCTGCCGGTGGGCGCGGACTCGGTGCGCGAGGCGGTGCGCTACGGCGCCGAGGTCTTCCATGCGCTGAAGAAGGTCCTGGCCAAGCGCGGCCTGGCCACGGCGGTGGGCGACGAGGGTGGCTTCGCCCCCGATCTGCCGTCCAATTCCGCGGCGATCGAGGTGATCCTGGAGGCCATCCACAATGCCGGCTTCAAGGCGGGCGAGGAC
Organism: Thioalkalivibrio sp. ALE16; assembly: GCF_000381305.1. Taxonomy (NCBI): domain Bacteria; kingdom Pseudomonadati; phylum Pseudomonadota; class Gammaproteobacteria; order Chromatiales; family Ectothiorhodospiraceae; genus Thioalkalivibrio; species Thioalkalivibrio sp. ALE16. Next base: position 119,968 of record NZ_KB906362.1, read on the forward strand.
ATCTGGATCGGCCTCGACTGCGCCAGCTCCGAGTTCTACCGCGACGGCCGCTACCACCTGGACTCCGAGGGCAAGGCCTTCTCGGCGGACGAATTCTCCGACTATCTCGCGCACTGGGTGGACCAGTACCCGATCCTGACCATCGAGGACGGGATGGCCGAGGATGACTGGGATGGCTGGAAGACCCTGACCGAGCGCCTGGGCAAGCGCGTGCAGCTGGTGGGCGACGACCTGTTCGTCACCAATACGCGCATCCTGCAGGAAGGCATCGACAAGGACATCGCGAACTCCATCCTGATCAAGCTCAACCAGATCGGCACCGTCACCGAGACGCTGGAAGCGATCGAACTGGCGCGCAAGGCCAACTACACAGCGGTGATCTCGCACCGCTCGGGCGAGACCGAGGACGTCACCATCGCGGACCTGGCGGTCGCCACTCGAGCCGGCCAGATCAAGACCGGTTCGCTGTCGCGTTCCGACCGGGTGGCCAAGTACAACCAGCTGATCCGGATCGAGGAACACCTGGGGAGCCGGGCCAGCTACCCGGGTATGTCGGCGTTCACCTTCGGGCGCTGAGGCGGTTGCGGGGCGGCCGTGTCGAGGATGCAGTCCGCAGCCTGCGGCGCGGTTCCTGTCCCGGGGCGTCCGGGCCTCGTAGAATGCCGGGCATGCCGGCCACTCGTAAAAGCCCTCGTTCCGTTGTACCCGCGCTCGGCGCGGTGCGCGGGCGAGGGCTTTTCTTTGGGTTCAAGTCGATGGAGTGCGGGTGATGCGCGGCCTGCTGATCGGGCTGGCGCTTGTGCTGCTGGCACTGCAATGGCCCCTGTGGCTGGGCGAGGGGAGCTGGCGCGACGTGCGCGACCTGCGCGAGCAGGTCGAGCGCCAGCGGGCCTCGAACGCCGAACTCGAGCAGCGCAATCAGGCCCTGGAGGCGGAGGTGCGGGACCTGCGCGGCGGAACCGAGGCGGTGGAAGAACGGGCCCGGCGCGACCTGGGGATGATCCGCGAGGACGAGGTCTTCTTCTTCGTGGTGGGCGAGGACGAACCCGCCACGCTGGACATCGAGCCGCTCCCCGGATCGGCCGGGCAGACCGAGCCCGGTCCCGACTCACGGGTGCCCGAGGAGGCCGAGCCGGCCACCGACACCCTGCCACCGGAGGATCCCTTTGATGGCTGACACCGGGGGCGCAGCGGCGCGCGAACCGGCCTTCTGGGCACTGATCCCGGCGGCCGGCATTGGCCGGCGCATGGGGTCCGACCGTCCCAAGCAGTACCTGACGCTGGGTTCGCGGACGATCCTGTCGCATACCCTCTCGATCTTCCTCGAGCATCCGCGCATTCGCGGCGTGGTGCTGGTGCTGGGACCCGACGTGGATCCCGACGCCCTGGATCTGCCGCTGGCGGGCGGGCGGCTGTTCCGTGCCGCCGGCGGAGCGGAGCGGGTGGATTCCGTGCAGAACGGCCTGGATTTCCTGGCCGACCGGGCGCACGAGGACGACTGGGTGCTGGTCCATGATGCGGCCCGTCCCTGTCTGCCGCAGGCGGATGTGGACCGCCTGCTGCGTGAGTTGCGGGATGACGCGGTGGGCGGGTTGCTGGCCAGCCCCAGTACCGACACCATCAAGTGGAGCGATGGCGGCGGCCGCGTGGAGCGGACGCTGGACCGGGAGCGGGTCTGGCGCGCCCTGACCCCACAGATGTTCCGGCTGGGGATGCTGCGAGAAGCGAATGCGCGCGCACGCGATGCGGGTCATGCGGTGACCGACGAGGCAAGTGCCATCGAATTTCTGGGGCAGGCCCCGCGGCTGATCGAGGGTTCGGCAATGAATATCAAGATCACCCGGGCGGAAGATCTGGAGCTGGCCCGTCTCTACCTGATGCAGCAGGGCCGACTGGAAGGACGGTTCAGCGCATGAGCGGGTTGCGGATCGGCCAGGGCTTCGACGTGCACGCCTTCGGCGAGGGGGATCACCTGGTCCTCGGCGGCGTGCATATCCCGTTCGAGCGTGGCTTCGTCGCGCATTCGGACGGCGACGTGCTCCTGCATGCGGTCTGCGATGCCCTGCTCGGCGCCTCCGCGCTGGGCGATATCGGCCAGCACTTTCCGGATAACGACCCCGCGTTCCGCGGCGCGGACAGCCGCGCCCTGCTGCGGGAGGTTCTCCAGCGCGTCGCGGCGGCCGGCTGGCGCCCGGTCAACATCGACTCCACCGTGATCGCGCAGGCGCCGAAGCTGGCGCCGCACGTCCCCGCCATGCGCGATCATATCGCCGCGGATACCGGCCTGGTACCCGAGGCGGTCAGCGTGAAGGCCACGACGACCGAACATCTCGGGTTCACCGGGCGCAAGGAGGGGGTGGCGGCGCAGGCAATCGTGCTGCTGGAACCGGCCTCGGGGATGCTGCGGGTATGACCGGGGCCGGGCGCGGGAATGCGGGAGTCCTGGGCCTGCATCACGCCAGCCTGGTCATCGCGGACATTCAGGCCGCGCGCGAGTTCTACGGGCACCACCTTGGACTGGCGCCGCTGGAGCGGCCCGAACTCGGGTTTCCGGGGCTGTGGTACGACCTCGGCAACGGCCAGGCCCTGCACCTGCTGCGGGTGCCGAACCCGGACCCGACCGAGCGTGCGGTCCGGTGTGGGCAGGACCGCCACCTGGCGCTGCGCGTGGATGAGCTGGAGACCTTCGCCGCGCGGCTGGAGGCCGCGGGGTTTGCGGTGGAACGCAGTCGCTCCGGCCGCCCCGCGGCATTCGTACGGGATCCCGACGGCAACGCCATCGAGCTGATCGAGGACGGTGCCTGAATCGGCCAGAGAGAGTCCCCTCATGAGCGACGCGCGCTACATCCTCGCCCTGGACCAGGGCACGACCAGTTGCCGGGCCATCCTGTTCGACCGCGCGGGTACGATCGTCGGCGTGGCGCAGAAGGATTTCGCCCAGATCTATCCGCAGCCCGGCTGGGTGGAACACGACCCGATGGAGATCTGGGGTACCCAGATCGGCGTGGCGCGCGAAGTACTGGAGACGCGCGGCATCAAGCCCTCCCGACTGGCGGCGATCGGCATCACCAATCAGCGCGAGACCACGGTGGTATGGGACCGCGCCACGGGGGAGCCGATCGCCAATGCGATCGTGTGGCAGGACCGGCGTACCGCCGCGTTCTGCGACGAACTGAAGGCGCAGGGCCTCGAGGGCCTGCTGCGCGAGCGTACCGGTCTGGTCGTGGATGCCTATTTCTCGGCCAGCAAGCTGCGCTGGCTCCTGGATCACGTGGACGGGGCGCGCGAGCGCGCGGAACGGGGCGAACTCGCCTTTGGCACCGTGGACAGCTGGCTGATCTGGAACCTCACCCGCGGGGAACGTCACGTGACCGATGTGACGAACGCCGCGCGCACCCAGCTGTTCAACATTCACACCCTGGAATGGGATTCCGAGCTGCTGGAGCGGTTCGGGATCCCGCGCGCGATGCTGCCCGAGGTGGTGGACTCCAGTGGCGTGCTGGGCGTGACCGGCGCCGAGATGTTCGGCGGCGCGGAGGTCCCGATCGCCGGCGTGGCGGGGGACCAGCATGCGGCCCTGTTCGGTCAGGGCTGTTTCGAGCCCGGCATCGCCAAGAACACCTACGGGACTGGCTGTTTTCTGCTGATGAACACGGGCGATACGCCGGTGGAGTCCCGATCCGGCTTGCTCACCACCCTCGCGTGGTCGCTGGACGGCCGGGTGGAATACGCGCTGGAGGGTTCGATCTTTATCGCCGGGGCCGCGATCCAGTGGCTGCGCGACGAGCTCCACCTGATCGACGCGGCCGAGGATTCCGAGTACTACGCGGGCAAGGTGGCGGACGCCGACGGGGTCTACGTGGTGCCCGCGTTCGCCGGGCTGGGGGCCCCCTACTGGGACATGTACGCGCGCGGCGCCATCTTCGGCCTGACCCGTGGAACACGCAAGGAGCACATCACCCGCGCCACGCTGGATGCACTGGCCTATCAGACACGCGATGTGATCGATGCCATGGCGCAGGACGCCGGGATCGGGCTGAAGGCCCTGCGGGTCGACGGCGGGGCCGTGGCCAACAACGTGATGATGCAGTTCCAGGCCGACATGCTCGGGGTGCGGGTCGAGCGCCCGGCGGTGACCGAGTCCACCGCGCTGGGGGCCGCCTGGCTCGCGGGGCTGGGGGTCGGCTTCTGGACCCGTGACGAGTTGGCGCAGAAGGGTGGGCTGGACCGGGTGTTCGAGCCGCAGATGGACGCGGCCACGCGGGAGCAGTACTACCGCGGCTGGAAGAAGGCCGTAAAGCGCACCATGGGCTGGGCGCGCGAGGACGACAGCGACTCGACGCCGTAGCGGGTGATGGTCTGGGGCCTTGCCGACGCGGGTTGGGGCTTCGCCGCCAAGGCGGCTCCCACAGGGGGCTGCAGGTAGAGCGATGGCTTCGACAGGCAGCCCGGCCCAGATCACTGTGGGAGCGGGCTTGCCCGCGAAGCCCCTGCCAGGCCCGGATTGGGCCCGGGGCTCAGTCCATGCTGGCCGGTTCGGCGGCGAGCTGGCCGGACTGGTAGTCGCTGATGGCCTGTTCGATCTCGTCGGAGGTGTTCATCACGAAGGGGCCGTAATGCGCGATCGGTTCGCCCAGCGGCCGCCCCTTGAACAGCAGCACGCGGGCATCCTGCTGGGCGATCAGGTGGATCTGGGTCTGGCCGCTCCACACACCCATCTGGCCGGTCTGCAGGCCGATGAGCTCGCCGTCGAACACGTAGGCCAGCACGCGGTCCTCGAGCTGCACGGCGAGTGACAGGCGATAGCCGGCGGGCAGCGTCAGGTCGGCCATCGCGGCGCCTTCGCCAATCTGCGCCAGCGGGCCCTCGGTATCCCCCGCACTGGTCTGCCAGGACCCGGCAATGGCCTTGAAACGCAGCGGGTCGTCGTCTTCCGGCAGGTGGCGCATTGCGTCGGCGTGCACGTCGCGATAACGCGGCGGGTCCATCTTGCGCCGGGCGGGCAGGTTTACCCACAGCTGGAAGCCGTGCAGGCCCTCGCTGTCGAGCAGGGGCATCTCGGAGTGGATCACGCCGCGGCCGGCGCTCATCCACTGGGCCTCGCCGGCCTCCACGCGGCCCTGATTGCCCATGGAGTCCTCGTGCGTCAGGCCGCCATGGACCAGGTAGGTCAGGGTCTCGAAGCCGCGATGCGGGTGGGCGGGAAAGCCGCCGATGTAGTCCTCGCGCGCGCTTGCCTTGAGCTCGTCCAGCATCAGGAAGGGGTCCAGCCCGCCACGAAAGTCATGGATGCGCCGAATCTTCACCCCGGCCCCGTCCTGGGTGGGATGGGAGGTCTTCACGCTGTCCGGCGGTGTCGGGTTCATGGCGTTCTCCTTCGCAACAGGTCTGCACCATACCGACCATGAAACGAAAAGAAAATTGCATCGTTTCCCGTCATGGGGCCTTTTGTCAGGCGGTGGACAGATCCCAGGAATCGGCAAACGCCTCCAGGCTCTCGATGAAATCGGGATCGTGTTCCTGACGGTTGATGGTCAGGTGCAGGACGACGGCCTGCGGGTCGGGCGGGTGCCCGGTGGTCAGCGTCCAGGCCAGGCCGTTGGGGCAGTCGGGCAGGGACAGGCGCACGCCACCGTTGATGACCTCGCGGTGCACCCGGAACTCGCCCCACAGGCAGTAGACCACGCCGGCATCGGGACCGTTGTCCTGGATCAGCGTGTCGATGGCATCACTGTGAGCGGGCAGGGCGGGGACGTTCAGCCGCCGCTGCAAGGTTTCGGCATCCAGGGTCGCGGGCAGATTGCGGAAGAATTCCATGGCGGTCACTCGTTGCGCGGCAGGAACACGGGCAGGCCGTCGACCTCGCCTACGCTCAGGCGCTGGTTGTAGAGGCGTTCCAGGGCACTGGGCACGAGCATGGTGGCGGTCGGGCCCCAGCATGCCTGGCCGTCGGGGAACAGCAGGAGCAGATGGTCGCAGTAGCGCGCGGCCAGGTTGACGTCGTGCAGGACCAGTACGGCGGCCCGGTGCGCCTGGGCAACGATGCCCTGCACGCGGTTCAGCACGGCGACCTGGTGATGCAGGTCCAGCTGACTGGTGGGCTCGTCCAGCAGGAGCAGGCTGGGGTCCTGGGTCAGCACCGTGGCGATGGCCAGGCGCTGACGCTCGCCGCCGGAGAGCGTGTCCACCATGCGGTGCTCCAGCTCGGCGAGATCCATCTCCGCCAGGGCGGCCCGGGCGCGGGCGTAATCCTCGGAGGTCTCGATGTCCCAGGGGCGCAGGTAGGGGTGCCGACCGATCAGCGCGGTCTCCAGTACCGTCGCGGGGAAGCCGTCGTGGTGGGTCTGGAAGACCAGGCCGATGCGCCGCGCCAGTTCCGCGCGGGGCAGGCGGGTGATCGCCTGGCCCCGGACCTCGATGGTGCCGGCGCGTGCGGTCCGCAGGCCGGCGAGCGTTTGCAGCAGCGTGCTCTTGCCCGCGCCGTTGGGGCCCAGGATGCCCCAGCACTGCCCGGGGTCGACGGTCAGTTCCAGCGGGGCGCCGGGTGCGCGCCCCGGGATGTCGATCACCAGGTCGTGGGTGGCAAGCAGCGTATCCGGGCCCGGCTTCTGGTGGACGCTGCGCGCGCCCAGGCCCGGGGCTTCATGCGGCCGGCTGTGGGCGGGTGCGGTGGGAGAGCTGGGTGGCATCAGCGGCTCCGGTACAGCAGGAACAGGAACACGGGGACCCCCAGCATTGCGGTGATCACGCCCACCGGCAACTGCTCCGGGGCGATCATGGTGCGGGCGAGGGTGTCGGCCAGGGTCAGCAGGATGCCGCCGCCCAGCGCGGAGGCCGGCAGGATTACGCGCTGGTCGTTGCCGAAGACCAGACGCAGCATGTGCGGCACGATCAGCCCGACAAACCCGACCGCGCCGACCTGCATGACCGCGGTCGCGGTGATCAGTGCGGCGGCGACATAGATGCTCCATTCCACCGGGCGCACCGCCACCCCGAGTGCGGCGGCCTGCATCGGGCCGCGCGCGAGCACGTTCAGCGTGCGGCCCAGCGGCAGGGCGAGGAACACGACCAGCACCAGCAGGATCCAGGCGGGATAGGGGTTGCGGGCGTGGGACACATCGCCCATCAGCCAGTACAGCATGCCCGGAAGCTCGGCCGTCGGGCTGACTGCGAGCAGGAAACTGATCATGGCGCCCCAGCCCGCCGCGACCACCACGCCGGTCAGGAGCAGGCGCGTGGGGGTCCAGCTGCCGGTACCGTGCGCCAGGCCGAACACGATCACCGTGGACAGCAGGGCACCGGCGAACGCGGCCAGCGAGACGGAGAACATCGACAGGCCCGCGAGCATCGCCAGCAGGGCGCCGACGGAGGCGCCGCCGGAGAGGCCCAGCACGTAGGGGTCGGCCAGCGGGTTGCGTAGCAGCACCTGCATCAGCGCGCCGGCCAGACCCAGCAACCCGCCTGCGGCGAAGGCCGCCAGGGCGCGCGGCAGGCGCAGCTCCAGCACCAGCGTGTCGTGCAGGCGGCTGCCCTCGCCGAGCATCACCGCCAGCAGGTCGCCGGGCGCGATCGCGACACTGCCGAAAGCCAGCGCGATCAGCACCGCCAGCACCGACGCCGGCAGCAGGACCGCGGCGGCAAGGAGGAAGGCGCGGGTCACGAGGGGTCAGTCCGCCCGGCGCAGGCGGGCCCGCTCGAGTTCCTCGCACATCAGGCGGGTACCCTCGGCGATGCGCGGGGTATGGCGCTGCAGCAGGGACGGCGGGATGAAGAACAGGTTGTCGCGCTGGACCGCGGTCATGTCCTCCCATTGCGTCCAGGCGATGACCCAGTCGGGGCGATCCTCGCCCATGCCGCCGCCGATGATAACCTCCGGATCGGCCTCGATGACCGCCTCGCGGTCCATGCGCGGGACCAGCCGGTCCAGGTGGCCGAATACGTTCACGCCGCCGCACAGGCGGATGGCCTCGCTGATCAGGTGGTCGTCGTTCACCGTCATCAGGGGCTGTTCCCACACCTGATAGAACAGGCGTACCGGGTCGCGCTCGGCGTAGTCCTGGCGCAGGGTGTCGATCGTGTCCTCGAAGGCCTGCACGGCCTCGTCGCCTTGCGTCTCGGTGCCGGCGAGCTGGGCCATGCGGCGCATGCTGGCGGACACGCCATCGAAGCTGCGGGGCTCCGACACGTAGACGTGGAAGCCGAGCTCGCGCAGGTGTTCGATCTGGGATTGCGAGTTTCCGCTGCGCCAGGCAACGACCAGGTCCGGATCGAGCTGCACGACGCGCTCCATATCGATGCGGCTGTAGCCGCCCACCCGGGGAAGCATCTCCGCCTCCGGCGGGAAGTCACTGTGCTGGGTCGCGCCCACCAGCTTGTCGCCGGCCCCGACGGCGAACAGCACCTCGGTGATATGCGGGGCGAGGCTGACGATGCGCTCGGCGGGTTGTTCCAGCCGGATCTCGTGACCGTCATCGTCGGTCACCGAGACCGGGTCGGCCAGTGCCGGCGCGGTGCAAAGCAACGTCGCGACGAGCAGGGCGGAGGAGCGTCCGAGGGTCTTGAAATTCATAAAAATCCGGTGGTTGTGGCGCTGTTGCGAGGTCGAATGGAGGACGTCTGCGGTAGTGCGCGCAAGCCGCAAAAGCGTTTCATCATAGCAGCATGGGCAAGATGGTTTGGTGCCCAAATTGGTCGGGGGCGCGCCGAACGCGTATCATACGGCGGCTTGTATCAGGTGCCTGCACTGCGCAGGTGAAACGGGAAGCCGGTGCAAATCCGGCGCTGCCCCCGCAACGGTAAGTGAGCGGCGAACCACACCGCAGGCTTGGCCACTGTGCCCCCACGGGTCACGGGAAGGCGTCTGCGGCATCGGCAGCCGCCGACGCTCGCAAGCCCGGAGACCGGCCTGGTGATGACGCATCCTGCGATCGTGCGGCGGGCGACGATCGAGGGCACGGGCACCATCCGGGGTGCCCGTTCCTTCGTGGTTTCGCCGTGCCGTCGCCCCGACGGAAACGCATGACGAACCCAGACCCCAAACCGACCGAAGAGTATCCGAACGCGTTTGCCTCGGCCGAGCGCGAGGCGGTTTATCGCGTGATCGGGGAACGCCGCGACATGCGCCATTTCCGGCCGGATCCGGTGGATGGCGCGACGCTGCGGCGGCTGCTGGAGGCCGCGCACCGCGCCCCCAGCGTCGGGTACATGCAGCCCTGGCGCTTCCTGCGGGTGACCGACCCGGCCCTGCGCGAAGCACTACACGCCCACGCCGCAGAGGAGCAGGCCCGGACCGCCGAGGCCTGCGGGGAGCGCGCGGCGGAGGTGCACCGCCTGAAGCTGGAAGGGATCCGCGAGGCGGGGGAGTTGCTGGTGGTGGCCCTGACCGACGGCCGCGAACGCTATGTGCTGGGGCGCCGTACGCTACCGGAGATGGACCTGTGCTCGGCGGCCTGCGCGATTCAGAACCTGTGGCTGGCGGCCCGCGCGGAGGGGCTGGGCATGGGCTGGGTCTCGCTGTTCGATCCGGACTGGCTGGCGCGGCAGCTGGACATGCCGGAGGGCGGCTATCCGATCGCGGTGTTGTGCCTCGGCCATGTGGAGCGTTTCTACGACCGGCCAATGCTGGAGACCGCGGGCTGGGATCGCCGGCGGCCCCTGGAAGAACTGGTCTTTCAGGATCGCTGGGGCGTGCCCGGCGAGCTGGCAGCCGACCCGGATGCGGCAGGCGCCGGAAACGGGGCGGACGATCGGACCGGATCCGACAGCGCATGAGCGCCTTCCTGATCCTGATGGGCGCCCTGATCCTGGATCGCTTGTTCGGCGATCCGCGGCGATTCCATCCGCTGGCCGGGTTTGGTCGGCTGGCGGCCTGGGCCGAGTCCCGCTGGCATGCGCCCAGTCGCCTGCGCGGGGCGTTGCTGCTCGCGGCGTTGGTCCTGCCATGGGTGGCGCTGGCCGCTCTGGGGGCGTCGCTGGCCTGGGGCTGGTTGCTGTCGCTGGCGATCCTGACCCTGGCGATTGGCTGGCGCAGCCTGGACGAACACGCCGAGGTGGTCGCGCGGGCCCTGGAGACGGATGATTTGCACGGTGCCCGCACGGGCGTGGGGATGCTGGTCAGTCGGGACACGGAGGCCCTGGACGTGCGCGGGGTGAGCGGGGCGACCATCGAGTCGGTCCTGGAGAACGGCAACGATGCGCTGTTTGCCACGATCTTCTGGTTCCTGGTCGCCGGGGCACCGGGCGTGGTGGCCTACCGGCTGGTAAACACGCTGGATGCGATGTGGGGTTATCGCAATGACCGCTTTCACGCCTTTGGCTGGGCCGCGGCGCGCCTGGATGACGCCATGAACCTGATCCCGGCGCGTCTGACGGCCCTGGCCTATGCCCTGGCGGGGCGCGGGCGGGACGCATTGCAGTGCTGGCGCGAGCAGGCCGACGGATGGAAGAGCCCGAATGCGGGGCCGGTCATGGCCGCTGGTGCCGGTGCGCTGGGGGTGGTGCTGGGCGGCCCGGCGCCCTACGGCGGCCAGCGTGAGTGGCGCCCGCGCCTGGGCATGGGCCGTCTGGCCGATGCCGCGGGGATTCGCCAGGCCATCACCCTGGTGGATCGTGCGCTGGCGATCTGGATGGCATTTATCGTGGCGGGGGTGATCGTCGTTGTCCTGGTCTAAGGCCCAATCGATGCAAACGCCGGAGGCGCAGGCCCTCGTGCAGGTGCACGGGGGCGGTATCCGCCAGGCGGCCGCGCGCTACGGGATCCCCGAGGCCGAGTGGCTGGATCTGTCCACCGGCATCAATCCGCATGGCTATCCCGTGGGCGAGATCCCGCAGGCCGTCTGGGCCCGGTTGCCGGAACCGGATGACGAGCTCGAGGCGGCGGCCGCCGACTATTACGGCACCGAGGCCCTGCTGCCCGTCGCGGGCTCGCAGGCGGCGATCCAGTTGTTGCCGGCGCTGCGCTCGGGTACGGCGCGCGTCGGCATCCTCGAACCCAGCTACAACGAGCACGCCCGGGCCTGGCGGGAGGCCGGACACACGGTACGCCCGCTGAGTGGCGAGGCGATCGCCGCGGCGCTGCCCGAGCTGGACGTGCTGGTGCTGGTCAACCCGAATAACCCGACCGGGCAGTGCTTCGAGCGTGCGGACCTGCTGGCCTGGCATGCGGAACTGGCCGCGCGTGGTGGCTGGCTGATCGTGGACGAGGCCTTCATGGATGTGACGCCGGGGGCCAGTCTCGCGCAGGACGCACCGCGCGAAGGCCTGGTGGTGCTGCGTTCTCTCGGCAAGTTCTTCGGGCTGGCGGGCGCGCGGGTCGGGTTCGTGATCGCCGACGACGCGATGCGCGCGCAGCTGGCCGCCCGGCTGGGTCCGTGGGGTCTTGCCGGACCTTCGCGCTGGATTGCTACCCGGGCGCTGACCGACCGCGCCTGGCAGGCCGAGACTCGGAGCCAGCTGCAGGCGCGCGGTCAGCGCCTGGCGGAACGGCTGCGTGCGCGCGGGCTGGCGCCCACCGGCGGCACCGCGCTGTTCCAGTGGTGCCGGGTGGATGATCCCGCGGGTTGGCAGGACCATCTGGGCCGGCAGGGCATCCTGGTGCGTCGATTCGATGCGCCCGGGAGTCTTCGGTTTGGCCTGCCGGGTGACGCAGCCGAGTGGCAGCGCCTCGAAGCGGGGCTGCAGCGGGCATGACGGGTACGACGCTGATGGTGCAGGGGACGACCTCGGATGCCGGCAAGAGCGTGCTGGTCGCGGGGCTCGCGCGGGTGCTGCACCGCCGTGGACTGTCGGTGGTGCCGTTCAAGCCGCAGAACATGGCGCTGAACAGCGCCGTGACTGCCGATGGCGGCGAGATTGGCCGGGCCCAGGCCCTGCAGGCCGCCGCCTGCGGCCTGGAACCGCATACGGACATGAATCCCGTACTGCTCAAGCCCAGCTCGGACCAGGGCGCGCAGGTGATCATCCACGGGCGGCCCGCGGCGGAACTGGATGCGCGGGCCTATCACGACTACAAGCCGGTGGCCCGCGAGGCGGTACTGGCGTCGCACGGGCGCCTGACCGATCAGTACGACCACGTGCTGGTGGAAGGCGCGGGCTCGCCGGCGGAGATCAACCTGCGCGCGGGCGATATCGCCAACATGGGCTTCGCCGAGGCGGTGGACTGCCCGGTGATCCTGGTCGCGGATATCGACCGGGGCGGGGTGTTCGCGCATCTGGTGGGCACGCTGGCGCTTCTGAGCGAGACCGAGCGTGCGCGGGTTCAGGGCTTCGTCATTAACCGCTTTCGCGGCGATATCAGCCTGCTGCAGCCGGGGCTGGACTGGCTGGAACAGGAGACCGGCAAGCCGGTGCTCGGCGTGATTCCGTACCTGCACGGGTTGTATCTCGATGCCGAGGACGCCCTTCCGCGGGAGGCGGTGCCGGAAAAGGCTACGGATGCGCTGAAGGTGGTCGTGCCGGCCCTGCCGCGCATCTCCAACCACACCGATTTCGACCCGCTGCGCCTGCACCCTGCGGTGGATCTGCGGTTTGTCGGGCCCGGCGAGTCGTTGCAGCCGGCGGATCTGGTGATCCTGCCGGGCTCCAAGTCGGTGCGCGACGACCTCGCCTGGCTGCGCGATCAGGGCTGGGAGGCCGCGCTGCAACGGCATGTGCGCTACGGTGGCAAGGTGCTGGGCATTTGTGGGGGCTTCCAGATGCTGGGGCGCGCCGTGCACGACCCCGACGGCGTCGAGGGCCGGCCCGGTTCCACGCCGGGGCTTGGCTGGCTCGATATCGAGACCCGCCTGGCCCCCGAAAAGCGTCTGGAGCGTGTTCACGGGGCTCGTGTGCTGGGCCGGGAGGCAGGCGTGGAAGGCTACGAGATTCATGCGGGCATCACGACCGGACCCGGACTGGAGCGGCCGCTTTTGCATCTGGCGCATGGGCCAGATGGCGCATGCAACGAGGACAGCACCGTGGCCGGTACCTACGTGCATGGCGTATTCGACCGTTCGGAGGCCGCCGATGCCCTGCTGCACTGGGCGGGTATGCGGGCCGGTTCGGGACAGGGAGAAGACCTGGCTGCGGCGCGCGAACGCGGTCTTGCACGCCTGGCGGATACCCTGGAGGAACACCTGGACATGAAGCGTGTACTGGCCCTGCTGGGGGCTGTATCCACGGAGCCGGTGGCATGAAGACCCTGGTCCTGGGCGGCGTGCGTTCCGGGAAGAGCCGACTGGCCGAACGCCTGGCGGCGGAATCCGGCCTGCCGGTCACCTATGTCGCCACGGCACGGGCCGACGATGCCGAGATGGCGCGCCGAATCGAACGCCACCGCGCCGACCGCCCCGGTGACTGGGGCCTGGTCGAGGCGGACACGGGACTGGCCCGGGCACTGGAACAGGCCGCTGGTCCGGGCCAGTGCCTGCTGGTCGATTGCCTGACACTTTGGCTGACCCAGCTCCTGTGCACCGAGGACGAGGCCTGGATCGAACGCGAGCGCGAGGCCCTGATCGAGACGATCCCGTGCTTGCCGGGCACGCTGGTCTTCGTCTCCAACGAGACGGGGATGGGCATTACCCCCATGGATGAACTGTCCCGCCGCTTCGCCGACGAGGCCGGCTGGCTGCACCAGCGCCTGGCACCCGAGATGGACCGCGTGGTCCTCACCGTCGCCGGTCTCCCGCATGTGCTCAAGGGTCAACTTCTGTGATCCAGGGCGGGCTTTGCTGTGGCCAGGGTGGCGGGGATTCGCGGGCAAGCCCGCTCCCACAGGGCTGCCGCACATGCCTTTGTGGGAGCGAGTTTGTTTGTGGGAGCGGGCTTGCCCGCGAAGACGGATCGAATAGGGAGAACATGTGACCGAAGACTGTGACTGGCTGCAGGTGCCGCCGGCGCCCCTGAGCGCCGAGGCGCGCCAGACAGCGGCCGAGCGGCAGGCCCAGCTGACCAAGCCGCCGGGTTCGCTCGGCCAGCTGGAGGCGATCGCCGAGCGCCTGGCCGCCATGCAGGGGGTGGGCCAGCCGACGCTGGAGCAGGTGCACATCGCCGTGTTCGCCGGTGACCACGGCGTTGTGGCCGAGGGTATTTCCCGTTTCCCGCAGGCCGTGACGGCGCAGATGGTCGCGAACTTCGCGAACGGCGGTGCGGCGATCTCGGTGCTGGCGCGGCACCTGGGCGCGTCCATCGAGGTGATCAACCTCGGCACCGTGTCGGATCCTCCGGCCGTGACTGGAGTGCAGCAGCTGAACCTGGGCGCCGGCACCGCGAACCTGGCCCGCGAACCGGCGATGACGCCGGCGCAGCTGGAACGCGCGCTGAACGTCGGCCGCCAATGTGCCGAGCGCGCCCGAAGAGCCGGGGCGCAACTGTTCATCGGTGGCGAGATGGGCATCGGCAATACGACGGCGGCCGCCGCACTTGCCTGCTCCTTGCTGAATCTGCCGCCGGCCGATCTGGCCGGGCCCGGCACGGGTCTGGATGCCAATGGCGTGCGCCACAAGGCCGAGGTGATCGAACAGGCGTTGAGCACTCACGTCGACGTGCGCGGCGATGCACTGGGTAGCCTGCGTTGTCTGGGTGGCTTCGAGATCGCGGGCCTGGCCGGCGCCTATATCGCCGCGGCACAGATCGGGTTGCCGGTACTGGTGGACGGCTTCATCAGCACCTCGGCGGCGCTGGTGGCGGAACGCCTGTGCCCGGGCACCGCGGAGTGGTTCTTCTACGCCCACAGCTCGGCGGAGCCGGGCCACCAGCGACTGCTGGAAGCGTTGGCGGCCGAGCCGTTGCTCGATCTCGGGATGCGCCTGGGCGAGGGGAGCGGGGCGGCCACCGCCGTGCCCCTGCTGCGCCTGGCCTGCGAGCTGCATTCGGGGATGGCGACTTTCGCCGAGGCGGGTGTGAGCGGAGAGGGTAGTTGAGCACGGACGCCACACGCATCGGCCTGCTGCGGCACGGCGAGACCACGGGGCAGGGGTTTTGTGGGCGTGGCAGCGATGTCCCGCTGACGGCAGCAGGCTGGCACGCAATGCGCGAGACACTCGCGCGTGACGCCGACTGGGATCGCGTCGTCTGCTCGCCGTTGATGCGATGCCTCGGGCCTGCCGAGGCGATCGCCGGGCAGGCAGGCGTGCCACTCGCCGTGGACGAACGCCTGGCCGAACTCGACTTCGGCGACTGGGAAGGCCGTACGGCGGCAGCGCTGATGGAGACGCAGGCCAATGCCCTGGGCCGTTTCTGGGAAGACCCGCTGAATCATGCGCCGCCCCATGGCGAGTCGCTTCGAGCGTTCCGCGAGCGTGTGGTCGCCGGCTGGAATGACCTGGCCCCCAACGAAGGGGAGCAGGTCCTCGTGATCGCCCACGGCGGTGTCATCCGCCTGATCCGCGCCCTGCACGAGGGCTGGCCGCTGGAAAAACTCCTGAGTATCGACGTCCCGCTCGCGTCCCTGCATATTGTCGAGCCATGGCAGGCCTACTGATGATTACCCATCCCGCACTGCAACAGGACCCCGAGCCAACCCGCGCCCGGGCACTTGCGTGCGGTTCTGTGGGAGCGTGCTTGCACGCGAAGCCCCGGCCCGCGCCTGCCTCTGGCAGGGGCTTCGCTGCGCGCGCGATCGGGCAGGATCCCCGTAGGAGGCCAGCCCCCTGGCCGATCGGAACTATGCCAGCGCCCCATCGGCCAGGGGGCTGGCCTCCTACAGGTAGGGGTGATGGAGGGTGCCGTATGAACTCGGTATTGGCTCGCTTCTGGCCGATCGGGAAAATGCCAGCGCCCCATCGGCCAGAGGGCTGGCCTCCTACCGGCAGGAATGACGGAGGGGTCGCATGAACCCCGTGATGACGCCCCTCTGGCTGGCTATCCAGTTCCTCACCCGCCTGCCGACCCCCCCGCTGGAGCCGCACCCCGAGGATCTGGGGCGTTCGGTACTGACCTATCCGCTGGTCGGGCTCATCCTGGGCCTGATCGTGGTGATCGTCGGTATCGGGCTGTCCGCCATTCCCGGCGCCCCGACGCTCCTCGTCGCGGCATTGGTGCTGACGTTCTGGGTGGCCCTGACGGGCGCGCTGCACCTGGACGGGCTGGCGGACACGGTGGATGCGTGGGTCGGGGGGCAACGCCATCCGGAGCGCGCCCGCGGGATCATGAAGGACCCGGCCTGCGGTCCCATGGCTGTCGCCGCGCTGATCCTGATTCTGGCGCTGAAGGGCACGGCACTGGTGGCCGTGGTGGAAGCCGGTGCGTGGATCGCCGTCCTGCTCGCCATCGTGCTGGCGCGCCTGGTGCCGCCGGTGCTGTTTCTGACGACTCCCTACGTGAACCCGGTGGGGCTGGGCGCGGAGATGGCACAACACCTGCCACACAGGGTCGCGAAGGGCACGGTCGGTGTCGCGGCCCTGCTGGTACTGGTGCTGGGCCTGGTGTCGGGGCTGTGGGGCGTGATCCCGGCTCTGATCGCCGCCGGGGCGCTGCTGTGGGGCGCCACCCGCCTCCTGGAACACTGGCTGGGCGGCTTCACCGGCGATACCGCCGGCGCCACGCTGGAGCTGGTGGAGACCCTGACGTTCGTGATTCTGGTACTGACGCTCGCCGGTTGAGGTGTCGCCCGATCGCGTGAAGGTTGTCACGAGAACGTCACAGAATTGCCACATACTCGCGGCATGAGCCGGTACCCCAGCTGCCTGAATCTGCCCCGATTGCTCCTAGGCGCATTGCTCAATCCCTTGGGGATGGTGCGCGAGGTCGGTGCGCTGGACCTCGCCCCGGCCTGGTGGCAGACCTTCCTGCGACTTGTCTTGCCGGTCTTGCTGCTCAGCGTGGTGATCAGCCAGGTCCTGTACCAGATCATTCCCACCGGACTGCCGCCCGAGGCGATGCCCGGGGTATGGGGGTTTGGCGCCTACAGCGTGCTCGCCATGAGTATCGGTGTGCTGGGCCTGGCCTGGTCCGCGCACTACCTGGCCGAACTCTTCCAGGGGCGCGGGGACCCGGACCGGGCCATGCTGGCGGTCAGTATCGGCCTGCTCCCGGCCTGGCTCGGCAAGGTGGCTGCCGCCTTTCCCTGGCCGTGGGGCAACGGCATCGGTCTTCTGCTGATCCTGTATTCGCTGTGGCTGCTGTACTGGGCGCTGCGCGGCATCCTCGGGTTGCGCCGCGGCAACCGGATCGGCCTGTTCGTGGCCACCGTCTTCTGCGGCGCCTTCATCACCCTCATCTTCGGCTGGCTGCTGATGGACCTGATCCCCGGCGCCACCCCCGAGCACCGTATCGGCACCACCTGGCTGATCTGAGCCCCCGTTGTCGGGATAACACTTGTAGGAGCCCAGCCCTCTGGGCGATCGGGTCGGACATCTGGCATTGATGAAGGAAATCGCCCAGAGGGCTGGGCTCCTACCGTAGCGGGACCGGCGGTGGGCTATCGCGTTGCGTGGTTGGTCTGGAGCCAAGGTTGAACTCCGGGGCCTGTGTACAAAGCCTCTGAAACGCCGAGCAGGTGCTCGTCCTCACGATCCACCAGATCAATCAGCCGCGCGAGCCGCTGCGGTGGTGTCGTGACGGTAACAGGGCGACACCCGTGGGGTCGGCATGCGTATCGATGGGGCGGTGCGGCGTGCCTCGCGGATGCACCACGATGTCCATGCGGCGTTCGCCCAGACGGCGTTGCAGTGCGACGTACAGGTTGAGTTCCCGGTCCAGCAGTTCATCCGGGGTGCCGTCCGCCTCGATGTAGAGGTCAATGTCGCCACCGCGTGCGGTATCGTCCACGCGCGAGCCGAACAGCTTCACTTGTGCATCCGGCCCGAATTCGCGGGCCACTTCCTCGCGGATAATCGTCTGTTGTTCGTCGCTCAGGCGCATCGCCCACGTATATCAAGGCCCTGGGGTACATACCCGAACGGTCTCGCCTCCAGCCACCACCGTCATCCCCCGAACCCACCACACCCCTGTCATTGCGAGGAGCGCAGCGACGAAGCAATCGCTCGGAATGAGCAAGGGTGCGGGAATCAAACGGCTTGCCACATGCAGCCGATTGCCACGTCGCCTGCGGCTCCTCAATGGGATGGACGCCCCCGCCCTATTACGGCATCGCGATGTGCCAGAGTGGGGGTGATCACTCTCACTCGAAGAAGACGGAGGCGTCCACATGCAGGTTACAACACTCGGTATTGATCTCGCGAAGAACGTGTTCCAGGTCCACGGTGTGGATGCGCAGGGCCGGCAGGTGTTTTCGAAGGCGCTGCGGCGCAGCCAGTTGCGCAACTTCGTCGCCCAGCTGCCGGCCTGCCGGATCGGCATGGAGGCCTGCGGGAGTGCCCA
>NZ_KB906363.1:0-119945 GCF_000381305.1 Thioalkalivibrio sp. ALE16
ACAGCGGGCCGGGGTCGCGGCAGTCGGGCGTGTTTCTTGGTGACTTCTTTGCACGAGCAAAGAAGTCACTCGGGGCGCGCTGGCGAGTCAGCGCAAGGCAGTATGTGGACCGGAGCCACCGTGAACACCAGATGCCGAACCAGGCCCAGCCACCACCAGGCAGGAAGCGGGCCGGAGGCAGTGCAAACACCCGATGCCGAACCGGGCGCGACCCAAGGGGGGGTGGTCGGGAAAAGCCCGGGTCAGGCGGACCCGTCGAGCTGCGCCGCGAAATGCGCCGGCGCGTAGCCTTCCTGCTTGCGCAGATAGTCGGCCAGCTGGGCCGCAAAGTCGGCCGGGACCGAGTCCCGCACGGCCGGCATCTCGCGCAGCCGCTCCCAGCGCTGCGCCAGCCGTGGAAACGCCTCCGCCTCCCAGGGGCTGTCCGGGTCCGCAAGCAGCGCATAGCGCATCAGGATCGGTGCCAGGGTCGCGTCGATCAGCGAGAAATCCGGGGTGGCCAGGCGATCATCCCGCGTCATCTGTTGTTCCAGGCGCTCCAGCCCGCGCGCGGCCGTATGGCGCGTGAGCTCGAAGGCGTCCTCGGTGGCGGCCGTCATCCAGTGATACTGGGCGAAGGTCTGTTCCGAGAGGTACTCGATCCACGCCCGGGTGCGGGCCTGTTCCAGGGGGTCCACCGGCATCAGGGCGGGCGGGGTGATGGCATCGATATACTCGTTGATCACCGCCGACTCGAACAGCACGGTGTCGTCGTCGACGATCAGCACCGGCACCTTGCCGAGCGGCGAGCGCGCGCGGAACCACTCCGGCGGGTCGGCCAGATCGATCAGGCTCAGTTCGAACGGGGCCTGCTTGTATTTCAGCGTGATCACGCTACGCTGGACAAACGGACAGATGGCGAAACTGATCAGGTGCAGATGCGGCAGATTCATGAGGGTCCTTGGCGTCCTGGGTCGGGGCAGGTCACGGTCCGGATGACCGCGGAACGTCGGTGCCTGGCCTGGAAAGGTTGCGCATTGTCCCCCCTCGCGCAGGCCCGGGGAAGCCTTGGCCAGGGGTAGCGGCCATCACGAGGCGCCCAGCGCCGGGCTGCGGATCGACAAGTGGCTGTGGGCCGCGCGTTTTTACAAGACGCGCGGGCTGGCCAGCGAGGCGGTTGGCGGCGGCAAGGTCCACGTGAACGGCGAGCGCTGCAAGCCGGCGCGGCGCGTGCATCCCGGCGATCGTCTGACCATCCATCGGGGTCCGCAGGTCTGGGAGCTGGACGTGGTGGGGCTGAACGAGCAGCGCCGGCCGGCCCGCGAGGCGCAGGCTCTGTACGAGGAGACCCCGGAGAGCCAGGCCCGGCGCGAGGCGGAAAGCGAGCGCCGCCGGGCCGAGCGCGCGGTGGCGGACAGTGCGCCCAGCCGCCGGCCGGACAAGCGCGAGCGGCGCAAGATTCGCCGTTTTATTCGCCAGGATGACAGCGACAGGAGCGAATCCGAGTGACATCCCTCGAAGGCAGTGGCCCTCCGGTGACCCCGCGTGTGGCGGTGGATCTGGTGATCCGTCATCCGGCCCAGCCCGGTCGGGTGCTGGTGATCGAGCGGCGCAACCCCCCGCATGGCTGGGCGCTCCCCGGGGGCTTCGTCGACGTTGGCGAGACCGCCGAGCATGCCGCGGTGCGCGAGGCGCGCGAGGAGACCGGGCTGGAGGTCGAGCTGGAGGTGTTGCTGGGCGTTTATTCCGACCCGGAGCGCGATCCGCGCGGGCATACCGTCAGCGCGGTCTATATCGCCCGTGGCCGGGGCGAGGCGAAGGCCGCCGACGATGCCACCGACTGCGCCTGGCTGGACCCGGAGGATCCGGATCCTGTCCTGGTGTTCGATCACCGGCGCATCCTCGATGACTACCGCCGCTGGCGTCTGACCGGTGAAACCGCCGCGCCGCGCCCGGTGCGAAAAGCGGGATGAAGCCGGCCAAGCTGTTACCATACGGCGCTTTCGACCACCGCTACGGTATCGCGTGACAAAGGCTGACCCCGCAACCCCGACTCGACCCGACAGCGAGCTGCCGGAACCGCGTGTCTACGAGCGCGCGGATCACGGGATCTCGCGCGCGGCGATCGACGACAACGCCCTGAAGGTGCTCTATCGCCTGCGCGACGCGGGCTACCGGGCCTGTCTGGTGGGCGGCGGCGTGCGTGACCTGCTGCTGGGGCGCGAGCCGAAGGATTTCGACGTTGCCACCGACGCGACGCCCGAGCAGGTGCGCGGGCTGTTCCGCAACTGTCGCCTGATCGGGCGCCGCTTCCGCCTGGCGCATGTGCTGTTCGGGCGCGAGATGATCGAGGTGGCGACCTTTCGCGCCCCGCATGACGACGAGTCCGGGGACGAGGGCCAGGTGGCACTGAGCGAGGAAGGACGCATCCTGCGGGACAACCGCTACGGCACCATCGAGCAGGACGCGATCCGCCGCGACTTCAGCGTCAACGCCCTGTACTACGACATCGAAGACTTCTCGGTGCTGGATTACACCGGCGGGGTTGAGGACCTGCGCGCGGGCGTGCTGCGCCTGATCGGCGACGACGTCGAGACCCGGCTGCGCGAGGACCCGGTGCGCATGCTGCGGGCGGTGCGCTTCTCCGCCAAGCTGGGGCTAACCATCGCACCGGAGGTCGAGGCCGGCATCCATGAGCTGGCCTCGCTGATGCAGACCGTGGCGCCCGCGCGGCTGTTCGACGAGGTGATCAAGCTGTTCCACAGCGGTGCGGCGGTGACCTGCCTGGACGAGCTCGAGCGCTTTGGCCTGTTCGAGGCGATGTTCCCCGAGGCGGCGGACTGCTTTGCCGATCCGGATGTCGGTCCCGAGCGGCGCCAGTTCCTGGTCGAGTCGTTGCTGAACACCGACAAGCGCATCAACGAGGGGCTGGGCGTGAACCCGGCCTTCCTCTATGCCGCGATCCTGTGGGCACCGGTGCAGGTGGCCGCGGCGCAACGGATCGACGACGGCGAGCAGGAGATCCCGGCCTGGCAACAGGCGATGGCCGAGGTGCTCGATCGGCAGGTGAAGACGGTCTCTATCCCCAAGCGCTTCAGCCTGATTGTGCGCGAGATCTGGGAACTGCAGGCGCGCCTGGAGCGCCATCGGGGCGGCCGCGCGCTGCGCCTGCTGACCCATCCGCGTTTTCGTGCCGGCTACGACTTCCTCTGTCTGCGCGCCCGTGCCGGCGATGCCGACCCCGAGCTGTGCCGCTGGTGGACCGAGATCCAGGAGCAGGACGAGGCCGGCCAGAAGGCCATGGCCGGAGCCCCGAAGGGGCCCAAAGGTGACGGCAAGTCGGGTACCAAGGGCAAGTCGCGCCGCGGTGGCCGCCGTCGGCGCCGGGGTCGCAAGGGGGGTGGCGATAACACTGGACCGGCCCCGAAGCCGGATACCGGGGGTGGCGAGTGAGCACGGCCGATCACGGCGTGCAGGCCTTCATCGGGATCGGGGCCAACCTGGGCGAGCCCGAGGCACAGGTGCGCGAGGCGTTTGAGCGTCTGGCGCAGGAACTGCCGCAGACGCGCCTGACCGGGCGTTCCCGATTGTTCCGTAACCCGCCGATGGGTCCGCAGGACCAGCCCGACTACGTGAACGCAGTGGCCCGGCTGCACACCCGTCTGGAGCCGCTGGACCTGCTGGCGGGTCTGCAGGCCATCGAGTGCGCCTGCGGCCGCAAGCGCGACGGCAGCCGCTGGGGGCCACGGCTGCTGGATCTGGACCTGTTGCTGTTCGGTGAACAGTCGCTGGATCTGCCGGGCCTGCAGGTGCCGCATGCCGGCATCGCCGAGCGTGATTTCGTGGTCCTGCCGTTGCTGGAGCTGGCGCCTGGTCTGCAGATCCCGGGTGCGGGCCCGCTGGAGGGGCTGGCGCGGCGCTTCGACGGCGCGGCCCTGATCCCGATCGCGGAGCCGGAGGCGGGCGTCGCGGCGGCGGAGGGGCGCCGATGAGCCTGGGCGATTTCGATTTCATCGCGGTCGAGGGACCGATCGGGGTTGGCAAGTCCAGCCTGGCGAAACGCCTGGCCGAGCACCTTCAGGCCGAGGGCATCTTCGAGGCGCCGGACGAGAATCCGTTCCTCGACCGCTTCTACCAGGAGCCGGACAAGCACGCCCTGGCGACCCAGCTGCACTTCCTGGTGCAGCGCGTGCGCCAGCTGACGCCAGTGGCGCAGAAGGGGCTGTTCGAGCAGCGGCACGTGTCCGACTATCTGATGGACAAGGACCCGCTGTTCGCCGAGCTGAACCTGCACCCCGACGAGCTGGAGATCTATCGCGAGATGTTCCGGCACCTGCGCGGCGGCCTGCCGCGTCCGGATCTGGTGATCTACCTGCAGGCGCCGGTGGACGTGCTGCAGGAGCGCATCCGCCGCCGGGCACGACCGTACGAACGTCACATCGAGGCCGGTTACCTGGAACGGCTGAACGCCGCCTACGCGGAATTCTTCTATCATTTCGAAGGACCGGCGCTCGTGATTGTGAACGCCACCGAGATCGACTGGGTGAACAACCCGGCCGATTTCGACCAGCTGGTGCAGTTTCTGGAGCCGATCCAGGGCGGGCGGCACTACTTCAACCCGTTGCCCATCTCGCTCTAGAGGGTGGCAAGCCGGACTGCCCGGGAGGCATGAACATGCGGCCGATTACCGTGAACACCCTGGCCCGGCGCAAGCAGGCCGGCGAGCCGATCGCCTGCCTCACTGCCTACGACGCGGCCTTCGCCGGGCTGCTGGACCGCTGCGGGGTCGACGTGATCCTGGTCGGCGATTCGCTCGGCATGGTGGTGCAGGGCCACACGACCACCCTGCCGGTGACGCTGGACGACATGGTCTATCACGTCGCCAACGTGGCGCGCGGCAGCGAGAACGCCCTGATCATGGCGGATATCCCGTTTCTGGGCGATGTCGATGTCGCCACCGCCCTGGCCCAGTCCGGGGCACTGCTGCGGGCCGGGGCGCACATGGTCAAGGTCGAATGCGGGGCGGTGGAGGTACCGATCGTGGAACGCCTGGTGTCCGCCGGCATTCCGGTCTGCGCCCACCTTGGGCTGACGCCGCAGGCCGTTCACCGCTTTGGTGGCCACCGCGTGCAGGGGCGCGATCCGAAGGCGGCGGCCGAGATGGAATCCCTGGCCGCGCGCCTGGAGAGTGCGGGGGCGCAGGCCCTGCTGCTGGAGGGCATCCCGGAGAGCCTGGCCGATGCCATCGTGCGCAGCGCCGGGGTGCCGGTGATCGGCATCGGTGCCAGTCCGCGCTGTGACGGCCAGGTGCTGGTGCTGTCCGATGTGCTTGGCCTGACCCCCGAGCCGCCGCGCTTCGCGCGGGATTTCCTCGCCGAGGGGGGCTCCCTGGAAGGCGCGGTACGCGCCTACTGCGACGCCGTGCGGACCCGGGCGTTCCCGCAATCCGGCGTCCATACCTTTACCTGACACGGAAGCCCGAGCATGAGAATCCTGCGTGATCGGCCACAGCTGGTGGCCATGCATCGAGAGTGGTCGCGCAAGGGGCGCGGCACCGTGGCGCTGGTGCCCACCATGGGCAACCTGCACGAGGGGCACCTGACCCTGATCCGGCATGCGCGGGCGCGCGCCCAGCGGGTGGTGGTTTCGATCTTCGTGAATCCGTTGCAGTTTGATCGCGCCGAGGACCTGGAGCGTTATCCGCGCACCCTGGAGGAGGATGCCCGTCTGGCGACCGATGCCGGCGTGGATGCGCTGTTCTGCCCCAGCAACGAGGACATGTATCCCGATGACGGCATGCCCCCGGTACGCGTGGTCGTGCCGGGGCTGTCGGAGATCCTCGAGGGGGACTACCGACCGGGGCACTTCGACGGGGTGGCCACCGTGGTGACCAAGCTGTTCAACCTGGTGCGCCCGGACCTGGCCCTGTTCGGCGAGAAGGACTTCCAGCAGTTCAAGCTGATCGAGCGCATGGTGCAGGGGCTGGACATCCCGACCCGGGTGGAGGCCATCCCCACGGTGCGCGAGGCGGACGGTCTGGCCTTCAGCTCGCGCAACCATCAGCTGTCGGAGGCCGCCCGTGCGGTAGCCCCCGAACTCAAGCGGGTGCTGGACGAGGTCGCGATGGTCTGCCGTACCGCCACTGTGTTCGACGCCGACCGCATCCCCGAGGTCGAGGGACGGGCCTGCGAACGACTGCGCGAGGCCGGTTTCGATCCGGAGTACCTTTCGATCCGCCGCGCCGAGGACCTGCTGGAGCCGGCCTTGGGCGTACCGCTGGCGGAGCAGGACCTCGTGGTCCTGTCCGCCGCCTGGCTGGAGGACGTGCGCCTGATCGACAACGTCCGCACCCGCCCGGCCTGATTCTGTTAACGGATTGACCACGAAGCCCACGAAGGCACGAAGAAGGGCCAGGTCAGGGGCTTTTTACCACGGAGGGCACAGAGTCCACGGAGGAAAGGACCAGGCTTTCGGGGGGTAGGATGTGATGAGCGCCGCGCATCGCATCCCATCGGGTGGTGGCCCGCGGCCCCCCAGTTCCCGGATTGATGCGTTTCGCCGCGGACGCTCTCAACCCCAACAGTAGTTTTCTCTGTGTCCTCCGTGTGCTCTGTGGTAAATCCGCCCTTTGCCCTTCTTCGTGTCTTCGTGGGCTTCGTGGTGAAAAAACATTGACCCGAACGGGCGGGTTTGCCGTGGTCGCCGGGATCGCGGATAATTTTCCGCCCTTCCGAGGTACAAGCCGGGAATTCGCCGTATGGTTGTCACTATGCTGAAAGGCAAGCTGCATCAGGGCCGGGTCACGCATTGCGAGCTGGAGTACGAAGGCTCCTGCGCGATCGATACCCGCCTGCTGGAGGCGGCCGGCATCCTGCCGTTCGAGCAGATCCAGATCTACAACATCGACAATGGCGAGCGCTTCACGACCTACGCGATCGAGGGCGAGGCCGGTTCCGGCATCATCTCGGTCAATGGCGCGGCCGCGCACAAGGCGGCGGTGGGCCATCGCGTGATCATCTGCGCCTATGCTCAGATGGAGGCCGCCGAGGCCCGCGAATTCACCCCCGACCTGGTCTATCTCGACGCCGCCAACCGGATCATTCGCACCGGTCACGGCATCCCGGTCCAGGCCGCCTGATTTCCCTCTCCTCCGCGCACGGCCCGCCCGCAGTTGTCGGGCCGGGGGCGCGCCGCTATCCTCGACGCCCATGAATCTCCACGAATTTCAGGCCAAGGCGCGCTTTCGCGACGCCGGCATCCCCGTTCCCGACGGTCAGGTGATCACCGCGATCGATGCACTACCCGGCGCCTGGCAGGCGCTGGGTACCGAGCGCGTGCTGGTCAAGGCCCAGGTCCACTCCGGCGGTCGTGGCAAGGCCGGCGGCGTGGTGATGGCGGATTCCCTCGATGCGGCGCGCGCGGCGGCGGAGAACCTGCTGGGTTCGCGCCTGGTCACCGGCCAGAGCGGCCCCGAGGGGCTGCCGGTGGACCAGCTGCTGCTGGAGCCGGCGGTGGATATTGCCCGCGAATTCTACTTCGCCATGCTGGTGGACCGCGCGCGCGAGCGCCTGGCGCTGGTGGTCTCCGCCGAGGGCGGCATGGATATCGAGACGCTGGCGGCCGAGCGCCCCGAGGCGGTCGTGACCCTGCCGATCCATCCGGCCACCGGGGTAATGCCGTTTCATGGCCGCCGGGTGGCCTCGACCCTGGGCCTGGCCGGCGCCGCCGCCAAGGCGATGGCGCAGCTGGTGACCAACGCGCATGCCCTGTTCCAGCAGCTCGATGCCCAGTTGCTCGAGATCAACCCGCTGGTGCTGACCGGCGATGACCGGCTGCTGGCGATCGACGCCAAGCTGACCATCGACGACTCCGCAGCCTACCGCCAGAAGGCGCTGTTCGAAGAGCGCGACGCGCGCCAGCGCGACCCGGCCGAGGAACAGGCGCACGAGCACGACCTCAATTACATCCGCCTGGATGGCTCCATCGGCTGCATGGTCAACGGTGCCGGCCTGGCGATGGCGACCATGGACCTGATCCAGCACCACGGCGGCGAACCCGCCAACTTCCTGGATGTCGGTGGCGGCACGACGGTGGAGCGGGTGACCGCGGCCTTCAAGCTGATCCTGTCCGATGCCTCGGTGAAGGCGGTGCTGGTGAATATCTTCGGCGGCATCGTGCGCTGCGACCTGATCGCCGAGGGCATCATCGCCGCGATCCGCGAGGTGCAGGTCCAGGTGCCGGTGGTGGTGCGCCTGGAGGGCACCAACGCCGAGCAGGGCCGCAGTGCGCTGGCGCACTCGGGCCTGGACGTGATCCCGGCCGCTGATCTGGACGCGGCAGCGCGGGCCGTAGTGGAGGCCGTGGCATGAGCATCCTTGTCGACCGCGACACCAAGGTGATCTGTCAGGGCTTCACCGGCAAGCAGGGCAGTTTCCACTCGGAACAGGCCATCGCCTACGGGACCCGCCTGGTCGGGGGCGTAACCCCCGGCAAGGGCGGGAAGACCCATCTGGATCGGCCGGTGTTCGATACCGTGGCCGACGCGGTGGCGACCACCGGCGCGACCGTCAGCATGATCTACGTGCCGGCCCCGTTCGCCGCGGACGCGATCTGCGAGGCGGCGGACGCCGGGATCGAGCTGGCGGTCTGCATCACCGAGGGCATCCCGGTACAGGACATGGTCCGGGTCAAGCAGGTGCTGGCCGGCAGCCCGACGCGCCTGATTGGCCCCAACTGCCCGGGCATCATCACCCCGGATGCCTGCAAGGTCGGGATCATGCCCGGCTACATCCATCGCCGCGGGCGCATCGGCATCATCTCGCGCTCGGGTACGCTGACCTACGAGGCGGTCAAGCAGACCTCGGACCTTGGACTGGGCCAGAGCACCTGCGTGGGCATCGGTGGTGACCCGATCCAGGGCCTGGACTTTGTCGACTGCCTGCGCCTTTTCCGCGAGGATCCGGAGACCGACGGCGTGCTGATGGTGGGCGAGATCGGTGGCGACGCCGAGGAACGCGCCGCGCGCTTTATCGCGGACGAATTCGACAAGCCGGTTGCCGCCTATATTGCCGGCGCCACCGCACCGCCGGGCCGGCGCATGGGCCATGCCGGGGCGATCATCGCCGGTGGTCAGGGCACCGCGGCGCAGAAGATGACCGCCCTGCGCGAGGCCGGTGCGACCGTGGCCGAGAGCCCGGCGGAACTGGGCGCCGCGATGCAGTCCGCACTGGTCTGATCCGCGGATGAGCGCCGATTCGCCCCTGCGTCTGGCCCTGGCCCAGATCAACCCGGTGGTGGGCGGTCTGGAGGACAACCGCCACCGCATCCTCGAGGCGATCGAACAGGCCCGCGCCGGCGGCGCCCGCGCAGTGGTGTTCCCCGAACTGGCGGTCACCGGCTACCCGCCGGAGGACCTGCTGCTGCGTCCGGCGTTTCTGCTGGGCGTGGAGCGCGTGGTGACCGCGATCACCGAGGCGGCGCGGGGTATCGATGTGATCCTGGGCGCCCCGGTGCACGGGGAGGCGGGCCTGATCAACGCGGCGCTCTGGCTGCGCGACGGGGCCTGCATCGCGCGCTATGCCAAGCAGGTCCTGCCCAATTACTCGGTGTTCGACGAGGAGCGCTATTTCGTCGCCGGCACCGAGGCCTGTGTGGTCGAACTGGACGGCTGGCGAGTCGGACTGACGGTCTGCGAGGACATCTGGCAGCCGGCCCCGGCCGCCGACGCCCGCGACGCCGGGGCCGAGCTCCTGCTGAATCTCAACGCGTCGCCCTACCACCGCGGCAAGGCCGAGGAACGCCTGCGCGTGGTCGGCCAGCGCGTGGCCGAGACCGGCTGCCCGGTGGTCTACGTGAACCAGGTGGGCGGTCAGGACGAGCTGGTCTTCGATGGTCGTTCCTTCGTGCAGGATCCGGTCAACGGGGCGCGGGCCGTGCTGCCGGCCTGGGCCACCGGTCAGGGGCAGGTAGAAGTGCGCCGCGGGGCGCAGGGGCCGATCCTGCACCCGCGCGACGAGCACCTGCACCTGTCTGCCTGCGGCATCCGGCCGACCCTGGCCGACCCCGGTCCGGAACCGGACGAGGCCGATGCCCGCGACCTCTACCAGGCGCTGATGATCGGCATCCGCGACTACGTGACCAAAAACGGCTTTCCCGGGGTGCTGCTGGGCCTGTCCGGTGGGATCGACTCTGGACTGACCGCGGCGCTGGCGACCGACGCCCTGGGCCCGGCGGCAGTCACGGCCGTGATGATGCCCTATCGCTATACCGCCTCGATCAGCATCGAGGACGCCGAGGCACAGGCCCGGCTGCTGGGGCTGGAGTATCACGAGATCGCGATCGAACCGATGGTCGAGAGCTTCATGGCGGGGCTGGGGGATGCTCTGGCGGCCTACCCGGCCGGGGCGGGGGATGTGACCGAGCAGAACCTGCAGGCGCGCGCCCGCGGGGTGCTCCTGATGGCGCTGTCCAACCGCAGCGGCAAGCTGTTGCTGGCCACGGGCAACAAATCCGAGATGGCGGTGGGCTACTCCACGCTGTACGGCGACATGAATGGCGGTTTCGCGCCGCTGAAGGATGTCTCCAAGCAGTGGGTGTATCGCCTGGCGCGCTGGCGCAACACGCGCGGGCCGGCGATCCCGGAACGGGTGATCGAACGTCCGCCCAGCGCGGAGCTGGCCCCGGATCAGCAGGACGCCGACTCGCTGCCGCCGTACGAGGTGCTGGACGCGATCCTCGAGGCCTTTGTCGAACAGGAGCGGTCGGTCGCCGAGATCGTCGCGCAGGGATTCGACCGCCCCACGGTGGAGCGCATCGCCCGCATGGTGTTCATCGCCGAGTACAAGCGCCGCCAGGCCGCGCCCGGAATACGGGTCAGCCCGCGCGCCTTCGGCCGCGACCGGCGCTACCCGATCACCTCCGGCTACCGCCCGGACTGATCCGCGCCGACGCGCGCAGAGTTCACCACGAAGCACACGAAGGCACGAAGAAGGTCAAGGACGGTTCACAGGAAGACAGGAAGTACCGAAGGTTCTGAATGGGGTGTCCCGGGCTGCGGTCTTAGGGCCCCGACAATACTGACTCGGTGCCTCGCTCCGTCCGACGTATCCGAAACGGCGGCATATTGCGGACCGGAAAGGACTTCCCCGATCAACCACAGGCCCTCTTCCAGCCTTCCCGTCTTCCTGTTAAACGCCCTTGACCTGGCCCTTCTTCGTGCCTTCGTGTGCTTCGTGGTCGATTCCAAGCAGCGTCGAACGTCGCGAGAAGGCGAGGACCACAGCGCAGCCGCGGGGGTTTGATACACTTTCAGGGGTGAGACAAGCGCCTGCGAAGCGGGCACAACCAAAGGGATTCGCATGAAGAAGATCGAGGCGATCATCAAGCCGTTCAAGCTGGAAGATGTCCGCGAGGCCCTGACCGAGATGGGTATCGCCGGGATGACCGCGACCGAGGTCCAGGGCTTCGGGCGCCAGAAGGGCCACACCGAGCTCTACCGGGGCGCGGAATACGTGGTCGATTTCCTGCCCAAGGTGAAGCTGGAACTGGTGGTGGACGACGACCGGGTCGACCCCTGCATCGATGCGATCGTGAAGGCCTCGCGCACCGGCAAGATCGGGGACGGCAAGATCTTCGTCTCCGACATGTCGCGCGTGGTCCGCATCCGCACCGGCGAAGAGGGCAGCGAGGCCCTCTGAGCGACCTGCCTTTCGGCGCCGCTTGGATTCACCACGAAGCGCACGAAGGAGGTTAAAAGCCTTTTCACTACAGAGGATACGGAGCACACAGAGAAAGGCCTAAATTGGTGATGTTCGATGACTCAGACGGAGCTCGATGCGCCTTGCCCTGCAGCCCTGATTTTCTCCGTGTCCTCCGTGCACTCTGTGGTGCAAACGCCCTTGACCTTGCCCTTCTTCGTGCCTTCGTGTGCTTCGTGGTGAGTCCAAACAGCGCCGGGAGGTGCCAACTCAGTTGGTGAGGAAGGGGATGCGGTCCATCACGCGCCACAGGCCGCGGCGTTCCTCGCGTTCCAGTTCCACCGGCTCGCCCGCGCGCACGGCCACGGCGGCGTCCGGGTAGTTCAGCTCCAGCACGGTCATGGTGTTCTCGGCGTGATCGTCCAGGCCGAGCTCGGTGTAGGCGCGATGCAGCACGGCCAGGGCCTTCGGCATGACCTCGGAGCCGGGGTATACGGCCACCACGTTGCGGGCGCGCTGCGCGGCGGCGACCCAGGCGGTGCGTTCCATGTAGAACTCGGCCACCCGCAGTTCGTAGGCGGCCAGCGCATTGCGGATGTAGATCATGCGCTGGTAGGCGTCCGGGGCGTAGCGGCTGTCGGGAAACTCGCGGATCAGGCGGTCGAAGTCCTCGAAGGCCTGGTCGAAGGGCTCCGGGTCCATCTCGGCGGGGTCGCGCGGGAACAGGTTGGCGAGGAAGCCCTGCTGGCGGTTGAAGTTGATCAGCCCGCGCAGGTAGTACGCATAATCGAGGTTCGGGTGGCGCGGGTTCAGCTGCACGAAGCGGTCCACCGCGGCCAGGGCGGGTTCCGGCTCGCCGGCCTTGTAGTAGGCGTAGGGGATCTCGATCTGCGCCTGCTGGGCATAGCGCCCGAAGGGATAGCGCGCCTCGAGTTTTTCGTAGTATTCGACGGCCTGGTCGTAGTTGCCCTCGTTCAGGGCGTTCTTGGCCTCGCCGTAGAGCTGGCTGGCGGACCAGCCGAGCGTGGGGTCTTCGCGCCCGGCACAGCCGGCGACCACGAGCGCCACGATCAGAACGACGAACAGGCGCGACAGGTGCGGGACAGAAATCACGGCGAGGCCTCACAGATGAACCGAAGTGCAGGGATTCTACAACATCAAGCCCCGGTGGCGACGAGCGGGAGGCCGCGCAATGAGTGAACCGCGGGAGGCCTGTCTGCCGGAAGAAGCGGCGGGACAGCGCCTGGATGCCGCGCTGGCGCGGTTGTTCCCGGAGTATTCGCGTAGCCAGCTGACCCAGTGGCTGAAGGAGGGCGCGCTGCGGGTGGATGGTGGCTCGCCCCGCCCGCGCACGCCGGTGCGCGGGGGCGAGCGGGTCGAGCTGACGGCGCCCGAGGCGCCGGTGCTGGAGGCCCGGCCCGAGGCCATTGCGCTGGACATCGTGTACGAGGACGCCGCGGTGCTGGTGGTCAACAAGCCCGCCGGGCTGGTGGCCCACCCGGCGGCCGGGCATCGCGACGGCACGCTGGTCAATGCCCTGCTGCACCACGCCCCGGAGCTGGCGCAGCTGCCGCGCGCCGGGGTGGTCCACCGCCTGGACAAGGACACCACCGGCCTGATGGTGGTCGCGCGTACGCCCGAGGCCCAGACCGCCCTGGTGCGCCAGTTGCAGGCGCGCAGCGTGCACCGCGAGTACCGCGCCCTGGTCCAGGGCCGAGTGATCAGCGGGGCCACCATCGACGAGCCGATCGGGCGTCATCCGGTTGATCGCAAGCGCCAGGCCGTGACCGCGGCCGGCAAGCCCG
This sequence comes from Thioalkalivibrio sp. ALE16, assembly GCF_000381305.1. Taxonomy (NCBI): domain Bacteria; kingdom Pseudomonadati; phylum Pseudomonadota; class Gammaproteobacteria; order Chromatiales; family Ectothiorhodospiraceae; genus Thioalkalivibrio; species Thioalkalivibrio sp. ALE16. Next base: position 13,481 of record NZ_KB906363.1, read on the forward strand.
CAGTCACGCATTACCGTGTGGCCGAGCGCTTTCCCGCGCACACCCTGCTGAACGTGCGCCTGGAGACCGGGCGCACCCATCAGATCCGCGTACACATGGCGCATATCCGCCACCCGATCGTGGGCGATCTGACCTACGGCGGTCGTCCGCGCCCGGTGAAGGGCATGGGCGAAGCGGCGAAGGCGACGGTCGCGGCCTTCAAGCGCCAGGCCCTGCATGCGGCCCGCCTGGAGTTCGAGCATCCGGAGACGGGCGAGCCCTGCGCCTTCGAGGCCCCGCTGCCGGAGGATTTCGAGGCCCTGCTCGCGGCCCTGCGCGCCGATGCCCGGGAGGCCGGGGATGTCTGAGGCCCTGCCGCTGTTGAAACCCGGGCCCGGGGAACTCCCGGCCGGGGTGCAAGCGCTGCAGACGACCCGGACGGGTGGCGTCAGTACCGGGCCCTGGGCCGCGCTGAATCTGGCCCTGCATACCGGCGATGCCCCGGATCACGTGGCGGAAAACCGGCGCCGACTGGAACAGTCCCTGGGGTGCGCCGCGCCCATCGCCTGGCCGCGCCAGGTCCATGGGACGACCGTGATCACCGCCGATGCCCTGCAGGCGGCGTTGAAGGCGGGCGATACGCCCGAGGCCGATGCGGTGGTCAGCGACCGGCCGGGGGCGATCTGCGCCGTGCAGACCGCCGATTGTCTGCCCGTGGTGCTGGCGACAGTGGACGGCGCGGCGGTCGGGGTGGCCCATGCCGGCTGGCGCGGGTTGGCCGATGGGGCGCTGGAGGCAACGATCACGGCGCTGAAGGGCCTGCGTCCAGGTGTGCCAATCCAGGCCTGGATGGGGGCCGCCATCGGACCGGAGGCCTTCGAGGTCGGGCCCGAGGTGCGCGAGGCCTTCCGGGCGCAGGATCCGGAGGCCGATGCCGCGTTTCGGCCCGGTGCCGGGGGGCGCCTGCTGGCGGATCTCTACCGGCTGGCGCGCCAGCGGCTGCAGCGGGCCGGTGTGGCGCAGGTCGCCGGCGGGGGCCGCTGCACCTTCACCGAGGCGGAGACCTTCTATTCCTATCGTCGCGACGGAGCGACCGGCCGCATGGGCACGCTCGTGTGGTTCGCCCCCGACCCCGCGCGATAGCCACCTGTCACTGCGAGGCCCTGCCAGGGGCCGTGGCAGTCGCTGGATGCACCCCGACACGGGTTTCGCGGCAGGCGCCGGGGCTGTCCATGGCGATCGCCACGGCGCTTCGCGCCTCGCGATGACGGTGTCTTTGTGCCCGTCACGGCGAGGCCCTTCCAGGGGCCGTGGCAGTCGCTGGATACACCCCGACGCTGGTTTCGCGGCGAGCCTCGGCTCTGGCCCCGCTTAGCGGTTTCCGCGCGTCTATCCTTGAAGCCGGGGGGATTGTCCCCAACGTTGGTGTCAGTTCAACAAGATTCGACCGAGGGGTTTCCCAATGCGAATGGATCGCCTGACCACCAAATTCCAGTCCGCCATCGCGGACGCACAGTCGCTCGCGGTTGGCCGCGACCATCAGTTCATCGAGCCGTCCCACCTGCTGCTGGCCCTGCTGGACCAGGAGGGGGGCACGATCCGTCACGTGCTCGACCGCGCCGGCGCCAACGTGCGCCAGTTGCGCTCCGCTTTGGGCGAGGCGCTGGATCGCCTGCCGAAGGTGGAAGGCGCCGCGGGCGAGGTGCATGTCTCCAACGACCTGGGGCGCATGCTGAACGTCTGCGACAAGCTCGCCCAGGAGCGCAAGGACCAGTACATCCCCAGCGAGCTGTTCCTGCTCGCGGCGATCGACGAGAAGGCCGGTGTCGGCGAGATGCTGCGCAACGCTGGCGCCAACAAGGACTCCCTGGAGAAGGCCGTGGAGGACATGCGCGGCGGGGCCCAGGTGGACGACCCGAACGCCGAGGAGAACCGCCAGGCCCTGGACAAGTACACCATCGACCTCACCGAGCGCGCCGAGCAGGGCAAGCTGGATCCGGTGATCGGGCGTGACGAGGAGATCCGCCGCTCGATCCAGGTGCTGCAGCGGCGCACCAAGAACAACCCGGTGCTGATCGGCGAGCCAGGGGTCGGCAAGACCGCGATCGTCGAGGGCCTGGCGCAGCGCATCATCAACGGCGAGGTGCCGGAGGGGCTCAAGGACAAGCGCGTGCTCGCGCTGGACCTGGGGGCGTTGCTGGCGGGGGCCAAGTACCGTGGCGATTTCGAGGAACGGCTGAAGTCCGTGCTCAAGGAGCTGTCGCAGGAAGAGGGTCGCGTGATCCTGTTCATCGACGAGATCCACACCCTGGTGGGCGCGGGCAAGGCCGAGGGCGCGATGGACGCCGGCAACATGCTCAAGCCGGCCCTGGCGCGCGGCGAGCTGCACTGCATCGGCGCGACCACGCTGGACGAATACCGCCAGAACATCGAGAAGGACGCCGCGCTGGAGCGCCGCTTCCAGAAGGTGCTGGTGGACGAGCCCACCCAGGAGGACACCATCGCCATCCTGCGCGGGCTGAAGGAGCGCTACGAGGTCCACCACGGGATCGAGATCACCGACCCGGCGATCGTCGCCGCCGCACAGCTGTCGCAGCGTTACATCACCGACCGGCAGCTGCCGGACAAGGCGATTGACCTGATCGACGAGGCTAGCTCGCGCATCCGCATGGAGATCGACTCCAAGCCGGAGTCCATGGACCGGCTGGAGCGGCGCCTGATCCAGCTGAAGATCGAGCGCGAGGCCCTGAAGAAGGAATCCGACGACGCCTCGAAGAAGCGCCTGGGCACGCTGGAGGAGGAGATCGAACGCCTGGAGCGCGAGTACTCCGACCTGGAAGAAGTGTGGAAGTCCGAGAAGGCCTCGGTCTCCGGGGCGGCCCAGTTGAAGGAAGAGCTCGAGCGCGCCCGTACCGAGCTGGAGACGGCCCGCCGCGCCGGGGATCTGTCGCGCATGTCGGAACTGCAGTACGGCCGTATCCCGGACCTGGAGAAGTCCCTCGCCATGGCTCACGAGATGGAGAGCCAGGAGACCCAGCTGCTGCGCAACAAGGTCACCGACGAGGAGATCGCCGAGGTCGTCTCGCGCTGGACCGGCATCCCGGTCTCCAAGATGCTGGAGGGCGAGAAGGACAAGCTGCTGCGCATGGAAGAGGCCATTGGTGACCGCGTGGTCGGCCAGTCCGAGGCGGTGCGCGCGGTGGCCAACGCCATCCGCCGCTCGCGGGCGGGCCTGTCCGACCCGAACCGCCCGAACGGCTCGTTCCTGTTCCTCGGCCCGACCGGCGTGGGCAAGACCGAGCTGACCAAGGCGCTGGCCGGGTTCCTGTTCGACACCGAAGAGGCGATGGTGCGCATCGACATGTCCGAGTTCATGGAGAAGCACTCCGTGGCGCGGCTGATCGGGGCGCCCCCGGGCTACGTCGGCTACGAGGAGGGCGGCTACCTGACCGAGGCCGTGCGCCGCAAGCCGTACTCCGTGATCCTGCTCGACGAGGTCGAGAAGGCGCACCCGGATGTCTTCAACGTGCTGCTGCAGGTGCTGGATGACGGGCGCCTGACCGATGGGCATGGCCGCACCGTGGACTTCCGCAACACGGTGATCGTGATGACCTCCAACCTGGGCTCGCAGCAAATCCAGGAGATGGCCGGCGAGGAGAACTACGCGGCGATGAAGGGCGCGGTGATGGAGATCGTCGGGCAGCACTTCCGTCCCGAGTTCATCAACCGGGTGGACGACGTGGTGGTGTTCCATCCGCTGGAGCGCGAACAGATCCGCGCGATCGCCGATATCCAGCTGCAGTACCTGCGCAAGCGGCTGGAAGAGCATGACCTGGGCCTGACCATCACCGACGCCGCGCTGGATCACCTGGGGGCCGCGGGCTTCGACCCGGTCTACGGGGCGCGCCCGCTCAAGCGGGCGATCCAGACCCAGCTGGAGAACCCGCTGGCACAGTCGCTGCTGGCCGGCGAGTTCGGCCCCGGCGATACCATCGAGGTGGACATGGCCGGCGAGCAGCTGGCCTTCACCCGGGCGGCGGCCGCGGCCTGATCCGTCCGCTATCCTGCACCCGTGACAAGGCCCGCCCCGAGCGGGCCTTTTTCATGCCGGGTCCGTGTTGCGACACCATTGCGGACCCGGCGCAATGCGGCCTGCGAGCCGCGCCGCGCACGCCGAGGGAGCTTTGGGTATGCCGCATCTGATCGTCGAATACTCGCAGGACCTGGCCGCGGGGCCGGAGGTGGCCGTCTGGCTGGACGCCGTGCATAAGGCGGCGCACGCATCGGGGCTGTTCCCCGAATCGCATATCAAGGTGCGCGCCCACCCGGTGGCGCAGTATCGGGTCGGGGGTGCGGTGCGGCCCTTCGTGCATGTCGAGGTGAGTCTCAAGTCCGGACGTTCGCTGGCGCAGCGCCAGGCGCTGAGCGAGGCGGTCCTGCGCGCCCTGCAGGACCGGGTCGGGGAGGCGGTGATCACCGTGGAGGTGGTCGAGATGGAGGCGGCGAGCTACGCGCGGCACGATCCGCGGTCCGGAGACCGGGACCGCCCGGATTGAAATCCGGCGCGCGGGGCGAGTCGCTCGGCGCGGACCGCTACACTCGGGGGCAGGAAGGACGGAACGGGATGTTCGTGATGACGGTGGTACGGTTGGTTGCGGTCCTGGCGCTGGGGTTCGCGCTGGCGGGGTGTTCGCTGCTGGATGCGCGCGAACAGCTTGCGCGCATGGGCGGGGCCTGTGTGATCAGCGGCACGGTGGGGCCGGACGCGACGGCGTCCGAGGCCGGTCGGACGGGGCCCTATGTGGTGGCGGTATTCCGCGAGCCGGTCGCGGGTGCCGGGGTGCCCGAGCCGGTGGATCACGTCGTCAGCGCCCAGGGCGGGAGCTGGTTCTTCGGCCTGGAGCCGGGTCGCTACCGCGTGCTGGCCTTCCGCGACGAAGAGGGTGATCGGGCCCAGCCCGCCGGTGCCTCGGTCCAGTATGTGGCCGGTGGCGAGGCGCTGGACTGTGGCCCCGGCGGGCGGCTGACCGGGATCGAGATCCGCGTGAACGGGGACCATCGCCTGACCCACCCGGTTGCGCTGCCGGCAACGCGCGGCCTGGTGGGTGCCGAGGGCGCCAGCGATCTGCCGCTGAGCCTGGGGCGGGTGACCGCCTTCGGCGCGATTACTCATCTGGATGACCCGCGTTTTGCGTCCGAGGTGGCGCGGGGCAGCCAATGGCGACCCCTGGACTTCGTGATGGACGGTTACGCGGGCGTGTATTTCCTCGAGCCCCATGACCCGACGCGGACGCCGGTGCTGTTCGTGCACGGGATGAACGGCTCGCCGCGGGACTTTGCCGGGCTGCTGGAGGTTCTGGACCGCGAGCGTTATCAGCCGTGGTTCTACTATTACGCCTCCGGTTTGCCACTGCAGTCGGCGGCAGCGCATCTGGCACAGGTGGTGGAGGAACTGGAAGTGCGTCACGGGGTCAAGTCGCTGCCGGTGGTGGCGCACAGCATGGGCGGGCTGGTGGCCCGGGGTTTCCTGAACGAGCGCGCCCGGCGCGAGGCGGCGGCACCGGTGCCTGTCATGATCACCCTGTCCACGCCCTGGGCCGGGCACGAGCGGGCGCAGCAGGGGGTGGATCGCTCGCCGGTTGTGATCCCGGCCTGGCGCGACATGGCGCCGGGCAGCGATTTCCTGGAAGGCCTGTTTCCGCTTCCGGGTGCGGGGGCAACCGAGATGCATCTGGTGTTCGGCTACCAGCGCGGCGAAGGGGGGGCGCGCGCGACCGCGGACGGGGTGGTCACGCTGGCCAGCATGCTGCACCCGCCGGCCCAGCGCGAGGCGGCCTCGGTCTTCGGTGTGGCGACCACGCATGCCGGCATCCTGTCGCATCCGCTGGCGCTGGAGCGGGTCGAGGAACTCCTGTCCCGGGTGGAGGATCGGTAATGGCCGCGCCGCGGCGGCCTCTGCACCGCGACGGGGCAGCGGAATCGGCGTAGTCTGGGGCAACCCGGCCGCGCTTTGAGCGGGCGGGCGGTTCAACGGGGAACGCGATGCAGTTGTTCGAGTGCGAGTTCTGTGGGCAGGGGGTGTATTTCGACAACACCTACTGCACACGCTGTGGTCACCGGCTGGGGTTTCTCCCGGATCGTCTGGAGGTGTCGGCCCTGGCGCCGGCAGGAGAGGCCACGGATGCCCGCGGGCACCCGGTGCCCGGCGGATTGTGGCGCGTGGCGGACGAGCCGGACGGGGCGCTGTACCGCCAGTGTCGCCACTACGCGGTGGACGCGATCTGCAACTGGATGGTGCCGCATGGCGACGCCGACCCGTTCTGCGTGGCCTGCCGCCTAAATCGGACCATACCCGACCTGAGTGTCCCCGGGAATGCGCGCCTGTGGGAGCGCCTGGAGACGGAGAAGCGGCGCCTGGTCTACGGGCTGTTGCGTCTGGGTCTGCCGGTGGTGCCGCGCCGTGATGATCCCAAGGGGATCGCATTCGACTTCCTGGCCGACACGGCCCCCGAGTTCCGCGAGGGCGGTGGCGTGGTCACCGGTCATGCGAACGGACTCATTACCCTGAATATCGCCGAGGCCGACCCGGCGGTCCGCGAGCGCATGCGCGAGGCGATGGCCGAACCCTATCGCACGATCCTCGGCCATTTCCGCCACGAGTCCGCGCACTACTACTGGGACCGCCTGATCCGCGATACCCCCTGGCACGCCGCCTTCCGCGAGTGCTTCGGCGACGAGCGCGCGGACTATGACGAAGCCCTGCGACGCCATTATGCCGAGGGGCCGCCCGCCGAATGGCAGGCCTCGTTCGTCTCCGCCTATGCCAGTTCCCATCCCTGGGAGGACTGGGCCGAGACCTGGGCCCACTACCTGCACATCGTGGATACCCTGGATACGGCGTCCGCCTACAACATGGACATCGTGCCCGGTGCCGGCCCGTCGGCACGGCTGGGCGCGCAGGCCGATGCACCGGCCTTCGATGCCTATGCCGCGGCGGATTTCGATGTGCTGATGGAGCACTGGCTGCCGCTGGTCAGCGCCCTCAACAGCCTCAACCGCAGCATGGGCCATCCGCATGTCTATCCCTTTGTGCTGACGGCCACCGCCATCGCCAAGCTGGCGTTCGTGCATCAGGTCATTCAGGATTTCCGCACGGATTGTCGTGCCGCGCCGGCGGGTGCCACCGGTACCTGAGCGCACATCGGGGGCGTGCGGTCCGGCGCGCCCCCACTCAAGCCAAAGGACACCCGATGTACAACGTTGCCACCCGTGGCCCATTCAAGGGCCTGAATCCGCGTGTCGCGCCGCTCGCGCTGATCCTGGTGGTAATCATCGCCTTGCTGGGGGTGTATCGCACCGAGCAGCTGGGTGCGGTGGTGGGCGATGCGCGTACCTTCGTGACGCCGCTGCTGGAGTGGTACTACGTGGTCGTCATGGCCTTCTTCCTGGTGATCGTGGTCTGGCTCGGGGTCGGGCGCTACAAGAACGTGCGCCTGGGGCATGACGACGAGGTTCCCGAGTTCACCACCCTGTCATGGCTGTCGATGCTGTTCGCTGCAGGCATGGGCGTGGGGCTTCTGTTCTGGGCGGTGGCCGAGCCGCTGTCGCACTACGGCGGGAACCCGTTCCTGATCGATAATGGCGACCGGGCCGCGGCCGCGGACATGTCCATGGTCCTGACCTATTTCCACTGGGGTCTGAATGCCTGGGGCGTGTTCGCCCTGCTGGCCCTGATCCTGGCCTACTTCGGGTTCCGCAAGGGCCAGCCGCTGGCCCTGCGCTCGGCCCTGCACCCGCTGATCGGCAAGTACAGTCACACCTGGCCGGGGGACCTGGTCGACCTGCTGGCGATCATCGCCACCGTCTTCGGGATCGCGACGACGCTGGGCCTGGGGATCCAGCAACTGGAGTCCGGACTCGCGCACACCGTTGGGATCTCCCTGGAGGGGGACCGCGGACTGCTGATGCTGACCGCGCTGCTGACCGTGATTGCGATCGTGTCCGTGGTGACCGGGATGCAGGCCGGGGTGCAGCGGGTCAGCCAGGCCAACCTCTGGCTCAGTGTCGCGTTGCTGGGACTGCTGCTGGTCGCAGGGCCGACCCAGTACCTGCTGGCCCTGGTCGTGCAGTCCAGCGGCAGCTACCTGCAGAACCTGCTGGGGCTCTCGCTGTACACCCACGCCCACCATATGGACGAGTGGCATGCCGACTGGACGGTCTTCTACTGGGGCTGGTGGCTGGCCTGGGCGCCGTTCGTCGGGCTGTTCATCGCGCGCATCTCGCGCGGCCGCACGCTGCGCGAGTTCGTGATGGGCGTGCTGCTGGTGCCCACCCTGATCACCTTCTTCTGGCTCGCGCTGCTGGGCGGCACCGCTTTGCATGCCGAGGTCGAGGGCATCGCCAATATCGCCGAGCGCGTGTCCGAGGACCTGACCATGGCGACCTTCGCCACCATGGAGACCCTGGAGCCCTGGCTGATTGCGAAGACGGGGGCGATTCTGATCACGATCCTTATTGCGACCTACCTGCTGACCTCCGCGAATGCCGGGATCGTGGTCATCAATACCCTGCTGGCCCATGGATCCACCGAGCATCGGGCGATCCACCTGATCCTGTGGGGGGCGATGATCGGGCTGGTGACCGGGGTCCTGCTGCTGGCCGGCGGGCTGGAGGTCCTGCAGAACGCGGTCATCCTGGCGGCGCTGCCGTTCTCGCTGGTGATGCTGATGATGGTGGTCGGGCTGATGCGCGGTCTGGAGGACGAGCGCTACGCGCCGCGTCCGGGCGAGCACACGGTCGCGCCCAGCGAGCCGTGGACCATCCCGCCGGACCGCGTCCACGAGGACTTCGACGTAGACGACGACGCCCCCGAGGCCCGCGACGAGGACGACGTACCCCGGCGCTCCTGACCTGTGCCTCGAGTTTTCACCACGAAGCCCACGAAGGCACGAAGAAGGGCAAAATCGTTGCACCACAGAGGGCACGGAGGACACGGAGAAAACAAGCCAAGGGCCGTGCATGACGAGGGACCACGTGGATCGCTGCAGGCCGATCGACACACGCTTCCGTCCAACCCTGATGTTCTCAGTGTCCTCCGTGTCCTCTGTGGTTCAAATCGCTCTTGAAGTTGCCTTTCTTCGTGCCTTCGTGCGCTTCGTGGTAAACAAAATGGGCGGTGGGTAGAGGAGAAAGGCCCGCGCATCCTGCGCCCACTTTCGGGTGGGCGGGGCTTGCCGTAGCCTGTGCGCCCATCGTCAACCGAACCGCGAGAGAAGCCCCATGAGCGATACCCTGCAGTTGTCCGGCGAGCTGATCCAGAAGGTCCAGGAGGTGCTGACCGAGGTGGATCCGAAGGCGCAACAGCCCATCGTGGCCGTCCAGTACCTGAGCGCCATTACCGGGTTCATGGTCGCGCAGATGCCGGAGTCGGTGAACGAGCGCAAGGAATACCTGAAGCAGCTGTCGCAGTTCACCGAGTCGGTGTTCGTGGACGTGGAGAGTCGCAAGCAGGCCGCGCCGCCGCCGCAGGAAGCCAGCGGCGTGTGGCGCCCCGGCGACAACTGATCCGGGCTGGCGGTGCGCCGGCGTCAGCCGTTGTCGCCGCCTTCGCCCCGGTCCTTGCGCATCTGGCGCAGCATGGCTTCCTGCTCGTTGAAGCTGGGCATGCGCCGCTTGCCGCCCACGTCGCGGTCACGGTCGCTGGCGCCGGCCTGGCCGGACTGGCCCGGCTTTTCGGCGTCCTTGATGCGCTGATACTCCTGCAGTTCGCGGCGGGCATCCTCGTCGCTGGTGTAGCGGCCGCGGTAGTCCTGCGGCGGCTTGTGTCCCTTGCGCAGGAAGACCTGCTTGCGCAGTTCCTTGTTGTAGTCGGTGACCCGGCGGTCGATCCACCACAGGTCCACCAGCGCCCACAGCACACCGGCGCCCAGGGGTAGCAGCCACCAGAGGGCGGGTAGGAAAAAGGCCAGAGCCAGGGTGATCGCGGTGAGCGCCAGGAAGCCGGCGCCGCCCAGCGGTTCGCGCAGGTAGAAGCGGTGCAGGCCCAGCGGGAACAGGACCCACGCGGCGTAGGCCGCGGGCCGGGTGCGCATCTCGCTGGCGAGCTTGGCATTGACGGACTGCAGGCCGCCGCCCTCCAGGTCCAGTTCCTTCCAGGCCTTGCTCATCCCTGCCTCCGTTGCGTTCACGTGTAGCGCCACGGTAGCCGCAACCCGGGGCGCGGGGCGATTGTGCGGGTGCCGCGCGAGGGTTTTACCGGCGCTGCGTCAGCCCTCTTCGCGCGTGGGGTCGCGTTCCAGCAGGCGGCGCACGGTGTCGCGCACCGGGCGGCCCTGGTAGAGCACGGCGTGTACCTCGGCGCAGATCGGCATCTCCACCTCCAGTGCCTCGGCCCGCACCACGGCGACCCGGGCCGTCTCCACGCCCTCCACCGACTGGCCGACCCGTGCGCGGGCGGTCTCGAGGTCCAACCCCTCGCCCAGCATCCGCCCCAGGCGGCGGTTGCGCGACTGGTTGTCGGTGCAGGTGAGGATCATGTCACCCAGCCCGGAGAGGCCGGTAAGGGTGGCAGGGCGGGCGCCCACCGCGGCGCCGAAGCGCTGGATCTCGGCCAGCCCCCGGGTCATCAGGGCGGCGCGGGCATTGGCGCCGAACCCGGCGCCATCGGCGATGCCCGTGGCCACCGCCAGCACGTTCTTCAGGGCCCCGCCGAGCTCCACGCCGATGACGTCGGTGTTGCGGTACAGACGCAGGGAACGCCCGTGCAGCGCCTCCACCAGGCGATCCATATGGCCTTCGTCGGTGGAGGCCACGGACAGCGCGGTCGGTTGCTCCTGCGCGACCTCGGCGGCGAAGGAGGGGCCCGAGATCAGGGCGGGCGGGTGTTCCGGACCCAGTTCCTGCTCGGCGATCTCGTGCAGCCAGGCGCCGGTGGCGGTCTCCAGGCCCTTGGTGGCCCAGGCCACCACCTGTCCGCGCGCCAGCCGCGGGGCCAGCCAGCGCAGGGTCGCGCGGAAGGCGCCGGAGGGGACGGCGATCAGGACCAGATCGCGGCCGTCGACGATCGCGGGGTCGGCGCTGACGCGGAGGTTGTCCGGGAAGCGGTGGCCGGGGAGGTAGCGGGCATTCTCGCGCTCGGCCTGCAGGCGCGCGGCGGTGTCATCGCCGCGTACCCACAGGGCCACGTCGGCATGCAGCCGCGCCGCATGCAGGGCCAGCGCCGTGCCCCAGCAGCCGCCGCCGAGGACCGCGATGCGCATCCTAGGAAACCCCATGCTTCATGTACGCGCTCGCGTCGGTACGCCAGGTCCTTCGGGGGCCTGGCGTCAGGCCTGCTGGCTGGGCGCGGTCTGCTCGCCGCCGGCCTGCTGCTTCTGCTCCTGGAGGTGCTGGGCGTACAGCGACTCGAAATTCACCGGCTGCAGCAGCAGCTGCGGGAAGCCGCCCTTCAGGACCAGGTCGGCGACGGTTTCGCGGGCGAACGGGAACAGCACGTTGGGGCAGTAGGCGCCCAGCAGGTGATTGCGCTGGTCCTCGGGGAAGTTGCGCACGATGAAGACGCCCGCCTGCTTGATCTCCACCAGGTAGGCGGTCTTGCCGTCGGACTCGGTGGTCACGGTCAGGCCCAGTTCCACTTCGAAGGCCCCGGCGGCCTCGTCGATCGGGCGTGCGTTGGTGTTCAGCTGGATGTTGGTCTCGCCCTTCCACTCGCGCATGAACACCTCGGGGGAGTCCGGCGCCTCGAACGAGAGGTCCTTGATGAAGACCTTCTGAATGGAGAAATCGGGGCGGTCGTTCTGTTCGCCCTGGGCCGCGCCGTTGCCGCTGTTGGGGGAGTTCTCTTCAGCCATGGTGTTCTATCTCGCAGTCGTCTTGAATCGGGGCATTATAAGGGGGTGCGCGCGCCTTGCGGGTGCGGTGGCCGGAAGCGCTGCCCGGTGGTGCGGGCGCTGCCGGTTATCCGGGACTGCCGGCGGCTGTCGGCTCGACCCCTGCCGCGGCGGCCAGGCGCGCCAGCTCGCCACTGCTGTCCATCGCCTGCAGTTCGTCGAAGCCGCCGATGTGGGTCTCGCCGAGGAAGATCTGCGGGACCGAGGTGCGGCCGTCGGCGCGTTGCTCCATCTCGGCACGCAGGCCCGGTTCGCGGTCGACGGCGTATTCCGCGAACGGGTAGCCGCGCTGGTTGAGCAGGCGCCGGGCCAGCAGGCAGAACGGGCAGCGCCCGCTGGAGTAGACCTCGAACTGCATTACTTCTTCTTGACGGGCATGTTGGCCGACTGCCAGGCCTGGATGCCGCCCTGCAGGTTGACCACGTCCTGGAACCCGGCCGCGGTAAGCTGCTGCGCGGCACTGGCGGAACGGTTGCCGCTGCGGCAGTAGACCACCACGGGCTTGTCCTTGTACTTCTCGATGTCGCCCATGCGCTTTTTCAGGCTGCCCAGCGGGATGTGCTTGGCGCCGCCGATGCGGCCGGCCGCGACTTCGCTGTCCTCGCGCACGTCCAGCACCAGGGCGTCGTCCTGGTTGATCACGCGCACCGCCTCGGCCGGCGACAGGGAGCGGTACTTGCGGTTCAGGCGTCGGAGTTCGACGAACAGGATCATCCCGATCACCGCCAGCAGGGCGCCGGTCAGGATCGGGTGATTGGCGAGAAATTCGGGCAGGCGTTCAAGCATTCGGGAGACCGGATCGGAGGGGTGATTGTCAGGAACTGCAGAAAACGTCCTGCATCATACCGATCAGGCGCAGGGTCCGGGAGTCCCCCACGCGGTAGTAGACCCGGTTGGCATCCTTGCGCGTGGCGAGGATGCCCTTGTCGCGCAGGATGCCCAGGTGCTGCGAAATGTTGCTCTGCGAGGTCCCGACCTGGTCGACGATTTCCTGTACGCTGATTTCGCGATCGCCGAGAATGCAGAGGATCTTCAGGCGCAGCGGGTGGGACATGGCCTTGAGCGAGCGCGAGGCCCGTTCGATATCCTCGTCCTGGGACATCAGGCCGTCTTCGACGGACAGATCGTCTTCAACCGTTTCGTGGCTCACGGCATACCTCTCTTGCGAGCGAGGGAAATCCTCGCAACCGGGTCAGAATATAAGAACCTAAACGTACCCCGATATGCGAATCTGCGCAATCCTGAGTCATCCATATGGCCTCCGTGCCCCGTTCTGGTGCGCGGTACTGGCCGGTCTGCTGCTGGCCCCGGGGGCCCTGGCGCTGGAACCCGAGGCCGAACTGCGCGAGACCCGCGAGGCGATCCAGGACCTGGAACGCACCCAGGAGGAGCGCTACGCGGCCTTGCAGGAACTGGAGGCCCTGCTGGCGGATGCCGCGCGCGGGACCGAGGACTCGCGCCGCGAGTTGCGCGAGCTGGCGCAGGCGCGTTCGCGCCAGGAGGCGGTCGTCGCCGACCAGGAGGCGCGGGTGGAAGAGGCCCGGGAGCACCTGGAGACGGAACGCCGCGCGGCGGCCCGGCTGGTGCGCGACCAGTGGCAGCGCGAACGCCACGTCGGGCGCCTGAACGGTCAGGGCGGGGACGATCGCCATCAGGTGGCGTTCGCCGTGCGTATCCGCGAGGCCCGGGAGCAGGCGCTGGAGTCGTTGCGCGACCGGATCGAGGGGCTGGAGGCGGAGCGCGAGGCCCTGGCGCGGGAACGCGCGGTCCTGGCGGAACAGGAGGAACAGGCGCGCGCCGCGGTCGCGGACCTGGAACGCGAAGAGGCGCGCCAGCGCCAGGCCATGGCGGAACTGGAGGCGGCCATCGAGGACGAGGCGCTGGAGCTGGAACGCCTGCAGCGCAACGCGGAGACGCTGGAGGCAGTGATCGAGGAGGTCGAGGCGCGCAGCGCAGCGCGCGCCGAGGCCCCCGGGGACTCCGCCCCCGCGCAACTCGACGTGGCCTTCGCCGAGCTGCAGGGCGAACTCCCGCGGCCGGCCGACGGCCGGGTGATCCGCAGCTTCAATGATTCCCGTGGCAGCCGCCTGCGCTCGCGCTGGCGCGGCACGGTGCTGGAGGTCGAGAACGGCGCGGCGGTGCGCGCGGTGCACTACGGGCAGGTGGTCTACGCCGACTGGATGCAGGGCTACGGTTTCCTGGTGATCGTGGATCACGGCGAGCGCTACCTGACGCTGTACTCCAATGTGGAGGAGATCCTGGTGGCGGAAGGGGCAACGGTGGGCGCCGGCGAGCAACTGGCCGTGGCCGGCGCGGGCAGCGAGGCGATCGCGCCCGGGCTCTACTTCGAGATCCGGCATAACGGCGGACCATTGAACCCCGAGGGCTGGTGGCCCTCTCAGTAGACAGAGAGAAGTGAGACCGGGGTCCGGCAAAAGGCGGATGGAGCGCCTGCATTCAGGCGCCCATCACATTGCCGGTGCTACCATCCTCACACTGATCACCTCACGTAACGAGGAAAGGTAATGAGCAAGTCTTGTCGCACCGGATACGCCCTGATCGTCGGACTGGTCGTAGGGGTCATGCTGAGTGTCTCGGTGGCCGTCTACGCCGACCGCGACAATGGCGCGCAATCCGCCCTGCCGGTGGAGGATCTGCAGCGCTTCACCGACGTGTACATGCGCATCAAGCGCAATTACGTCACCGAGGTCGACGACAAGGACCTGCTGGACAACGCGATCCAGGGGATGCTGTCCGGTCTGGACCAGCACTCGGCCTACCTGGACGAACAGGACTTCGAGGACATGCAGGTCGGCACCTCCGGCGAGTTCGGTGGCCTGGGGATCGAGGTGGGCATGGAAGACGGGTTCGTCAAGGTCATCGCGCCGATCGACGACACCCCCGCCAGCCGTGCCGGGATCGAGGCCGGTGATCTGATTATCCGCCTGGACGGCGAGTCGGTGAAGGGCATGTCGCTGTCCGACGCGGTCGCCAAGATGCGCGGCGAGAAAGGGTCGGACATCACCCTGACCGTGCTGCGCGATGGCGAGGACCGGCCGATGGAGATCACCATCACCCGGGATGTGATCCAGGTGCAGAGCGTGCGCTCCGAGATCCTGGAGGACGGATTTGGCTATGTGCGCATCAGCAACTTCCAGCAGCGCACCGCGCGCGATCTCGTGCGGGCGGTCGAGGACCTGCAGGAGCAGGGCGAGCTGAAGGGTCTGGTGCTGGACCTGCGCAACAACCCGGGCGGCATCCTGAACGGGGCCGTGGGAGTCTCGGACGCGTTCCTCGAGGACGGCCTCATCGTCTACACCGAGGGCCGTCTGGAGGACTCGCAGTTCCGTTACCAGGCCTCGCCGGGCGACGTGCTCAAGGGCGCGCCGATGGTGGTGCTGGTCAATCGCGGTTCGGCCTCGGCTTCGGAGATCGTGGCGGGCGCGCTTCAGGACCACAAGCGGGCCGTCGTCATGGGCCAGAACACCTTCGGCAAGGGCTCGGTACAGACCATCCTGCCGCTGACCCAGAACACCGGGATCAAGCTGACCACCGCGCGCTACTTCACGCCCGAGGGTCGCGCGATCAACGAGGACGGGATCGAGCCGGACATCCGCCTGCAGCAACTGGTGGTGCAGCGCAGTGACAGCGAGAACGGCGGCGCCCGCATGGGCCGGGACGGTCTGCCGGAGTCGGTGGATGCGGATGACGAGGACAATGGCGAGGCCCTGGCCGAGCGCGACTACGGCCTGAGCGAGGCGCTGAACCTGCTGAAGGGCCTGAACTTCTACAACCGCCGCTGAGCGCGGCGGGGTCGCGATCGACGGAGAACCGATGCCGAACGTACTGGTGCCCCTGGCTGCCGGGGCCGAGGAACTGGAGGCAGTCACCATCATCGACCTGCTGCGACGCGCGCAATTCGAGGTCACCGTGGCCGGGCTGGAGTCCGGGCCGGTGACCTGCTCGCGCGGAACAGTCATCCAGCCGGATACCACCCTGGACCAGGTGCTGGATGCGGCCTTTGACCTGATCGTCCTGCCGGGTGGCCTGCCGGGGGCCAATCACCTTCGCGACGATGCCCGGGTGCAGGGACTCCTGCGGGCGCAGGCCGAGCGCGACGGCTACCTGGCGGCGGTTTGCGCCGGACCCAAGGCGCTGGCCGAGGCCGGCCTGCTGGAAGGCCGGCGCGTGACGGCGTTCACCGGCGCGCTGGACGACGTCGGAATCCCGTCCACCGGCGCCCCGGTGGAGGTGGACGGCCGCCTGATCACGGGCCGCGGCCCGGGCGCCGCGATGGACTTCGCCCTGACCCTGATCGAGCAGCTCGCCGGCCGCGATGCCCGCGACGCCGTCGAGGGTCCGCTCCTGAGGCCCTGAGGGATGTTTCGACCACGAAGCGCACGAAGGCACGAAGAAGGTCAAGGGCATTTCACCACAGAGGGCACGGAGGACAAGGAGAAAAGAAGATCATTCAAGGGTGCCGGGATTGCCGGGATCTGCATCCCTGTCGGTGCACTGATCATTGGTGCTACTCCTCCGCAATCCTGATGTTTCTCTGTGTCCTCGGTGGTTCAAACCGCTCTTGAAGTTGACCTCCTTCGTGCCTTCGTGGGCTTCGTGGTGAATTCCTACCCCACGGTGGCGTAGCGGGTGGCGCTGCCCAGCCAGCGTTCGATCAGGGCGCCGGCGCGGGCTGGGTCGTTCTCGATTCGTGCGGCCAGTGTGGTGGCCTCGTCCAGCAGGTCCTGGTCGCGGGTCCAGTCGGCGACGCGGAAGCTGCGATCGCCGGTCTGGCGCGTGCCCAGCAGTTCTCCCGGCCCCCGCAGTTTCAGGTCCACCTCGGCGATCTCGAAGCCGTCGTCGGTGCGGCGCATCGCCTCCAGGCGCTCGCGCGCGGTCTCGCCCAGTGGCGGGCGGTAGAGCAGTACGCAGGCGGAGGCGGTATTGCCGCGCCCGACCCGGCCGCGCAACTGGTGCAGCTGCGAGAGTCCCATGCGCTCGGCGTTCTCGATGATCATCAGGCTCGCGTTGGGTACGTCCACGCCGACCTCGATGACCGTGGTGGCGACCAGCAGGTCGATTGCCCCCGCGCGAAAGCGCTCCATCACCGCGTCGCGCTCGGGGCCCTTCATGCGTCCGTGGGCCAGGCCGATGGTCAATTCCGGCAGCGCCTCGCGCAGGCGTTCGGCGGTGGCCTCGGCGGATTCCGCCTCCAGTTGTTCCGACTCCTCCACCAGCGGGCAGACCCAGTAGGCCTGGGTGCCGGAGCCGCAGGCGGCGCGGATGCGCTCGATGACCTCGTCGCGGCGCTCGTGGCTGATCAGCGCGGTGCGTACCGGCGTGCGCCCGGGCGGGCGCTCGTCGATCACCGAGCTGGCGAGTTCCGCATACAGGGCCATGGCCAGGGTGCGCGGGATGGGCGTGGCGGTCATGATCAGCTGGTGCGGCATGTACCCGTTGCCCTTGTCGCGCAGGGCCATGCGCTGGTGGACGCCGAAGCGGTGCTGCTCGTCGATGATCGCAAGCCCCAGGTGGTGAAAGCGGACCTCCTCCTGGAACAGGGCGTGGGTCCCGATGGCGACCTGCCGCTGGCCCGCGGCCAGCTCGGCGAGCAGCTGGCCGCGTTCGCTCGCGGTCTGGCGTCCGCCCAGCCAGGCGATCGCAATCCCCAGCGGTTCCAGCCACTGGGCGAGGTTGCGCCCGTGCTGGCGCGCCAGCAGCTCCGTGGGGGCCATGAAGGCGACCTGGAAGCCGGCCTCCACCGCGGCCAGTGCGGCCGCGACTGCCACCAGGGTCTTGCCCGAGCCCACATCTCCCTGCACCAGCCGGTTCATCGGTTGCGGTCGCGCCAGGTCGGCGAAGATCTCGGCGGTCACGCGTTCCTGCGCGCCGGTCGGCGCGAACGGAAGCTGTTCGCGAAGTTGCTGCCACAGCGCCCCGGGCGGCTGGATGACCGGGGCGCCGCGCGCGTCCCGTGGTGTCCGGCTTTGCTGCATGCGTGCGAGCTGGTGGGCGCACAGCTCCTCCAGCGCCAGGCGGGTGCGCGCCGGGCTGCGGTTCTCCGCGGTATCCAGTTCGCCCAGGGCATCGGCCCGCGCCGGGGGATGGTGCAGCTGTTCCAGCGCGGCGTGCAGCCCGGGCAGGCCCTGGCGGGACAGCTCCGGCAGCAGATCGGGCAGGGCCTGCATGCCCGGCAGGGCGTGTGCGACCAGCTGGCGGAGCAGCTTCTGCGAGATGCCCTCGGTGGTCGGGTAGATCGGGGTCAGGTGCGATTCCAGCGCGGGCGGGGTATCCCCCACGGTCTGGAGCTCCGGATGCACGCATTCCAGCGCCCCGGGCAGGCCGCGCGGCTCGCCGAAGGCGCGGATGCGCGTGCCGGGTCCCAGGCGCCGTTGCTGGTTGGCGCCGAAGTGGAAGAAGCGCAGCAGGATCTGTGCCTGGTCGTCGGCCAGGGTGACCACCAGCATGCGCCGGCGGCGGTGCACCACCTCGGCATGGGTGACGCGGCCCTCGAACAGCGCGGCCAGGCCCGGGCGCAGCGCGGCGATCGGGGTCAGCCGGGTGCGGTCCTCGAAGCGCAGGGGCAGGTGGAACAGCAGGTCCCCGGCCTGTACCAGGCCCAGGCGTTCCAGGCGCTCGGCCACCGCCGGGCCGACGCCCTTCAGGGTGGTCAGCGGGGCCTGCAGGTCCACCGACGGGGCTCGCGTCGGCTGCTCAGCCGCGCGGGCACCAGGCGATGGCATCCATCTCCACCTGGGCGCCCTTGGGCAGGGCGGCCACGCCGATCGCGGCGCGTGCCGGGTAGGGCTCGCCGAAGACCTCGCCCATGATTTCGTTGACTAGCGGGAAGTGGGTCAGGTCGGTCAGGAAGATGTTCAGCTTGGCGATGTCCGCGGTGCTCGCGCCCGCGGCCTCCAGGACGGCCTGGAGATTGGCGAATACCTGGCGGATCTGGTCCTCGATGCCGCCGCCCACCAGTTCCATGGTGGCCGGATCCAGCGGGATCTGGCCCGACAGGTACAGGGTGTCGCCGGCGCGCACGGCCTGGGAATAGGGGCCAATGGCGGCCGGGGCGTTATCGGTCTGGATGATCTCGCGGGACATGCGGGCTCCTTGTTCGGCCGGATAGATTGTCGCGGATGGCGCCATTCTACTGATCCGGACGCTCGTGTGGGGTGTCCGCGGACTCGGCAGACCGGGGCGCGGACGGATACACTGCGCGGCACACGGACAACGACACAGAGGAAGCAGGCAATGACGGGATACGCACTGGCGAATGTGCTGCATGTACTGGCGGTGGTGATCTGGGTGGGCGGCATGTTCTTCGCCTACATGTTCCTGCGCCCGGTGGCGGGGCAGCAGCTCGAGGGCATGCCCCGGCTGAAGCTCTGGGAGGGCGTGTTCGCCCGTTTCTTCCCGTGGGTCTGGGCCTCGGTGCTGGTGATCCTGGCGACCGGCTTCTACATGATCTTCGGCGTGTTCGGCGGCATGGGCGACGTCCACCCCAGCGTGCATACCATGCTGCTGCTGGGTCTGATCATGATGGCGATCTTCGCCCATGTGTTCTTCGCGCCGTTTCGCCGCATGCGCCAGGCCATTGCCGCGGATGACGCCCAGGAAGGCCTGCGCCGCCTGGGGCAGATCCGCATCCTGGTCGGGATCAATACCCTGATCGGCCTGGCGACGATCGTGGTCGCCTCGGGCGGGCGCCTGCCGCTCTAATCTGCATCCCCTGGCGGGGGCACAGGACGCCCGGTCCGTCCGGCCCTCCAGACCAGTCGTGGCGGTTCGGGCGGCTCCAGCAGCACGGCGGCGTTCTGGCCGAATGTCTCCAGCCAGCGCGCGAGCAGGTGTTCGGGCAGGTCCGCGATCGCCAGGCCCGGCTCGTCCGGCCAGTGGCCCAGGGGATCGCGGTTGCAGGCCGGCCAGGCGCGCAGGCCCTGTTCCGTCACGGCCCGCTCCAACCGCTGCTGGCGTTGCTGGTTTTCTTCCTCGGTGAGCGGCTGGCTGCCCGGGTTGCAGGCGGTCAGCACGACGAGGCGGTGGGTGCCATGCCCCGCCATCCAGGCCGCCACCTCATCGGCCGCTCGGTCGATGCGCAGCACCCATGAACCGTCCGCGGTCTCCACGCAGTACCGCGCCTTGCGGTAGGCCTGTTCCAGTTCAGCCCGTCGCGATCTGGTTGGGGCGCATTCCGCGCGCCCCGGGGCGGGGTCGGCAGCGTCAGCGCTTGTATTGGTGGACATCTCGCGGCACCCTCGCGGCTGGATCGTGCAGATGCGATCGATCAAACAGGGGGAACGGGATGCGCGTCAAGGATGCGACAGCGGTTTGCGGGGTTTCGCCGGCAACCGGCCTGCGTG
Organism: Thioalkalivibrio sp. ALE16; assembly: GCF_000381305.1. NCBI lineage: Bacteria > Pseudomonadati > Pseudomonadota > Gammaproteobacteria > Chromatiales > Ectothiorhodospiraceae > Thioalkalivibrio > Thioalkalivibrio sp. ALE16. The sequence continues at coordinate 33,711 of NZ_KB906363.1, forward strand.
CGTATGGGGCGTGGCCCGTATCCTTGGTGGCTTGAGCAGCCATGCCCTCGCGTCCTGTCGTCCCCGGTCTGACCAGTGCCTTTGTCGTGGTGCTGTTGCTGGTCGCGGTAGTCGCCATGGCCAGCTGGCTGCGCGTGCAGCAACTGCAGTACGACGTCCAGGCCCTGACCGAGGAATACGTGCAGAAGGTGGATCGCGTGCACCGCATGCGCAGCCTGGTACGCGAGCGCATGCTGCGTGCCTCGCTGGTCATCAGCGCCGAGGACCCGGCCCTGCAGGACCGCTACCAGCGGGAGTTTCGCGAACTGGCGGAACGTTTTCTGGAGGCCCGCGCGGGCGCCGAGTTGCTGGCCCGGACTCCGCGCGATGCCGCGTTGCTGGCGGAGCTGCGCGAACTGACCGCGACCGGGGCCCCCATCCTGTCCGAACTCGTGGACATCGCCCTCGCGGGTGGGCGCAACGAGGCGCTGGCCATCCTCTACGCGGATGCGATGCCGGTGCAGGAGGAAGTCCTGGAGCAGATGGAGGCCATCCTGCAGGCCTTCGAGCGCGACAACGAGGAGGCGGTGGCCGCCATGGCCCGGCGTCACGAGCAGGCGCAGCAGATCACGCTGATCGGCACGGCCATCACGGTCCTGATCATGCTGCTGATGTGGGTGCGCGTGCGCCGTCGTATATGGCGCGATCATGCCGCGTTGCGCCAGGAGCTGGAGAGCCGCCAGCAGGTCGAGGCCCGTCTGCGCGAGACGCAGGCCGGGCTGGAGGCCGCCGTGGCCCGGCGCACCGCGGCGTTGCAGGAGACCACCGAGCGCCTGGAAGAGGCGCAGCGGATCGCCGGGGCCGGCTACTGGGACTGGGATATTCGCGGTCAGCGCATGAACTGGTCGTCGCATGTCTTCGAACTGTTCGGTCTCGATCCGCGCACCGAGAGTGCCGGCTTCGAGGCGTACATGCGCGCCATCCACCCGGACGACCGCACCCGCGTGCGGCGCGCGACCAACGAGGCCCTGGACCGCGAGAACTTCTACCGGGTGGATCACCGGGTCGTGCGCCGGGACGGCGGGGTCCGCCATGTCCGGGTGGAGGGCGAGATCGACCGTGATGCCGAGGGGCGGGCCGTGCAGGTGCTTGGCATGGTGCGCGACATCACCCGCGACAAGGCCTCGGAGGAGCGCCTGTGGCATCAGGCCCACCACGACTCCCTGACCGGCCTGCCCAACCGCAGCCTGTTGCAGGAGCATCTGCAGCAGGCCCTGCGCCGGGCCCAGCGGACCGGCACCGGGCTGGCCCTGGTGGTCTGCGATCTCGACGGCTTCAAGCCGATCAATGACCGCCTGGGGCATGATGCCGGGGACGTGATGCTGGTGACCGTGGCGCGGCGCCTGCGCGAGGGGGTGCGGGAGAGCGATGTGGTCGCCCGCGTGGGTGGCGACGAGTTCGTGCTGCTGCTGGAGAATGTCCGTGATCCCGATGCCGTCACCGGTGTCGGCCTCAAGCTGATCGAGCGCTTCGAGGAACCGGTGGAGGTGAACCGCGAAGCGGTGTACGTGGGCCTCAGCATGGGGGCGGCGCTCTATCCCGGGGACGGCGACGACGCGGAGACCCTGCTGCAGCGTGCCGACCGCGCCATGTATCTGGCCAAGGAAGAGGGTGGCAGCCGTATCGTGCTCTACCACGAGTGTCCCGAGGCGGCGGTGCGCGCAACCGATCTGGCGCTGCGCCGGCGGGGCGCCCTGGGGTGCGGGCTGGAGGACCCGTCCGCTCGCGACTGAACCGGTGCTATTGCCGCAGCCGGGCGGCGAAGGCCTCCTCGGCGAGGGGCTCGCTGAACAGGAACCCCTGAAAGCGCGTGCAGCCCAGCGCCAGTAGCTGGTCCCGCTGCTCGGCGTGTTCCACGCCCTCGGCGATCACGTCCAGCTCCATGTTGCGGGCGATGTCCACGATGTTCTCGATCAGGGTCCGGTCGCCACCGGCCAGCAGCCCCTGCACGAAGGACTTGTCGATCTTCAGTTCGTCCACCGGCAGGTCGCGCAGATAGGCCAGCGACGAGTACCCGGTGCCGAAGTCATCCAGCGCGATGCGCACGCCGAGGGTCTGCAGCGCGCCCAGCTTGGCGATCGCATCCGGCAGGTCGCGCAGCAGTCCGGATTCCGTGACCTCCAGGGTCACGGTGCGGGCGTCAACCCCGTGGTGGCGCAGGCGGGCCTGGAACTGGTCGACGAAATCGGGGCGCGAGAGTTGCCACGGTGACAGGTTCAGGGCCAGGCGCGGCGGACGCAGCCCCGCCTGCTGCCACTGCGACAGGCGTTCCAGGGCATGGTCCAGGACCCAGTTGCCGATGCCATGGATCAGGCCGGTCTCCTCCGCGACCGGGATGAACAGGTCCGGCGCAACCGCGCCCAGTTCCGGGTGCCGCCAGCGCAGCAGGGCCTCGGCGCCGATCAGGCGTTCGGCGGCATCGAGCTGGGGCTGGTAGTGCAGGTCCAGCTGGCCGCGCTCCACCGCCTGGCGCAGACCGTCCTCGATCTGCAGGCGGGCATGGGCCTCGTCCTGCAGCGCATGGCGGTAGAACTGCACGCCGCCGCGCCCGGCCCGCTTGGCCTGGTACAGGGCGATATCGGCGTGGCGCAGGGCATCGGCCGAGCTCTCGCCGGCATCCGGATAGCATACGCAGCCCAGGCTGGCCCCGACCCCGAAGGTGCGCTCGCCGATCACGATGGGTCGCTGCAGGGCCTCGAGGATGCGTTCGGCGATGGCGTGCAGGTCGGACTCGAGTGCCTCGCGGGCCCCATCGCGGGGCGGCAGCACCACGGCGAACTCGTCGCCCCCCAGGCGGACGATCAGCGCGCCCTCCGGGGCATGGGCCCGCAGGCGTTCGGCGACGGCCCCCAGCACGGTGTCGCCCACCGCGTGACCGAGGGCATCGTTGATGGTCTTGAAGTGATCCAGGTCGATCAGGATCAGGCCACCGTGCAGGTCCCCCACGACGGCCTCCTCGATATGCCGGGTCAGGTCGTCGTGCAGGCGGGTACGGTTGGCCAGCCCGGTCAGGGCGTCGTGGTAGGCCAGCGCGTGGATGTGCTCCTCGGTATGCAGCCGCTCCAGTTCCGCGCCCGCACGGTCGGCCATGATCCCGAGGATCTCCATCGCCTTGTCGACATCCTCGACCGGATGGCGGTTGACCATCGCGATATGCCCGAGCAGCGTCCCCTGGCTGTCCAGCAACGGGGCGCCGAGGTAGCTCTCGGCACCCATCTCCACCAGCATCGCGTCCTCCGGGAAGCGCTGCTGAACGTCGCAGGGATAGATACAGGTGCCGATCTCCAGCACGCGTTCGCAGGGTGTATCGGCGAGGTCGTAGCGCAGGTTCTCGACGATCCGGCCCCGGGCGCACAGGGCGACAGTCTCGACGACGCCGGGGTGCTCCGGGTCTTGCATGCCGATCAGGGCATAGTCGGCATCGAACAGATTGCTCAGCTTGAGCACCAGCTGCTGGAAGAACTCCTCGCGCGAGCATGCCTGCAGGCCCTCGGCGATCAGGCGCAGGGCATCCTCGCTGCGGTGCGCGGCGGTCACGTCCTCCTGCATCACGATGACGTCCCGTACCTCGCCCTGCGCATCCTGCAACGGGTAGATACAGCCCCGTAGCCAGCGCTCCCCGGGCGGGCCGGCGGGGCCTTCCCCGGTCCCGGTGTCGGCAGGCGCCGGCGGGGTGTAGGCCAGCGGGCCGATCTCGCGGTAGTGCCCGCGCACGGCATCCGCGAGCGGCTCCAGGAGCTTCTGGTCGATCGGATCCGGGCGCTCGAGGACGTTCCTGCCCGGGCGGGAGGCGTCACTGCCATGCATGCGTTCCCAGGCGGCATTGGTCTGGCGGATCTCGCCCTCCGGCGTGAGCACCTGGATGCCGATGGGGGACTGTTCGACTAGCGCGCGGAAGCGACTCTCGGAGTCGCGCAGGCGTTCGCCAGTCTCGCGGTTCAGCACCAGGCTCATCATCACCACCATCACCACATAGCCGAACGGTGCGAGCTGCGGCATCTCCAGCACGCCGGCACGGGCGAGCACGCCCTGAGTGGTGAACAGTACGAAGACCCCGATCCCGCCCAGCAGGAGCAGGGTGGTGGCCTGGCGGTGGCGGCGGTAATGCCGGATCAACGTGACCAGCGCGAAGCCGAACACCAGAAAGACCGCGAGGACGCCGAAGCCGAACCAGGGACTGATCGTGCCCACGGCCAGGGCCACGTTCTCGCCCCAGGGCAGCTCGAGGATGCGCAACTCCTCGATGTGGCGGTACTGCATGCTGTAGGGCTGCAGGGTGTTGACCACCCACGTGATGCCCAGCAGTACCAGCAGTCCGGTCATCAGGCCGCGTGCGGGCGTCCGCGTATGGGCCGCGACGAAGGCGGCGAACAGGACGTAGAACGGGGCCAGCAGGTAGATGTTGAGGGTAAGGGCGCGGGTGTAGGCCGCGACGCTGTCGGCCTGGTAGGTCTGGGCCGATCCGATGGCGACCACCACCATCAGGGCGCACATCGTGGCGAACAGGCGGTGCTCGGTGCGCCGCGCACTCTGGCGGCTGTGCAGCAGGTGGCTCAGACTGGCGTAGGCGGCCAGGCCGGCGGCCAGATAGAGCGACGGCACCAGGACCCCGTTCATCGATGTCCCTTTGCGGTTTCCGCGCGTCGTAACATCCCTTTACTCCCCTGCGGCGAAGCGAATCGGGCCCCGTCGGGTATTCGCGTGACATCGCCTACAGTACAAAAGACCGCAGGCCGCCGCCCCCATTCGGGGGGGCGGTGCATGGGGGCCGGCTAACGCTGTCTGCACGCCGGCCGGGGAGTGTCGCCCTGCGTTACAGGTAGGGAGTGAGGAGGCGGGCGGCTCCGTCGCGTAGCTGCGCGGGGAGCGGACGGGCGCGGACCTCGTCGAGGGTCAGGAGGTGCGACTGCGCGCGCAGGGCGTCGGCCCAGCTGGCCAGTTCGCCACCCAGGCCGGCATCCAGGCATTCCAGATTGAACTCGAAATTCAGGCGCAGGCTGCGCGGATCCCAGTTGGCGGAGCCGACCAGGGCCCACTCGCGATCCACCAGCATCAGCTTGGCGTGGTTGAAGGGCGGCGGGGTGAGCCACAGGCGGCAGCCGCGCTCCAGCAGCTCGCCCTGTTGCGGGCGGCTGGCCCATTCCACCAGCCGCAGGTTGCTCCGGGCCGGGATCAGGATGTCGACCTGCACACCCCGCAGGGCGGCGGCCTTGAGCGCGCCGGTCAGCGCCACGTCCGGCAGGAAATAAGGGGTGATGATGGTGACCTGCTCGCGGGCCTCGGCCAGGGCCGACTGCAGCGTGAAGTTCAGGACCTCGAAGTCCTCGTCCGGGCCGTCCGGCAGGCCGCGACAGGCACGGGCCCCGGCCGGGGCAACGGTATCCGGGAACCAGCGCGGGCCGTCCAGACGTTCCCCGGTGGCGAATTGCCAGTCCTCCGTGAACACCCGCTGCAGTTGCGTGCAGGCGGGGCCGCGCAGCTCGAAGTGGAGGTCGTGTATCGGGTGGGGGCCCGGATCGGCGTGGCTGTGGCCGCGGCGGATGTTCATGCCCCCGGTGAAGGCCTGGCGGCCGTCGATCACCAGCATCTTGCGGTGGTTGCGCAGGTTGAAGGCGGCCAGACTGCGTGGCAGGTGCACCGGCATGAAGGTGGTGGCCGGGATCCCCGCCCGGCGCAGCCGGCGCAGGGTGTTGCGGCGGCTGTAGCGGGCGCCGATGGCGTCGATCAGCACGCGCACCTGCACGCCCCGGTCCTGGGCCTGCTGCAGGCGGTCCACGAAGCGTTCCCCGACCCGGTCGTAGTCGAAGATGTAGGTGGCCAGGGTGATGCTGTGACGGGCGCTGTCGATGGCGTCCAGCATGCGGGCATAGGTGCGGTCGCCGTCGAACAGCGGTTCGATCGCGTTGCCGCCGACCAGGCGGAAAGGGCTCAGTCGGTCGCCGGAGTGCAGCAGGCGTTGCCAGCGTTCCGGCGGCTCGCTCAGGGTGGCGCCCCCGGCGCTCGGGTCGGCGATCAGATAGCCCTCGCGCAGGGCGTGGGCGCGCCGGCGGATGCGGTTGACCCCGAACAGCCAGTACAGGACCGAGCCGCCCAGCGGCAGCAGCACGATCAACCCGACCCAGGCGATGATGGTCCCGGTGTCGCGGCGCTGCAGCAGGGCGTGCACCACGCTGATCGCCGCAAGGGCAAACACGGCGACGGCAGCGATACTGGCGATCCAGCCTGTATCCAGCACGAATGGACTCCTCCGGGGCTTCTCCGCTCCCCGGTTCGGCGGTTTTCCCGTGACCCCGTGGAATGGCGGGCGCGTGCCCGCTACAGTACGCGGGCCCGGTCCGGGGTAAAAGCCCGCGCCACCCATCATTCGCGAGAGCGCCGATGAGCGATATCGAGACCCCCAGCCTGTTCGCCAACAGCGGCGAGCAGCTGCCGCTGAAGGACTTCACCGAGAAGGCGTACCTGGACTACTCCATGTACGTGATCCTGGACCGTGCGCTGCCGCACATCGGCGACGGGCTCAAGCCCGTGCAGCGCCGCATCATCTACGCCATGAGCGAGCTGGGGCTCTCGGCCACGGCCAAGTACAAGAAGTCCGCGCGCACCGTGGGTGATGTGCTCGGCAAATTCCATCCGCATGGCGACTCGGCGTGCTACGAGGCGATGGTGCTGATGGCGCAGCCCTTCTCCTACCGCTACCCGTTCGTCGACGGGCAGGGCAACTGGGGCTCGCCGGACGATCCCAAGTCCTTCGCCGCGATGCGCTACACCGAGTCGCGGCTGTCGCGCTATGCGCAGCTGCTGCTCTCGGAGCTGGGGCAGGGCACGGTGGACTGGGTGCCGAACTTCGACGGCGCGCTGGACGAGCCGAAGGTGCTGCCGGCCCGGCTGCCGAACGTGCTGCTGAACGGCGGCTCCGGGATCGCCGTGGGCATGGCTACCGACATCCCGCCGCACAACCTGCGCGAGGTGGCTGCGGCCTGCGTGCACCTGCTGGAGCACCCGAAGGCGACTGTCGCGGAGCTGTGCGAGCACCTGCCGGCGCCGGACTTTCCCACCGAGGCCGAGATCATTTCCCCGCCCGCGGAGCTGCGAAAGGTCTACGAGACCGGCCAGGGCTCGATCCGCGCGCGGGCACGCTATGAACGCGAAGGCGACGACATCGTGGTCACCGCGCTGCCGCACCAGGTCTCCGGGGCCAAGCTGCTGGAACAGATCGCCAGCCAGATCCGCGCGAAGAAGCTGCCGATGGTCGAGGACCTGCGCGACGAGTCCGACCACGAGCACCCGACCCGTCTGGTGATCACCCCGCGCTCGAACCGAGTGGATGTCGAGGCGCTGATGGCCCACCTGTTCGCGACCACGGATCTGGAAAAGACCTACCGCGTGAACATGAACGTGATCGGCCTGGACGGTCGTCCGCAGGTGCGCGATCTGGCCGGGCTGCTGAGTGAATGGCTGAGCTTCCGCATCGAGACCGTGCGCCGGCGTCTGCAGTGGCGCCTGGAGAAGGTGCAGGCGCGGCTGCATGTGCTGGAAGGCCTGCTGATCGCCTATCTCAATATCGACGAGGTGATCGCGATCATCCGCGAGTACGACCAGCCCAAGCCCGAACTGATGAGCCGCTTTGGCCTGTCCGACATCCAGGCCGAGGCGATCCTGGAGCTGAAGCTGCGCCACCTGGCCAAGCTCGAGGAGATGAAGATCCGCGGCGAGCAGGACGAACTCAGCGAAGAACGCGACCAGCTGGAGAAGACCCTGGGGTCCGAGCGCCGCCTGCGCACCCAGGTCCGCCGCGAGATCGAGAAGGACGCCGCGGACTACGGCGACGAGCGCCGCTCGCCGCTGGTCCAGCGCGCCGCCGCACAGGCCTTGGACGAGTCCGCGCTGGTGCCCACCGAGCCGCTGACCGTCGTGCTGTCGGAAAAGGGCTGGGCGCGCGCGGCCAAGGGCCACGATGTGGATGCCCGTGGCCTGAACTACAAGGCCGGGGATGCCTTCCAGGCCGCGGTCACCGGGCGCAGCAACCAGCCGGTCGCGTTCATCGACTCCACCGGCCGCACCTATACCATCCCCGCGCACACCCTGCCGTCCGCGCGCGGGCAGGGCGAGCCGCTGTCCGGCCGCGTGAACCCGCCGGAGGGCGCGCGCTTTGTCGGCATGGCCACTGGTGCGGAGGAAGACCGCTGGCTGCTGGGCTCGGATCACGGCTACGGCTTCGTCGCCAAACTGGGCGATTTGCTGGGCCGGCAGAAGGCGGGCAAGAATGTGCTCACCGTGCCCGCTGGGGCGGCTGTGCTGCAGCCGGCCCCGGTGCGCAACCCGCACGAGGATCACATCGCGGTCGTCACCACCCGCGGCTACCTGCTGCTGTTCCCGGCCACCGAGCTGCCGGAGCTGGCGCGTGGCAAGGGCAACAAGCTGATCGGTATCCCGTCCGCGGCCCTCAAGGACGGTTCCGAGCGGGTGCTCGACGTGGCCGTGCTGGGGCCGCAGGACACCCTGGTCGTGCACGCCGGCAAGCGCTTCAAGGCGCTGGCCCCGGCCGAGTGGGCGGAGTACGTGGGCGAGCGCGCCCGGCGCGGGCGCCAGCTGCCACGCGGCTACCAGAACGCGGACCGCCTGGAAGTGCGCCCGGCCTGAACCCCGGCGCGCTCCGGTGGTCATTGATCGGGGTGGCGCTTGAATTCGCGCGGCGCGCCCCGATGATTGCGACATCCCCGTAAATGGATTGATGGAGTACAGGAAAACTTCATGAAACGTGTTCTGCTGTTTCTGGCGACCAACTTCGCCATCCTGATCGTGCTCAGCATCACCCTGCGTATCCTGGGTGTGGAGAGCATCCTCGATGAACAGGGGGTCGATCTCGACCTGACCGCTTTGCTGATCTTCGCCGCCGTGTTCGGGTTCGGCGGGTCCTTCATCTCGCTGGCCATCTCCAAGTGGATGGCGAAGAAGACGATGAAGGTCCACGTGATCGACAAGCCGCGCAACGCCACCGAGCAGTGGTTGCTGGAGACGGTGCAGCGCCAGGCCAAGCAGGCCGGTATCGGCATGCCCGAGGTGGGAATCTACGATTCGCCCGACCCGAACGCCTTTGCCACCGGGATGAGCAAGAACAACGCCCTGGTGGCCGTAAGCACCGGACTGATGCAGAACATGGGGCAGGGTGAGGTTGAGGCCGTGCTGGGGCACGAGGTCGGCCACGTGGCGAACGGCGACATGGTGACCCTGGCGCTGATCCAGGGTGTGGTGAACACCTTCGTGATCTTCCTGTCGCGCGTGATCGGCCACTTCGTCGATCGGGTGATCTTCAAGAACGAGTCGGGTCACGGACCGGCCTTCTGGATTACCGCCATCGTGACCGAGATCATCCTCGCGATCCTGGCCTCCATCATCGTGTTCTGGTTCTCGCGTCAGCGCGAGTTCCGCGCCGACGAGGCGGGGGCCCGCTTTGCCGGGCGCGAGAAGATGATCGGCGCGCTGGAGTCGCTGGCCCGGGCCTCCGGGCGGCCGGTGGACATGCCGGACCAGATGGCGGCCTTCGGGATCCGTGGCGGCATGGCCCAGGGCCTGAAGAAGCTGTTCATGAGCCACCCGCCGATCGAACAGCGCATCGCCGCGCTGCGCGCCAACGGCTGAGAAGACGCCTGGCGCCGTGCGTACACGGGCCGCCCCTCGGGGCGGCCCGTTTCATTTGAGAGATGCTGCTCCGCAGGGCTCAGTAGTAGCGGCCGCGGCCGGGCTGCCCACCGGCGGCAAGGGCCGCGTCGCCGACGAAGGGGTTGCTGCGGCGTTCCTCACCAAAGGTGGACTCGGGGCCGTGGCCGGGCACGAACCGGGTCTCGTCGCCCAGCGGCCAGAGCTTGTCGGTGATCGAGGCGATCAGCTCGCGCCCGTTGCCGCGCGGGAAGTCGCTGCGGCCGATTGCCCCGTGGAACAGCACGTCGCCGACCAGGGCCAGGCCGCTCTCGGAGTCGTGGAAGACCACGTGCCCCGGGGTATGGCCGGGGCAGTGGAGCACCCGGAGTGTGGTCTGGCCCAGCGCGATGGTGTCGCCATCCTCCAGCCACTGGTCGGGCACCAGGGGCGCGGTCTCGGGGAAGCCGAAGATCTGCGCCTGTGCCGGGAGCTGGTCCAGCCAGAAGGCGTCGTCGCGATGCGGCCCGATCACCGGCACATTGGCACGGGCGGCCAGTTCGGCGGTGGCCCCGACATGGTCCAGGTGGCCGTGGGTCAGGAGGATCTTCTCCAGGTGCACGCCGTGCTCGCGGGCGATCTGTTCGAGGGTCGCGGCATCCGCGCCGGGGTCGACCCAGGCCGCGGCCCCGGTGGCATCGCACCAGATCAGCGTGGCGTTCTGGGCAAGCGAGGTGACGGGGTGGCTCAGGTGACGAAGCATGATGCGGGATCCGTGAACGAAGTCGATTTTTGGTGCATCCCCGGCGGGTGGTTTTCATGCCCGGGAATAGATCGGGCGGACGTGCGTCTTACGGGGTATGCAGGTCTTCAAGGGTACGTGATATGACGAAACGGTGAAGGACGACCCCCTGCGTATTTCACCGGTTGACAAGAACATCGCCATATTAGAAGATTTGCATACGCTAATCGCTGTCCCCCCTGTCAGTGGTTAGTGGACTCCTCCATCCTCCTTTGGTGGTTTTCTTGGCGCGGGCTTCGACCCGCGCTTTTTTTTGCCTGTGATTCGCCTCCTGTTGCCGGGCGTGTCTACCATTGAGTCCGGCCCGTGCCGCGGATGGCCCGTCGATGATGACCCAACGCCCATGATCCGAAGCCTGAACAGCCTGCGCACCGCGGTGTTGTCCTTCGTGCTGCTGCCGCTGCTGCTGATGATGGCCGCGGTGGTGGCGCTCGGCCTGCGCGAATTCCAGGTCCAGATGGAAAACCGCATGCAGGAGGATATCGAACTGGTGGCGCGTTCGATCCGCCTCCCGGTGTCGAGCGCCATGCTGCAGGACGACGTGTCCGGGGTGCAGCAATCGCTGGATTCGCTGTTCCAGATCGAGGAGGTGTTCGGGGTCTACGTCTACGACGCCGAGGGCCGCATGGTCGCGGCCAGTGGGCCGCCCAGCCCGACCCTGCAACGCCGCGGCGAGGCCCGGGTCATCAGCGAGACCGGCAGTCTCGGGGCCTTCGGCGAGCACCAGGGGCGCGAGACCTTCTCCTTCTTCCTGCCGTTGTCCGATCCGGCCGGGCGGATCGTGGGCCTGCTGCAGGTGACCCGCGATGTGACCCCGTTCCGGGCCTTCGTCACGCAGCTGCAGTGGCAGGGCGGGTTGCTGATGCTGGCGGTCAGTGCGCTGTTCCTGCTGGTCGTACTGTTCGGCTACCACCGCGCCGTCGGCCGGCATGTGTCGCGCCTGATGGCCGCGATGCGCGCGATCGGCGATGGCCAGCGCGGCCTGCGGGCGCCGGAGGACGGGCCGGCCGAACTGCGCGGGCTGGCGGTCTCGATGAACCGCATGATGGAGCGCCGCGAGGCCTCGGAGGCGGAACTGGAGGCGCAGCGCCACGAGCAGGTGCGGCTCGAGGAAAAGCTGCGGCACTCGGAGAAGCTGGCGGCGATCGGCCAGCTCGCGGCCGGTGTGGCGCATGAGCTGGGGACACCGCTCGGGATTATCGCCGGGCGGGTGCAGCGGGCCATTCGCCGCCTGCCGGAGCCGGATCCTGCGCGCAAGGAGATGGAGGCGTTGCAGGCCGAACTCGAGCGGGTGGAGACCATCGTGCGGCAGTTGCTGGACTTTGCCCGTCGCAATCCCCTGCAGGAACGCCCCCTGGACCTCGCGCAACTGGTCGGCGACCTGGTCGAGCGGGTGCGCGCGCGGCACGCGCCCGACGCGATCCGGTTCCAGGTGGACGGGGAGGCGCTGGTCGTCGCGGCCGATCGTCTGCGCCTCGGACAGGCGCTGGAGAACCTGCTGGAGAACGCGGCCCAGGCGGCCGCCGGTGAGGTGCGGGTCCACTGGCGGGCGGAGGCCGACCGGGTAACCCTGGTGGTGGCCGATGACGGTCCGACCGCCGGGCGCGGGATCGACGACGAACAGGCGGCGCGCCTGTTCGAGCCCTTCTTCACCACCAAACCCACGGGCGAGGGAACCGGACTGGGGCTGGCTGTTGTCCAGGTGGCACTGGAAGATCATCGCGGCACGGTCGCGCTGGATCGCAGCGTGCCCGGGGAGACCCGCTTTGTCGTGCATCTGCCGCTGGCCACTGACGAACCGCAGGAGACGCGCCTATGAGCGCCGCGCCACAAACACCCGCCGCGCCCCCGGAATCGGTCCTTGTGGTGGAGGACGACCGCGGACATCGCGAATTGCTGCACGAGGAGCTGGCCGAGGCCGGCTACGCGGTCACCGCGGTAGGCAGCGCCGAGGACGCCGCGCGGGCACTGGCACAGCAGGCCTTCAGTCTGGTGGTCAGTGACCTGCGTCTGCCGGGCGCCGACGGGTTTCAGGTGCTCGAGGACGCGCGCGCCCGGGTGCCGGCGCCGGGCTTCATCATGCTGACGGGCTTCGGGACCATCGATCAGGCCGTGGCCGCGCTGAAGGCGGGGGCGGACGACTTTCTGACCAAGCCGGTGGACCTCGATCATCTGCGCCTGGCTGCTGACCGGGTAACCGAGGCGCGTCGCCTGAAGGACGAGGTGCGGCGCTATCGCGAGGTGCTCGCCCAGGCCGACGGGTTTCATGGCATGCAGGGACACAGTCCGGCCATGCTGCAGATGTTCGACCTGATCCGGCGGATCGCGGCCGCCGACGGCAGCGTCCTGATTACCGGCGAGTCCGGGACCGGGAAGGAGCTGGTGGCGCGGGCGCTGCACGCGGAAAGTGACCGGGCGCACGGGCCGTTCGTCGCGCTCAACTGCGCCGGCATCCCCGAGGCCCTGCTGGAGTCGGAGCTGCTGGGGCATGTAGCGGGTGCCTTCAGTGGGGCCAAGGGTGCCCGTCGAGGACTGTTCACCGAGGCACATGGGGGAACCCTGTTCCTGGACGAGATCGCCGAGATGCCGGTGGCGATGCAAAGCAAGCTGCTGCGCCTGCTGCAGGACGGACGGGTGCGCCCGGTGGGCGCCAACGAGGAGATCGAGACGGATGTGCGTATCGTCGCGGCCACCCACCAGGACCTGCAGGCGCACATGGCCGACGGCCGTTTCCGCGAGGATCTCTACTATCGTCTGGAGACCTTCCGGATCGAGATCCCGCCGCTGCGAGAACGCGGTGACGATATCGAGTACCTGGCCCTGCAGTTCCTGCGCCAGCAAGCCCTGGCCCGAGGCCTGCCCGAGCGGCGTCTCAGCCCGGAGGCCCTGCGCGCGCTGGTGCGCTACCCCTTCCCCGGGAACGTACGCGAACTGGCCAGCCTCATCGAGCGCGCCGCCACCCTGGCCACGGGCGAGGTGATCGAGACCCGGGACCTGCCGGAACGCGTGTTCGCGATCGGCGGCGAAGATGCGGGTGTGGCCGCCGGTGGTGCCGGCGCAGAGGTGTTACCCGTAGCGGGAGTCGGCGACGACACCCAATGGCCGACGCTGGAAGAGCGTGAGCGCGAGTACATTCAGCGGGTCCTGGAGCACGTGGACGGCAACAAGCAGCGGGCCGCGCGCATCCTCGGCATCGGACGCAAGACGCTCTACCGCAAGCTCGGCGAATCCGACCCGTCGTGACATCCTGACCCGGGTCGAGCTGACCCATGTGTCATTATGACCCATTCACAATCCCGCCGTCGGCGGACGCCATGTCAGCTGATTCAGTCCTAACCATCTGATTACTATAGAATGTCTCCCCGGTTGCCATTGTTGGCACGATGCCTGCTCCTCCTCAGGCAGCAATCGGAGAAGCGCAGCCCGCACGGGCTCATTCCTCCTCACACGGTTGCGGCGCGGCTGGACCGGGGGCGCCTCGAGCGGGTCCCGGTCGGCCGCAAGATCCGATCGAACCAAAGGAAAAGGAGCAACATGATGAATATGCGCAAGACGATCCTCGCGATGGCCCTGACTTCCCTGTTTGCCGTCGGTGGCGCGGCCTCCGCCCAGTATGGTGGTGCCGAAGGCGGCGCCGGCGGTGGCGACATGGGCGGCGCCCAGGGTGGCCAGCCCCCGGCCCAGGAAGGCGGTGCCGGCGCCGGCGGCGGTGCCCAGGGCGGCCAGCCGCCGCAGGGTGGCGCGGCCCAGGGCGGAGCCCCGATGCAGGAAGCCCCCGAGGTGGACCTGAGCGAAGAGGACATTGACACCTTCGTGACCGCCTTCGTCGCGGTGCAGGAAGTGCGCGAGGACTTCGCTGACCGCCTGCAGAACGCCGAGGACGAGACCGAGGCGCAGTCCATGCAGCAGGAAGCTCAGGACGAAATGGTCAGCGCCGTGGAAGACACGGGCATGAGCGTCGAGGAATACAACGAAGTCGCCATGGCCCTGCAGAACGACCCCGAGCTGATGCAGGAAGTGCAGGAGCGCGCCGAAGCCCAGCTGTAAACGGGTTGTGTGCCGCCCCGGGCCTTGCGCCCGGGGCCTGCAAGGGGGGCCGCCCTTCGGGGCGGCCCCTTTATTATGTGCGGAGGGTGCTCGCGCAGGCCCCGGCCCGCCACGTCGCCTCCGGTGGACGTCGAGCACGGCCCGTCTCGCGAATTGTCCCTTTTGCTTGAATCGGGTGAAGGGAAGCGTTATTCTTGCGCGCTTTCTGAATCGCCCCGACCTCGGAGCATCGAACATCATGAGTACCATCAGCGCCAAGCCGGCCGAAGTCGAACGCGACTGGTTTCTCGTCGACGCCGACGGCAAGACCCTCGGCCGACTCGCCACGGAGATCGCACGCCGTCTGCGCGGGAAGCACAAGCCCGTGTACACGCCGCATGTCGATACCGGCGACTACATCGTCGTGATCAACGCGGAGAAGATTCGCGTCTCCGGCAACAAGGCCATGGACAAGAAGTACTTCCACCACACCGGTTATCCGGGTGGCATCAAGGAAGCCAACTTCACCCAGATGATCGAGCGTCATCCGGAGAAGGTGCTGGAGCTTGCCGTGAAGGGCATGCTGCCGCGCAACCCGCTTGGCCGGGCCATGTTCAAGAAGCTCAAGGTCTACGCCGGCACCGAACACCGGCATACGGCCCAGCAGCCGCAGCCGCTCGAAGTCTGAGCCGCCAGAATCAGCAAGGGAATCGATCCGAATGGCTACCAATCAGTATTACGGCACCGGCCGCCGCAAGACCGCCGCTGCGCGCGTCTTCCTGCGCCCGGGTACGGGCAACATCACGGTTAACCAGAAGCCGCTGGACGAGTTCTTCGGCCGCCAGACCTCGCGCATGGTCGTGCGCCAGCCGCTGGAGGCGACCGAGTCCACCGAAAACTTCGACGTGATCGCAACCGTCGAGGGCGGTGGTGGTAACGGCCAGGCCGGTGCGATCCGCCTGGGCATTGCCCGCGCCCTGGTGCAGTACAACGAAGAGCTGCGCTCGCCGCTGCGTCGTGGTGGTCATCTGACCCGCGATGCCCGCGAGGTGGAGCGGAAGAAGATCGGCCTGCGCAAGGCCCGCCGTGCAACCCAGTACTCGAAGCGTTAAAATTCGCCTCGAGTTTCTGCGGGACGCACGCGATCCGGTTTACTGGGGGATCGTCTAGCGGTAGGACTACGGACTCTGACTCCGTCAACCCAGGTTCGAATCCTGGTCCCCCAGCCATCCATAGAAAAGGGCCCCCTCGTGGGGCCCTTTTCTATGGATATATGAGCGAGCCCAGGGTTCGAACCTGGAAGGTTCGGCGAAGCGCAGCGGAGCACTGCACGCGCGCCGCGCGTGCAGCCCCGAAGGGGTGAGGCGGCGTAGCCGCCGAATCATCCTGGTCCCCCAGCCATGGCGGTGTGCCCCTCGATGGGGCTCACCGTCATTTGCTTCAGAATGGTCACTCCTTCAGGTGAAGCCCCTTCGCGGGGCCCTTTTCTATGGATATTTGAGCGAGTCCAGGGTTCGAACCTGGAAGGTTCGGCGAAGCGCAGCGGAGCACTGCGCGCGCGCCGCGCGTGCAGCCCCGAAGGGGTGAGGCGGCGCAGCCGCCGAATCATCCTGGTCCCCCAGCCATGGCGGTGTGCCCCTCGATGGGGCTCACCGTCATTTGCCTCAAACTGGTCGCTACCTTCGGAGAAGGGCCCCCTCGCGGGGCCCTTTTCTATGGATATTTGAGCGAGTCCAGGGTTCGAACCTGGAAGGTTCGGCGAAGCGCAGCGGAGCACTGCGCGCGCGCCGCGCGTGCAGCCCCAAAGGGGTGAGGCGGGGCAGCCGCCGAATCATCCTGGTCCCCCGCCATAGCGGTGTGCCCCTCGGTTTGGCATGTCCGCATTTCAGCATTGACGGGCAACCAACCATGCGGTGCTTCTGGCACGGGTCAGGCACGATCGCGCCCGTGAGTGGCAATCATTCCCTCAGGCCCTGCGGCGTCAATCTGCGTCCTGCCGAAGGTGGAGGGCTGTTGGCCCGGCCTCTTCTGGGTTGTGCTCCTCGGGTGGCTTCTCATCGTTGTTCCCGGCTCCGCTACAATCCCCGGGCGGGGATCGGGAATTGCAGGGAATTCTCCGGTCTTTTCTCCGTCCAATAACGCAGAGCCCGTCCACGGGCCGAATGGATACGCATCAAGAAGAGGAGTGGAGCAAAGATGTCGGTACCCGATAACCCCTACGAGCCCGTGACCGTCGATACCACCGCCCACGAAGTGGAGGGCGCGGACACCTGGTACATGATCGGGATCTCCGGCATCCCGGACCCCGACAACCAGGGCCACACATCGAACGCCGGATTTGTCGTGACCGACGAGGGTGTAGTGGTCTACGACGCCCTGGGGACCCCGCCGCTGGGCTTCGAGATGATCCGCCGGATTCGCGAGGTGACCGACCAGCCGATCAAGTACGTGATCGCCGGGCATTACCATGCGGACCACATCTACGGCCTGCAGGCATTCGCCGACCATACCGACGCGAAGATCATCGGCCAGGCACGGGCACGCGACTACCTCGGCGGGCCGGGCGCGGTAGCGCGGCTGGAACAGCGTCGCGGAGTGCTGAGCCCATGGGTGGACGAGGACACGCAGATCATCCCGCCGGACGAGTTCTTCGATGACGAGTACACCATCCGTCTTGGCGGCAAGACCTTTCGCTGCGTGCACGCCGGCCCGGCCCATTCACCCGACGACATCATCATGGTGGTGGAGGAGACGGGCGTGGTGTTTGCCGGCGACATCGTCTTTGACGGCCGTATCCCGTTTCTGGGGGACGACGCGCTGGATTCGGAGAACTGGGTCAATCGTCTGGAAGAACTGATGGAGATGGACCTGAAATTCCTGGTCCCGGGGCATGGCGAGGCCACCGATCAGGCAAGCCGCGCGGTGAAGTTCACGCGTGACTACCTGGTGAAGCTGCGCGAGCACATGGGCGCGGCCGTGGAGAACATGGAGACCTTCGACGAGGCCTACGCGGCCATGGACTGGAGCGACTACGAGGATCTCCCGGCCTTCGAGCAGACCAACCGCAGCAATGCCAACGCGGTCTATCTCGAGATGGAAGAAAAACTGTTCTGAACGCGCCGGCGTTCGGCAAGGGAGTCGCTGCATGACGCTGCATATTGACCCGAGCCTGCTGATGGCCATCCTGTCGCTGGTGGCGGGGATTCTGATCCTGATCCGTCCCCGGCTCCTCAATTACATCGTCGCGATCTACCTGATCGTGATCGGGGTGCTGGGGCTCCTGGCCCACTGGTAGGGCACACTGCGGGACCGCCCGGGCCGCGAGCCCGGGTGGTTCCCGGGGGATAGTTTGGTGCCCAAAAGCATGGACCAACAGTGCGACTTCATGCGCAGGGCGCGCGGACCCGTTACTCTTTGGCCTCACTTTGATCGGGGGGCCACGCCTCAATGACCGCCGAACGCGTTCGAGAAATACCCTATAACTACACCTCCTTCTCCGACCGCGAAATCGTCATCCGTTTCCTGGGGTCCGATACCTGGGATCTCCTCAACGAGCTGCGTGGGGAGCGTCGGACGGGCGTGTCCGCGCGCATGCTGTTCGAGGTCCTGGGGGACATGTGGGTGGTCACCCGCAACCCGTATATCCAGGACGACCTGCTGGAGGACAAGAAGCGCCGCAAGGCGCTGATCGACGCCATGCAGCATCGCCTGGACCAGATCACGGCCCGGGCCGATGGCAACGAAAAGGCATTGAAGCTGGCCCAGCGCGCCCAGGCGGCGGTATCCGCCTTTGCCAAGGAATTCACCGACACCGCGGCGCTGCGCGACCAGGTGCGCAAGCGCATGAAGGGCCTCACGCACAAGGACAATATCCAGTTCGGCGGGCTGGCGCGGGTGTCCCACGTGACCGACGCGACCGACTGGCGCGTGGAACTGCCGTTCGTGGTGCTGACCCCTGATTCAGAGGAAGAGATGGGGCCGCTGGTCGCGGCCTGCATCGAGCTGGGCCTGACGGTGATCCCGCGCGGTGGCGGCACTGGCTACACCGGCAGCGCGGTCCCGCTGTCCAAGCGTTCCGCGGTGATCAACACGGAGAAGCTGGAGGGCCTCGGCGAGGTCAAGCGGCGACCGTTGCCGGGCGTGGAGCACGACGTGCCGGTGGTGCGCGTGGAGGCCGGCGTGGTCACCAAGCGCGTCTCCGAACTGGCCGATCGCAATGGCCTGGTGTTCGCGGTCGATCCGACCTCGCAGGATGCCTCGACCATCGGCGGCAACGTGGCGATGAACGCCGGTGGCAAGAAGGCCGTGCTGTGGGGTACCGCGCTGGACAACCTGGCGGCCTGGACGATGGTCACGCCCGAGGCGGAGTGGATGTACATCGAGCGCCTCGATCACAACCTGGGCAAGATCCACGACGCCGAGACGGTGCGCTTCCGCGTGACGCGCTATCAGCCGGATGGCAAGACCCCGAAGGGCGAGCCCGAGATCCTCGAGATGCCGGGGCAGCGCTTCCGCAAGCTGGGCCTGGGCAAGGACGTGACCGACAAGGCCCTGATGGGCGTGCCGGGCATCCAGAAGGAAGGCTGTGACGGCCTGATCACCTCGGCCGAGTTCATCCTGCACCGCATGCCCGACAACATCCGCACCGTGTGTCTCGAGTTCTACGGGACCGACCTGCACCAGGCCGTCCCGGCGATTGTCGAGATCAAGGACGCGGTGGATGCCGAGGACGACGTCCTGCTGGCCGGCCTCGAGCACCTGGACGAGCGCTATGTACGCGCGGTCAAGTACACGCCGAAAGGCGCGCGCGGCGACCTGCCGAAGATGGTGCTGGTCGCCGATATCGTCTCCGACGACGAGGATGCGCTGGGTCGGCTGGCCGCCCAGATGGTGCGCGCGGCCAATGCCCGAAACGGCGAGGGCTTCATTGCGGTCAGCCCCGAGGCGCGCAAGCGCTTCTGGGCGGATCGCGCCCGCACCGCGGCGATCGCCCACCACACCAACGCCTTCAAGATCAACGAGGATGTGGTGATCCCGCTGGAGCGTCTGGCGGAGTACACCGAGGGGATCGAATCCCTGAACGTGCGCGAGTCGCTGAAGAACAAGCTGACCATGGTCGACGAGGTGCTGGAGTGCATGCGCGGCGACCATCCCGAACTGCGCGAGCTGCTGGAGGACACCGGCGGCGAGGGTCAGCAGTGGTTCGAGTCCAAGCGCGAGCGCGCCGTGGAGGTCCTGGAGGCGGTGAAGAAGCGCTGGGAGGCGATCTCGGAGAACTTCTTCACGCTCGCGTCGGAGTGCGACGAGCTGCTCGACGAGTCGGCCCGCGCTGACCGTCGCGACCACGACAAGCTGATGAACCTGCTGCTGCGGCGCAGCCTGCGGATCTCCTACCGCGCCGAGGTCGAGCGCCCGCTGTTCGAGATCTTCGGTGGCCACCAGCTGGAGCCGGTGCGCAAGCGCCTGGCGGCGATCCATGACCGCGTGCTGACCAGCCGGCTGTTCATCGCCCTGCACATGCATGCGGGCGACGGCAACGTGCACACCAACATCCCGGTCAACTCCAACGACTACCAGATGATGCACCAGGCCGAGCGTCTGGTGGACGACGTGATGCGCCTGGCGCGCGAGCTGAACGGGGTGATCTCCGGCGAGCACGGGATCGGCCTGACCAAGATGCAGTACCTGGAACCCGAGCGCATCGAGTCGTTCGCGAAGTACAAGAAGCAGGTCGACCCGAACGGCGTGTTCAACGCCGGCAAGCTGCTCGAGGGCTCCGGGCTGTCCAATGCCTACACCCCTTCGCTGCGTCTGGTGAAGCAGGAGGCGCTGATCCTGGAGCAGAGCGAATTGGGCGATCTCAACGACGAGATCAAGGACTGCCTGCGTTGCGGCAAGTGCAAGCCGGAGTGCAATACGCATGTCCCGCGCGCCAATCTGCTCTACTCGCCGCGCAACAAGATCCTGGCCACCGGACTGATCGTCGAGGCCTTCCTCTACGAGGAGCAGACCCGCCGCGGGCTGTCGCTCAATCACTTCGAGGAGATGAACGACGTCGCGGATCACTGCACGATCTGCCACAAGTGCCTGAATCCGTGCCCGGTCGACATCGACTTTGGCGACGTGACCATGCACATGCGTTCGATCCTCAACAAGAAGGGCAAGCGCAAGGCGACGCCGGCCACGATGATGTCCATGGCCTTCCTCAACGCGAAGGATCCGGCCACCATCAAGGGTATCCGCAAGGGCGCGATCCAGATGGGCTATGCCGCCCAGCGTCTGGGGCACTTCGCGTTCAAGAAGCTGAACCTGACCGGCGAGGGCAAGACCCCGCGCTCGACCACCGGCAAGGCGCCGGTGCACGAGCAGGTCGTGCACTTCGTGAAGAAGCCGATGCCCGCCGGTCTGCCGAGCCAGACCACGCGGCAAATGCTGGGGCTGGAGGATTCGCGCTATGTGCCGATCCTGCGCGACCCGGTGAAGACCGATCTGGATTCGGATGCGGTGTTCTACTTCCCCGGCTGCGGCTCCGAGCGCCTGTTCAGCCAGGTGGGGCTGGCGACGCTGGCCATGCTCTACGACGTCGGCGCGCAGACCGTGCTGCCCCCGGGCTACCTGTGCTGCGGGTATCCGCAGAACGCCGGCGGCGACTTCGAGAAGGGCCAGCAGATCAGTACCGAGAATCGCGTGCTGTTCCACCGGCTGGCGACCACGCTCAACTACCTCGACATCAAGACCGTCGTGGTGTCCTGCGGGACCTGCATGGATCAGCTGCTGAAGTACGAGTTCGAGCGGATCTTCCCGGGCTGCCGCCTGCTCGACATCCACGAATACCTGATGGAGAAGGGCGTGAAGCTCGAGGGGCTCAAGGGCGTGCAGTACATGTACCACGACCCCTGCCACTCGCCGATGAAGTCGCACAAGCCGACCGACGTCGCCTCCAAACTGATGGGACAGGACGTCCTGAAGTCGGATCGTTGCTGCGGCGAGGCCGGCACGTTCGCGGTGAGTCGCCCGGATATTGCCACCCAGGTGCGCTTCCGCAAGCAGGAAGAGCTGCACAAGGGCATCAAGGAGCTGACCGGCGAGGAGAAGGCAGAGAACGGCAACGTGAAGATGCTGACCTCCTGCCCGGCCTGCCAGCAGGGGCTTTCGCGCTATCGCGAGGACACCGGGCTGGATACCGACTACATCGTGGTCGAGATGGCCAACCGCCTGATGGGCGATGGCTGGCAGAAGAACTTCATCGAGCGGGCCCGCGAGGGCGGGATCGAGAAGGTCCTGCTGTAGTTCCCGTTGCACACAAAGGGTGCGGGTTGGCTACAATCGGGCGAGGCGAGCGGCCGGGCCGGGGAATAAAGCCCCGTCTCGCCGCGTCGCCCAACGGGCGTCGAATACGCCCCAACAGGGCCGCGGCAGTGCGTGCGGCATGTTCACCCGTCCATGCAAGGGAGTTCGCATGACCTTTCGCTCTTTGAGTCCCCGCCTTGCCGTCATGGCCCTCTGTGTCGGGCTGGCCGGTGCCCCTGTCGTGGCCAGTGCCCAGGCCTTTGTCGAGTTCCCCGGACGCAGCCTGTACGAGCGCTTTGGTGTGGATGCCGTGGACCTGTTCGATCTGCGCGGTCAGCTGTCGCGTTCCACGGTGATCGACGTCCGCCCGCGCCTGGAATACGACATCCTGCACATCGAGGGGGCGCATCACGTCCCGCTCGGGGCCCCGGATTTCGAGGACCAGGTCCGTGCACTGGAGGAGCAGCACGGTGGCCCGCTGGTGTTCTACTGCAACGGTCGCGAGAGCTATCTGTCGTATCGCGCCGCGGCGCGTGCCAACTCCGCGGGGTTGGGCCCGACCCAGGCGTATGACGCCGGCGTCAAGGACTGGGCGGAACGCTATCCCGGACTGGCACTCCTGCGCGGTGAGCCCATCGAGGACCCCGAGACGCAGTTGATTGCCGACGACGCCTTCGAGGCGCGTCTGCTGGAGGCCGACACCTTTGCCCGTCGCGTTCGCGAGAACGACGATGCCGTGGTGGTGGATGTGCGTGGCAACGAGGAACGCGACGAGATTTCGCTGTTCGCCGGGCGCGAGATCTCCGCGCCGCTGGAGAATATCGACACGCTTAATCGTATCGTCGACCAGGCCCGCCGGGACGGTGCCCCGCTGCTGATCTTCGACCAGAACGGGCAGCAGGTGCGCTGGCTGCAGTATCACCTGGAGGAGCGGGGGGTCGAGGACTACCGCTTCCTCGAGGGCGGCCTGCAGCGCTTCTACGACGAGGTGATGGCGCGCTAGGCGCGGCCCGGAGCGTTTCCTGCATCTGCGTTTTTCGCACGAAAAAAGGGCCGGGATCATGCGATCCCGGCCCTTTTGTTTGACAGCGCGTGCGCTGGCGGCGGGTCAGCGCCGGAAAAGCGCCAGCAGGATCGAGATCACCACGCTGACGATGATCATGGTGGTGATCGGGAAATAGAACCGGCTGTTTTCCCCCTCGATCACGATATCCCCGGGCAAGCGGCCCCAAGGGATTTTGCCCAGCCAGGGCCAGAGCAGGCCGATCACCACGATCAGCCCGCCGATGACGATCAGCCACTTGCCCGTGTCGGTCATGGCGATCGCCCCGATCGATTACTTGGCGGTCATCTCCTCGACGCCCGTGGACGAACCCACCAGCATCACGTCCGCCGGCCGCCGAGCGAACAGGCCGTTGGTCACGACACCGGCGATGTGGTCCAGTTCGGACTCCAGCTCCACCGGGTTCATGATGCGCAGGTTGTGCACGTCGAGGATCACGTTGCCGTTGTCGGTCTTGAAGCCCTCGCGCAGCTCCGGGTTGCCGCCCAGCTTCGACAGGGCGCGGGCGACATGGCTGCGGGCCATCGGGATCACCTCGACCGGCAGCGGGTAGGCGCCCAGGTAGTCCACGACCTTGGTCTCGTCGACCACGCAGACGAAGGTCTTCGATGCGGCCGCGACGATCTTCTCGCGGGTCAGGGCCCCGCCCCCGCCCTTGGTCAGGTGCAGGTGCTGGGTGGCCTCGTCGGCGCCGTCCACGTAGATCGGCAGCGGGCCGGCGGAGTTCAGGTCCAGCACCTCGATGCCATGTCCGCGCAGGCGCTCGGCGCTGGCCTCGCTGGAGGCGACGGCCCCGTCGATCTTGCCCTTGATGCCCGCCAGGGCGTCGATGAAGTAGTTCGCGGTAGACCCGGTACCCACACCCACGATCCAGCCGCTCTCGATCCGTTCCAGCGCCGCCTCGGCCACGGCCTTCTTCATTTCGTCCTGATTCATCAACATCTCTCGCATGTACGATCCATAACCCATTGAGGATACCGACTGCTCCCGCCCCGGGACAAGCGGAACCGTGAACCGCTCGCATGCTATGGTTTCGCCATGCAAATCCCCTATCTCGAGAAGATCCTGACGGCGCGCGTCTACGACGTGGCCCGCGAGACACCCCTGGACTCGATGCCGACCCTGTCGCAGCGCCTGGGCTCGACGCTCTGGCTCAAGCGCGAGGACCTGCAGCCGGTGTTCTCGTTCAAGCTGCGCGGCGCCTACAACAAGATCGCCCAGTTGACCCCGGAACAGCGCGCCAAGGGCGTGGTGGCGGCCTCCGCGGGCAATCATGCCCAGGGGGTCGCGCTGGGGGCGAACCACCTCGGCATCAAGGCCGTGATCGTGATGCCGGTGACCACGCCCTCGATCAAGATCGCCGCGGTGCGTCGTTTCGGCGGCAAGGCCGTACTCCACGGGGATTCCTTCGACGAGGCCGCCGCCCACGCCCGCGAGCTGGAAGCCAAGCACGGCTACACGTTCATCCATCCGTTCGACGACCCCGACGTGATTGCCGGGCAGGGCACGGTGGCCATGGAGCTGCTGCGTCAGCATCCGGGCGAACTCGATGCTGTGTTCGTCTGTATCGGAGGCGGGGGGCTCGCCGCTGGCATGGCGGCCTATATCAAGCGCCTGCGCCCGGAGATCAAGGTCATCGGTGTGGAGCCGGACGACGCGCCCTCGATGTACAAGGCGCTGCAGCAGAACCGCCGGGTCAACCTCAAGCAGGTCGGTATCTTTGCCGACGGCGCGGCGGTGCGCCAGGTCGGCAAGGAGACCTTCCGCCTGTGCCGCGATCTTGTCGACGAGGTCCTGCTGGTGGATACCGACTCCATCTGTGCGGCCATCAAGGATGTCTTCGACGATACCCGCGTGGTCGCCGAGCCGGCCGGTGCCCTGGCGGTGGCCGGGATGAAACAGTACCTCCAGCGCGAGGGCGTGCAGGGCGGAAACTTCGCTGCGGTCTTAAGCGGCGCCAACATCAATTTCGACCGGCTGCGCCATGTGGCCGAACGCGCCGAGATCGGCGAGCATCGCGAGGCCCTGTTCGCGGTCACCATCCCGGAGCGCCCGGGGAGTTTCCGCCAGTTTTGCCAGGCTATCGGCAAGCGCGGGATCACCGAGTTCAACTACCGCTATGCCGACGACGAGCACGCGCAGGTGTTCGCCGGGATCAAGCTGGAGGGCGGTGATCACGAGCGCCGGGAGATCCTGGAGGCCCTGGAGGGGGCGGGGTACGAGGTGCTCGATATGACCGAGAACGAGGTCGCCAAGCTGCACCTGCGGCATATGGTCGGCGGCCATGGGGGCGAGGTCCGCAACGAGCGGATCTATCGCTTCGAGTTTCCGGAGCGACCCGGGGCGTTGCTGAATTTCCTGACGCATATGGGGCAGACCTGGAATATCAGCCTGTTCCATTACCGCAATCATGGGGCGGCCTACGGGCGTGTGCTGGTCGGTATGCAGATCCCGTCCGAGGATCGGGCCCGGTTCCGCGAGTTCCTGAAGGAGGTCGGGTATCCGTGGCACGAGGAGACCAGCAACCCGGCCTACTCCCTCTTCCTCCGCTGACCGCATCTCATCAGGCGCTTGTTCGTCATCGCAGCCAGGTCCTTCGTCTGGCTGTCTGCCTCGTGGTGGCTAGGCCTGGTTCGTCCTCTGGTGTTTACGGTGCCTTTGGCCCGCATACTGCCCGGCGCTGACTCGCCAGTGCGCCCCGAGGCACTTTCTTGCTTGCCCAAGAAAGTGCCCAAAGAAGGGCACCCGGATTTCGCCCGGGAACCTCGCTCCGGACGTGCTGGGCCGGCGGCGCTGAACTCGCTGCGCCTTCGGCTCCGCTCAGACATCCAGCGCCTTCTCCCGGCCCATCACGCCCTCCGCGAGGGGCTCCATACGGGAGGCGAAGGTCAAAACCGAACGCATCACCATGTTTGCGCCTAACCATAGGCAATGCCGCTCGAAAGCCCCTGGCGCCCGCTACGCGGGCGCGGCACGCAACGGCCGCAGGCCGAGCGTGCCCAGGTGTCGGCAGACCCAGCCCCCATCCATTGGCACAAAGGTCAGAACCGCCGTTGTCTTGACCTTGACCCCCCGTTGTCGTCGCGCCGAGTGGAGAGGGTTTTCGCGGGAGAAAAGGCGCTGGATGTCTGAGCGGAGCGCAGCGTAGCGAGTTCAGCGCCGCCCGCGAAAATCCTCGGAGCGAGGGAAACCCCGGCCCGCGCAGCGGGCCGGGGTCGCGGCAGTCGGGCGTGTTTCTTGGGTACTTCTTTGCACGAGCAAAGAAGTACCTCGCGGCGCGCTGGCGAGTCAGCGCCGGGCAGGCGGCGGACCGAAGGCACCGTAAACGCCCGGGGCCGAGCCAGGACCAGCCACTGCAAGGCAGGCGGCTGGATGACTGCGGCGAGTGCTGGGAATGCGGTGTGCGGTAGCGGGCGGGTCAGGCGGGGCAGGGCGTCTGCCAGGTGGTGACGCGGGCCGGGTCGCCGTCGGTGTGATCGAGGCGGGCAAGCGTCATGCAGTTGCCCCAGACGCAGCCACTGTCCAGCGCCAGCCAGTCCGCCCCCACCCGATGCCCGAGCGCGGCCCAGTGTCCGAACACGATCGGGTGCCCGGCGGCGGCTCGCCCCGGCATCCGGAACCAGGGCCGGAGATCGGAGGGCGCTTCCTCGGGCGGCCCATTGCCGGCGAACTCCAGGCCGCCGTCCGCGGTGAGATAGCGCATGCGGGTACAGGCATTGATGGTGTAGCGCAGGCGCTCGTATCCGTCGAGATCGGGGCTCCAGTGGCTGGGTTCGTCGCCGTACATGACCTCGAACAGCGCGTGGCGTCGTGCCGGGTCGCGCAGCTCGGCCTCCACGCGCCGGGTCTCGCGCGCGGCCGTGTCCGGGTCCCAGGCGGGCGGGAGTCCGGCATGCACCAGGGTCCAGCCGCTGGCGGTGTCGCGGTGCAGCAACGGGCGCTGGGCCAGCCAGTCGAGCAGGTCCGCGGCATCCGGGGCATCCAGCACCGGGCGCAGGGTGTCCTTGCCACCGGGCGTGCGGACGCCCTGTGCGGTGGCGAGCAGGTGGAGGTCGTGGTTGCCGAGGACCGTCGTGGCAGCATCGCCCAGGTCCATGACCCGGCGCAGGCAGCCCAGCGAGTCCGGGCCGCGGTTGACCAGGTCGCCGACCAGCCACAGGTGGTCCTCCGCCGGATCGAACCGCACCTGTTCCAGGAGTCGATCCAGCGGGTCCAGACAGCCCTGGAGATCCCCAACGGCGTACAGCGCCATCGTTCCGCCCGGCCTAGTGCAGGGTGCGCGGGACGGAGAGGGTGAACGGCGGGATCGGCGCGTCGAAGGTGTTGCCGCGTTCGTCGCGCATGCCGTAGGAGCCCTCCATGGTGCCGACCGGGGTCTCGATGACCGTGCCGCTGGTGTATTCGAAGCTGTCGCCGGGCGCGATGCTCGGCTGTTCGCCGACCACCCCCTCGCCACGGACCTCCTGCGTCTGGTCGCGGCCGTCGCGGATGATCCAGTGGCGGTTGAGCAGTTGCACGGTCAGCGCGCCGGCGTTGCGAATGACCACGTGATAGGCGAACACGTAGCGGTCGTCATCCGGCTCGGACTGGTCCTCCACGTAGGCGGTGGACACCTCGATCTCGATGGTATGGGCTTCGGCGTCGTGCTCTTGGGGCGGGTTCATGCGGTTGTGGCTCCAGGTTTGAGCGGGAGACCCGGCATCAGGGGGTCGCGGACCGGCTGGCGCAGACGGCGGCGCCCAGCAGGCCCGGTTCGGGGTGCATGATAAGGGCCACGGGCAATTGCTCAAGCAAGTGGGTCATCGGTGGGCGATTCCGGAAGGCACAGCGAAAGCGCGGGCCACGGAAGGCGTCGACCCAGCGGGGCGCGATCCCGCCGGCCAGGTAAATGCCGCCGGTGGGGAGCGCGGTCAGGGCCATGTCGGCCAGCTGTCCGGCATACAGCCCGACGAAGCGGTCGATCACGTTCTCGGCGGCCGGGTGGCCCGCCCGGGCCAGTTCGCCGATAGCGGCTGCCGGGTCCCGCGCGGCAAGGGCCTCCGCCAGCTCGGGATCCGCTTGCCGGTCGAGCTCGAACTGGCCGATGCGGGCGATCCCGCGCCCGCTCAGCAGGTGTTCGCGCGTGCAGTAGCCCAGTTCGCGGGTTACGAAATCGCCCAGCGCGGCCTCTTCGGGCCCGGCGGGCGAGAAGCGCGCGTGTCCGCCCTCGCCGGGATAGATGGCGGGCCGGCCGGGCGGACCCACCAGACAGGTGCCCAGCCCGGTACCGGCCCCCGCGACCAGGCGCAGGCCCGCCGGATCGGGTGTCGCGTGCTGGAGGGTCTCGCAGTCGCCGGGTTGCAGCGCGTCGAGGCTCGCGCCGATGGCGGCGAAGTCGTTGAGGAGCGTGACCGGCATACCCAGGCGTTCGCCGAGGCTGGCGGCCTCCAGGGCGGGCCAGTCCAGGTTGGTCACGCGTGCCCGGCCCTGATGGACCGGGCCGGCCACCGCGAGCCCGGCGGCGGCGAACGTATCCACCGTGGCGTATTCGTGGCGCCAGTGCTCGAGGATGCTGGCCAGTTCCGGATGCTCGCGGCTGGGGTAGCGTTGCGCCTCGTGCAGGGACCAGCCATCCGCCTCGCGGCGGGCGCGCGCGACGCGGGTGTTGGTTCCGCCGACATCGGCAACGATCAGATCCATAGGTTCATGGTAGCGGATCGTGGCGACCGATGGCTCAGTGCGCGCCTGCGTGGATCTGCCGGGCCAGGGCCTCGAACCCGCTGATGTCGACGTTCTCCGGCCGTTCCCCGGGGTCCAGCCCGGCGGCCTCCAGGTCCGCGATCGTGGCCAGGCCGGAGAGCCCGCGGCGCAGCGTCTTGCGGCGGCTGGAAAAGGCCTGGTTCACCACCCGCGCGAAGGTCGGGTACAGCGCCGGTGCGACCCGCGGCTCGGCCAGGGGCGTGATGCGCACCACGCTGGAGTAGACCTTGGGCGGCGGGTGAAAGGCCCCGGGCGGCACCGTGAACAGGGCCGTGGCCGAGGCCCGGGCGGCCAGCATGACGGTCAGGCGGCCGTAGCGCTTGCTGCCGGGCGCGGCGGTCATGCGTTCCACCACCTCGCGCTGCAGCAGGAAGTGCATGTCGCGGATTGCGCCGACCTGTTCGAGGAGATGGAACATCAGCGGGGTGGAGATGTTGTAGGGCAGGTTGCCGACCACGCGCCAGCCGCGTTCGGGCAGGGGGCCGAGATCGGCCAGCCGCATGTCCAGGGCGTCGCCCACGTGCAGGTCCAGGCGCTCCGGAGGGAAACCGGCGCGCAGCCCGGCGGCCAGGTCGCGGTCGATCTCCACGGCGACGAGGTGGTCCAGGCGCTCCAGCAGCGCCGCGGTCAAGGCGCCGCGGCCGGGCCCGATCTCGAGTACGGCGTCTCCTGGCTGCGGGTCGATCGCCGCGACAATGCGCGCGAGGATGCCGGCATCGTGCAGGAAGTTCTGGCCGAAGCGCTTGCGGATCGGCGACGAGGTCTTGAGGCGGGTCATGTCCCCGAGATGCTCCTGCTGGCGGCGGCACGGGCCGCGAGGGTTTCCGCCAGGCGTTCGGCGGCCTGGAAGCTGCCGACCTCCGCGCGCCCGGTGCCGGCCAGGTCCAGTGCGGTGCCGTGATCCACCGAGGTGCGGATGAAGGGCAGGCCCAGGGTCACGTTGATGGCCCCGCCAAAGCCGGCGTGCTTGAGGACCGGCAGGCCCTGATCGTGATACATGGCCAGCACCGCGTCGACGCCTTCGAGCGCGCGCGGGGTGAACGCGGTGTCGGCCGGGAGTGGGCCGCGCAGATGCATGCCGGCCTCTCGCAGGCGATCCAGGGTCGGGGTGATGATCTCGATCTCCTCGCGTCCGAGGACGCCGTCCTCGCCGGCGTGCGGGTTCAGGCCGCAGACCGCGATCACGGGTTCCGCGATGCCGAAGTCGCGGCGCAGGTCGTGGTGCAGGACGCGGGTTACGGCCTCCAGGCGATCGGCGGTTATGGCATCGGGGACCGCGCGCAGGGGCAGATGGGTGGTCACCAGCGCGACCCGCAGCGCCTCGGTGGCCAGCATCATCACCGGCGTCGGAGCCCCGGCGCGTTCGGCGAGCCACTCGGTGTGCCCGCTGAAGGCGATCCCGGCGCGATTGATCACGCCCTTGTGGACCGGGCCGGTGACCATGGCTTCGAAGGTGCCGTCCAGGCAGCCGTCGGCGGCCGTGGCGAGCAGGGCCAGCACGTGTTCGGCGTTGGCGGGGTTCAGAGTGCCCGCGACCACCGGGGCCGCCACCGGAACCGGCAGGATCTCCAGGGTGTGGGCCGGGGTGGGCTCGCGCGCGCGTTGGGGGTCGAAGGGCATCAGGCGCAGGGACTCGCCCAGCTGGCGGGCGCGCGCCTCCAGCACGTCAGGATCAGCGATGGCGACGCGCTGCGCCTGGCCGCGCTGCCGCGTCATGGCGATCAGCAGATCGGGCCCGATCCCGGCGGGATCGCCGGCAGTCAGGGCCAGACGCCGGACCGGGTGGGCCCCGCGCGGATCAGGAGCCGAAGCCGTCGACCCGGTATTCGACATAGGCCTCGTCCCGCAGGCGGCGCAGCCACAGCTCGAGCTCTTCGTCGCGCTTGCGGTTCTGCAGGATCTCGCGGGCGCGGGCCCGGATCTGTTCGCGCGAGGTGTCCACCTCGCGGCGCTCCAGGACCTCGATGATGTGCCAGCCGAACTGGCTCTCCACCGGCTCGCTGACCACGCCCGGTTCCAGCGCCTGCATGGCCTCCTCGAAGGCGGGAACCAGTTCGCCCGGGCTGACCCACCCGAGGGTGCCGCCCTGGGCGGCCGAGCCGGGGTCGTCGGAGTTGGCGCGGGCGAGGTCCTCGAAGCTGGCGCCCTCGCGGATGCGGTTGTACAGGGACTGCGCCTGGCGGCGTGCGTCCTCGTCGCTGCGCACCTGGTCCGGACTGATCAGGATGTGGCGCACGCGGGTCTGCTGCACGCGGGTCTGGTCACCGCCCTCGCGGTCCAGCAGCTTCATGATGTGGAAACCGCTGGGGGAGCGCAGGACATCGCTGACCTCGCCGGTCCGCATCAGTACGGCCTCGCGGGCGAACACGGTGGGGATCTCGCCGGCGGAACGCCAGCCCAGATCGCCGCCGTCCAGGGCCTGCGGCCCTTCGGATTCGCTGATGGCGACGGTGGCGAAGTCCTCGCCCTCGCGCACGCGGTCGCGCAGCGACTCGGCCTTTTGGCGCGCCTCGGCGATCTGCCGGGCGTCGGCGCCCTGGGGCAGGGCGACCATGATCTGGGCGATGCGGTAGCGCACGCCGCGGTCAATGGCGCCACTCTCGGAGGCGATGAGGTCGGCGATCTCCTGATCGGAGACGCGGACGCGCTGGTCGACCTGGCGGCGCTGCAGCTGGTTGACGGTCAGTTCGTGGCGGATCTGCTCGCGAAAGGCGTTGAAGTCCACGCCGTCCTGCATCAGAGCCTGGCGCAGCTGCGGCAGGGTCATGCGGTTCTCGCGGGCGATGTTCTCCATCGCGCGGTTCAGGGTCATCTCGTCGATGTTGATGCCGACGCGCTCGGCCTCCTGCAGCTGCACGCGCTCGACGATCAGGCGCTCCATGACCTGGCGCGCCAGGGTGTCCTGGTCGGGCGGACGGTTACCGCGCTCGATCATCTGCTGGGCGACCAGGTTCATGCGCTCCACCAGCTCGCGCTGGGTGATCACGTCGTCGCCCACCACCGCCAGGATGCGGTCGGTGAAGCGGTCGCCCTCGGGCGTGATGGGCGCCGCCGGGGTACCGCCGTCACGGGCGGCCCCGGGCGTGACCGGTGCCTCGACCGCGCCCTGCGAGAGCCCGCCGGGTGCCGACCCGGGCGTCTGGGCCATGGCCGGCAGGCCGAGGCCGTAGACCAGGACGGCCAGCAGGGGCAGCAGGGTGCGGACCCCGCCGCGGCGTTGTTCAGGGACGTGCGTCATATCCGGCAATACCCTCGCGCAATAGCGAATCCACGCCGGAATCGAACCTTGCCAGGCCGTCCAGCGTGAGTTGGAAGTAGATCGAGTTGTCGTAGGTCTCGTCGAAGCTGTACGCGCGGCGCGCCACCACACGGATACCATAGCAGCAACTACGATACTGAAGCCCGGCCAGAAGTTCGAGGTCGCGTTCTTCCTGCAGGCTGTAGTTCCAGCGGCCGATCGCGTCGATGCGATCGGTGACCGGCCACATCACGGAGACGTCGGTCTGGTCGATGGAGCGGGCGCCGGCCTCGCGCTGGCGGTAGCCGACGTTGATCCGCGCGCGCTCGGAGGGGTGGTAGCCGACCGAGATCGCGGCCAGGGTGGTTTCGCGCGCGTCCTCGTTGTAGAGGATGGAGCCGCGGCCGCTCCAGGCATCGCCGATGCGCACGCGACCTTCCAGGGCCAGGTCCGAACGCGAGTCCGTCAGCGGGTCCTGTCCGGTGCCGCGGCGGACCTCGCGGTCCTCGAGGTAGTGGATCTGACCGGCGGACAGGCTCAGGCGCTCGCGCCCGGTCTGCTGGTCGAGGATGCGGGTGGTCAGGGCGGTGGTGACCTGATGGGTATCGCCCACGCGGTCGGCGCCGACGAAACGGTCCAGGCTGAACAGGTTGTCGAAGCTGAAGTCGGCCTCGCCGGTGTCGAAGATCGGGATGTCGTCCTGGTCGCGGTAGGGCACGTAGCCGTAGAAGATGCGCGGTTCCAGGGTCTGCAGGCGGTGGCCGTTGGCGATGGAACGTTCGAAGATCAGCCCGGTGTCGATCGAGGCGCGTGGTACCGTCCGGCTGATCGATTCCGGACCGCTGGTCTGGTCGCGGCGGTCCAGTTCGTAGCGGGTATGGCGGACACCGGTGGCGGGTTCGAAGAAGAAGCCGCCGGTGTCATGGCGCCAGCGGACCTCGGGATTCAGGTCGAGGCGGGTACCCACGGGGCGCCCGGACTGGTCCTCGCTGCGCTCGAAGCGCACCAGTTCGGTATCCAGATCCCAGGAGAGGCCGTGGCCCAGGTATTCCCCGGCCTCCAGCGTGATCTGTGGCAGCCGCTGGTAGGGCTCGCCGGCGGCGCTCAGCTCGGGGTCGACGATCTGGTAGTCCTCGATGCGGGTGCGCAGGCGATAGGCCGGCTGGTTCCAGGTCAGGTCGGCGGATCGGCGCAGATAGGGCGTCGAACCCGCATAGCGGTCCGAGTTGCCGAAGTCGAAGAAGTATTCCCGGTCGGAGACATCCGCAGCGTCGACGCGCAGGTTCAGATTGGAGGTGATGCGGGTCTGGTGGCGCCACTGGGCGAAGTGGCGGTCTTCGCCGGTCTCGCGGTCGTCCGGCAGGTAGCGCACGTCGAGTACGCCATTGTGCCGGGGCTGGAGGTAGCGAAACTCGGTGCCGAGCATGATTCCGCGATCGGCCATGATGCGAGGCGTGAAGGTCGCGTCGTAGTTGGGCGCGATGTTCCAGTACCAGGGCGTCGCGAGATCGAAGCCGGTGCGGCCGCCGGTGCCCGCGCTGGGCAGCAGGAAGCCGCTCTTGCGGCGGTCGTCCAGCGGGAAGTTGATATACGGGGTGTAGGCGATGGGTACACCCTTGAAGCGGATGGTCGCATTGCGGGCCACGCCCACGCCGGTCTCGCGATCGAGCTCCAGATCCCGGGTGCGCAGCCACCAGGAATCGTTGCCGACCGGGCAGGTGGTGTATTCGGCCTCCTCGAAGTCGTGACGGTGCGGGGCGTGTTGGACGCCCAGGGCGGCACTGCCCCGGGCCGGGATGGACTGCACCAGGAAGTCGATCCTGCGGAACTCGCCGGTCTCCGCGTCCAGGCGGTATTCCCCGCCCTCGGTGTGCAGCAGCAGGTCGCCGTCGAACAGGCGGGTGTCACCTTCGGTTCGGGCGGTGCCGGTGGCGCGGTCGTATTCGAGGAATTCGGTGTCCAGGCGCTGTCCGCCTTCGAACAGCTGGACGTTGCCCGAGGCCGAGATGCGTTCGCCGTCCCGGCGCACCTGGTCGGCGTCGATCTCGGTGAGGCCGCCCTCGAGGGTGCGCAGCTCGGGCCACTCGACCCCCGGGGCGAACTCGCATCCCGGGGGGCGCTCCTCCGCGGGCAGCGCGAGCGGGAGCAGCGCCGCGGTCACCAGGCCGATCCCGCACGCGACCGGCCGCGCGATCGGGCGATGGCGCGGCGGGGGGTTGGCGGGCCGGCGGCTCATCCCGACGTCAGGACAGCAGCTGGCGGATCTCGTCGAAGATCAGCTCGATGTCGCGGGTGCCGTTGATGTGCTTGAGCAGACCGTGGTGATCGTAGTACTCGATCAGCGGCCGGGTCTGGTCCTCGTAGACCTTGAGGCGATTGACCACGGTTTCCTCGTTGTCGTCCGCGCGGTGGATCAGGTCGCCGCCGCACAGGTCGCACACGCCTTCCTTCTGTGGCGGGAAGGTATGGGTGTTGAAGACCGCGCCGCAGTCCCCGCAGGACACGCGGCCGGTCAGGCGCTGCTTGAGCTCCTCGAACGGGACGTCGATCTGGATCGCGCGATCCAGCGGCGACTCGATGTCGGCCAGCATGCTGTCCAGCGCCTCGGCCTGGGCGACATTGCGCGGGAAGCCGTCGAGGATGAAGCCCTTCTGCGCATCGGGTTCCTGCAGGCGATCGCGGATCAGGCCCAGGACCAGATCATCCGGGACCAGATTGCCGGATTCCATCGCGTTCTCGACCTGCTTGCCGAGTTCGGTCCGGGCCGCGACCGCGGCGCGCAGCAGGTCGCCGGTGGAGATCTGGGGGATGCCGAAGGTGGCGACCATCTTCTTGGCCTGGGTGCCCTTGCCGGACCCCGGTGCGCCCATCAGGACGATACGCATAGCTGACTCCTGCCGGGTGCCGTACCGGACCGCAGGACTAGCCGGGAACGGGACGGCACGTTGATTGCGGTGGTGAAACGGGCAGCCGGCCCGGGGCGAGGGCGGGCCGCAAACCGTTTCCCGAGCGCGGTCTTATACCGCCTGAGGCCGATGCGCCGCAACCGCGCGCGGCCGTTCGAGTCTCCCTGATGCGACTGTTGATGGGTGCCCTTGCGGGGTGTCTCCCCTGTATAATCCCTCGCTCTTCAAAGCAATCGGAAACTACTCAAGCATGGACCTCAACCAGATCGAAGCCGGCAAGGATCTCCCCAACGACATCAACGTGGTGATCGAGATCCCCACCCAGGGTCAGCCCGTCAAGTACGAGATGGACAAGGACAGCGGGGCTCTGGTGGTTGATCGCTTTATGGCGGTCGCGATGTTCTATCCGTGCAACTACGGATTCATCCCGAACACGGAGTCGGAAGACAACGACCCGGTGGACGTGCTGGTGATCACCCCGGTGCCGCTGCTGCCGGGCTCGGTTGTGCGCTCGCGCCCGATCGGCATGCTGAAGATGACCGACGAGGCCGGGGTGGACGCGAAGATCCTGGCGGTGCCGGTGGACAAGCTGTGCACGCAGTCCGCGCGGTTCCAGAGCCCGGACGACGTGCCGAAGGAGCTCCTGGACTCGATCAAGCACTTCTTCGAACGCTACAAGGAGCTGGAGAAGGGCAAGTGGGTCAAGGTGGAAGGCTGGGTTGGCGCCGACGAAGCCAAGGCGGAGATTGTTGCCAGCTACAAGCGTTACCAGAAGAGCAAGATCTGACGCCGCGCCCCGCTGCATGCAGCGGTCGGTCAGCGCCGCGCCGTCCCGCAGGGTCGGTGCGGCGTTTGCGTGCGCGGGCCACGGACCTGGTCGTGACGCCGTGACCCGCTGAGATGGCCGAGCGCGATGCCTACGGCGAGGAACAGCAGGACCGCGAGCGCTTTGTCGTGCGCATCCTGCTGGCACTGGTCATCCTGGCCGCCATCCTGCTGGCGCTGGGCTGGCGGCTCTCGGGGCTGCAAGTCGGCGCGCACTCGCATTTCACCACTCTCTCCGAGAACAACCGGTTACGGGTCGAGCCGATCGCTCCCACCCGGGGCGTGATTCGCGACCGCAATGGCATCCTGCTGGCGGGCAACCGCGCGTCCTATCAGTTGGAGGTCACGGTCGAGCAGGCCGGGGATCTCGACGCTCTGCTGGCGCGGCTGCGCGGCTACGTGGAGCTGAGCGAGGCCGATATCGAGCGCTTCCGCCGGGGGGTCCAGCAGCGGCGCCCGTTCCAGCCGGTGCTGTTGAAGGCCGGGCTGGATGACGAGACTGTGGCCCGTATCGCGGTCTCGCGCCACGAGTTGCCGGGGGTCGAGATCGAGGCCCGTCCGCTGCGTTTCTATCCCCTGGGTTCCGAATTCTCGCACGCCGTCGGTTATGTCGGGCGCATCAACCAGCAGGATCTGCGCCGGGTGGACGGGCGGGCCTATGCCGGGACCTCGCATATCGGCAAGAGCGGGGTCGAACGCTACTACGAGGAGTTGCTGCACGGCCGGCCGGGCTATCGCCAGGTGGAGGTGAACGCCCAGGGGCGGGTGATCCGCGAGCTGTCGGTGACCCCGCCGCAGCCGGGCACGGACCTGACCCTGACCCTGGATGTGAACCTGCAGCAGGCGGCCTACCGGGCGCTGGCCGGGCGGGATGGCGCGATCGTGGCCATTGACCCGAATAACGGTGAGGTGCTGGCGCTGGTCAGTGCCCCCGGTTTTGATCCCGAGGCCTTTGTCCACGGAATCTCCCAGGCCGATTTCGCCGCGGTGCGCGATGACAAGCGCCGGCCGCTGTTCAACCGTGCCCTGAGCGGGCAGTACCCGCCGGGCTCGACGGTCAAGCCACTGGTCGCGCTGGCAGCCCTCGACGAAGATGTTACGACCGCCGAGCGCGAGATGTTCGCACGCGGGTACTACCAGCTCCCGGGGCATGAACGGCGCTATCGAGACTGGCGCCGCGAGGGCCATGGCCGGGTGGATATGTCGCGCGCGATCGCGGTGTCCTCGGATGTCTACTTCTACGATCTGGCCCACACCATGGGCATCGATCGCATGGTGCCCATTCTTGGCGCCTTCGGGATCGGTCAGCGCACCGGGATCGATTCCACCGGCGAGCGAGCGGGGATCCTGCCCAGCCGCGACTGGAAGCGGGCCACCCACAACGAGGTATGGTTCCCGGGGGAGACCCTGATCACCGCGATCGGCCAGGGGTACATGCTGTCCACGCCCCTGCAGATGGCCGACTTTACGGCGGCGCTGGCCACGCGCGGTGTGCGCTATCAGCCGCATCTGCTGCGCGCCATGGACAACGGGACCGGGGAGCCGGAGTATCCGCTACCGGTGACGCGCGAGCCGGTGGTCGTGGACGACCAGCACTGGGATGCGATCCACGGCTCGCTGGTGGAGGCGGTGCATGCCCGCCACGGGACCGCCTGGGGCAGCGTGGGCAGCACCCGCCCGGCCTACACCATTGCCGGCAAGACTGGCACTTCGCAGGTGTTCAGCCTCGGCGAGGATGAAGAGTACGACGAAGAGGAGCTGGCCCGGCGTCTGTGGGACCACGCCCTGTTCGTGGGCTATGCCCCGGCGGAGGATCCGCAGATCGCGGTGGCGGTCCTGGTCGAGCACGGAGGGTCCGGTGGCCGGGTGGCCGCGCCCGTGGCGCGCGAGGTGTTGGACGCCTATCTGCTGGACGGGGCGGGCATGACCCTAGGGAAACACTGATGAATTTAGTCATCAGTGTTTCCCTGGAGGAGGACGAATGATCAGCGTAACCGGCCGTGAGATGTCCGTCAGCCAGTGGGTGCTGCGCAGCCTGCGCCTGGACAGTGTGCTGCTGGTCCTGCTGTCGATCCTGCTGCTGCTCGGGCTGGCCGTTCTGTTCAGCGCCTCCGGGCAGAGCGTGGTGGCCGTGGAACGGCAACTGATGCGCATCGGCCTGGGCGTGGCCGCGATGCTGCTGGTCGCACAGATATCACTGCACGGTCTGCGCGCGATCTCCCCGTGGCTGTTCGCGGCGGGCATCCTGCTGTTGCTGGCGGTGATGTGGGTCGGGGACGTCGGCAAGGGGGCCCAGCGCTGGCTGGATCTCGGTTTCATGCGTTTCCAGCCCTCGGAGATCATGAAGCTTGCCGTGCCGATGATGGTCGCGTGGTATCTCTCGCTGCGCAGTGGGCGGCCGCGTTTTCGCGATCTCCTCGTGACCGGCGTGCTGATCCTGGTGCCGGTGTATCTGATCATGCAGCAGCCGGACCTGGGGACCTCGATGCTGGTGGCGGCCGCCGGCGTACTGGTGGTCTTTCTCGCGGGGCTGGGCTGGCGCTGGTTCGTCGGCCTGGGCGTCGTGGTGGCGGCCGCCGTGCCCATCCTGTGGTCGCAGATGCTGGATTACCAGCGCCAGCGGGTACTCACGCTGTTCAACCCGGAATCCGATCCGCTGGGGGCCGGCTATCACATCATCCAGTCGAAGATCGCGATCGGGTCCGGGGGGTTGTACGGCAAGGGCTGGCTCAACGGGACCCAGTCGCAACTGGAGTTCCTTCCGGAGCGCTCCACCGACTTTATTTTTGCGGTCTACGCCGAGGAATTCGGCTTTATTGGTGTCGCGCTCTTGCTGCTGCTGTATTTTGCGATTGTCGCCCGCGGGCTGTGGATCGCCGCGCTGGCGCAGGACCGCTATGCCCGGCTGCTGGGCGGGAGTATCAGCCTGACCTTCGCGGTCTATATGGTGGTCAATATCGGCATGGTGACCGGCCTGTTGCCGGTGGTCGGTGTGCCGCTGCCCCTGGTCAGTTACGGGGGAACGTCGCTGGTGACCCTGATGGTCGCCTTCGGTATTCTCATGAGCATAGCCTCCCAGAAACGCCTGGTGAATCGATGACCCTGACCCTGCGCCCCGTGTGGGCCCGTCTTGCCCGCCCACTCCTGATGCCGGTCGGGCTGACCCTGATCCTGGCGTTTGCCTCCCTTCCGGCCGCGGCGGAAAGCGAATTCCGCGCCGGTGACCCGCCGTATCTCGAGCGCGACGAGGTCCAGGCCTTCATCGACGAGCAGGTGGAGGCGGGCCGTGACCGCGAGGCCCTGGAGGCGATGTTCGCGGCGGCCGATCCGCAACAGCGCATCCTTGACCTGATCTCCAGCCCCGCCGAGGCAAGGCCATGGAAGGATTACCGCCCGATCTTCATTACCGCTGAGCGCATCGAGCGTGGGCGCGAGTTCATGCAGGAGCATGAGCGCTGGCTCCAGCGCGCCGCGGACCGCTTTGACGTCGAACCGAAGATCATTGCCGCCATCATCGGGGTCGAGACCTACTACGGCCGCAACACCGGTGGTTTCCGCGTGTTCGATGCCCTGGTGACCCTGGGCTTCGACTATCCGCCCCGGTCCGACTTCTTCCGCCGCGAGCTGGGCGAGTTCCTGACGCTGGTGGATGAAGAGGGCCTCGACCCGCGCGAGACCCGCGGCTCCTACGCCGGGGCCATGGGGCGTGGCCAGTTCATCTCGTCCAGCTATCGCCACTACGCGGTGGATTTCGATGGCTCCGGCCAGCGTGACCTGCTGAACTCCTGGCCGGATGCGATCGGGTCGGTGGCCAACTATTTCCGCGCGCACCACTGGAACTACGGCGAGCCGGTGGTGGCCAGGGCCCGAGTCGAGGGCGATGCCCACGAGGCGCTGATCAGCCGCAACTATCAGGCGCGCTTTGACCTCGAAGAACTGGCCGCACACGGGATCTACCCCGACGAGGCCGTGGACGAGGACGGCCAGTACTCGTTCATCCGCCTCGAGGGCGAGGATGGCTACGAGTACTATCTCGGGTATCCGAACTTCTACGTGATTACCCGCTACAACCGGAGCCCGCTGTATGCGATGGCCGTCCACCAGCTGGCCGAGGCGCTGGCCGAGTAAACCGCGCCGCGCGGGCGTCGGCGGGGCCGCGCTGGCGGCCTTGCTGGCGCTGGTCCTGGCGGGCTGTTCGTCCACCCCCGACCGCAAGGCCGACCCGGACCGCCCGCTGGGCGATGCCGCGTATGACAGCTACCCCGATCCCGCGGATGTGCCGCAGGATCTGGCGCTGATCCCGGAACCGGAGCCGCGTGACGAGCCGCCCAGCCGCTATGGCAATCCGTCCGAGTACGAGGTGTTCGGTCAGCGCTATCGCACACTGCGCACGAGCGACGGCTTCGAGGAAGAGGGTTACGCGTCCTGGTATGGAACCAAGTTCCACGGACGGCGCACTTCCAGCGGCGAGCCCTACGACATGTACGCGATGACCGCGGCGCACAAGTCCCTGCCGCTGCCGAGCTTCGTCGAGGTCACCAACCTGGAAAACGGCAAACAGGTGATCGTACGGGTGAATGATCGCGGCCCGTTCGTGGACGGACGCATCATCGATCTCTCCTACGCCGCCGCCCATCGCATCGACATGACCGATGCCGGGGTCGCGCGTGTCCGCATCCGGGCGGTGGGGCCGGGCGACACGACGCCGGCCCGGGTGGCGGAGGCACCGGAGCCCGAGCCGCTCGAGGTGGCCGCCGCAGCTCAGCCGGACATCGCGCCCGAACCGCAGGAAACGGCGCCGGCCGCGGCCAGCGCCAATGGCGAGGCCGCGGGTCCCGGGCGGTTCGTCCAGGTCGGGGCGTTCGCCGAGCGCCATTCGGCCGAGCAGGTGCGCGAGGATCTGCGCGCGCTCGGCTTGGAGCCGGTGCGGATCTCCAGCGTCGAACGTGACAACGGTGCGCAACTGCACCGCGTGCGTATCGGCCCGCTGGCCGATGGCGATGCGGTCCGCACGATTACCGATCGCCTGCAGGGTGCGGCGCACGTGGACTATCGCGTAGTGACCGACGCGCCGTAAGCCCTCGTTCCCGGTATTTCCGGCCCGTACCGGGCCCCAATTCTGCTATCGTATTTCGGTCCTTCAGGAGGCCCTTCGCAATCATGAATTCGTCCGTCCGCACCCCGTTTCTGCCGCTGTTGGCGGCCTGCCTGCCGGTCATCCTGGCGCTCCTGCTGGCGCTGGTTCCAGCGCAGGCGCAGGAGTCGGAGCTGCCCGTGGCCGGGTCGGGCGCGAACGTGCCCGGCGGCATCCCGCGGCCGCCCTCGGACGTGACGGCGGCGAGCTATGCGCTGATGGACTTCGACTCCGGCCTGATGCTCGC
The DNA here is from genome assembly GCF_000381305.1 of Thioalkalivibrio sp. ALE16. NCBI lineage: Bacteria > Pseudomonadati > Pseudomonadota > Gammaproteobacteria > Chromatiales > Ectothiorhodospiraceae > Thioalkalivibrio > Thioalkalivibrio sp. ALE16. The sequence goes on from NZ_KB906363.1 coordinate 74,656, forward strand.
CAGCCGCGATCCGCTGGTGGAGCGCGAGCCGGCCAGCCTGACCAAGCTGATGACGGCCTACGTGGTGTTTGGCGAAATCACCGATGGCCGCATGGCGCTGGACGACCAGGTTACGGTCAGCGAGCGTGCCTGGCGGACCGGTATGCGCGGGGCATCGCGCATGTTCATCGAGGTCGGCGAGGAGGTTGCGGTCGAGGATCTGCTGCGCGGGATGATCATCCAGTCCGGCAACGATGCCTCCACCGCGCTGGCCGAGCATGTTGCCGGTTCGGAGGGGGCGTTTGTCGACATGATGAACGCCCAGGCGCGCGAGCTGGGGATGCGCCAGTCCTACTTCGCCAACCCGCACGGACTGCCCTCCGACGAGTCGCAGTACACCACCGCCCAGGACATGGCATTGCTCGCCCGGGCGCTGATCCGCGACTTCCCGGATCTCTACGGCTACTACAGCGAACGTTCCTTCGAGTACAACGACATCTCGCAGAGCAACCGCAATATGCTGCTGTGGCGCGATGCCGGATTCGACGGCCTGAAGACCGGCTGGACCTCGAACGCGGGCTACAACCTGGTTTCGTCCGCCAAGCGTAACGACCGCCGGTTGGTGGCCGTGGTCATGGGGATCGAGGCGTCGGATCATCAGCAGGGCGGTACTCGCCGCGCCAACGAGTCCCAGGCGCTGGTGAACTGGGGGATGCGCTTCACCGCGACCCGCAAGCTGTTCGAGGGCGGGCACGAACTGGGGACCCCGCGGGTCTATCGCGGGGCGCAGACCGAAGTGGCCGTGGGCCTGGCGGAGGACTTCTGGGTCATGGTCCCGCCGGGGCGCGAGGACGATCTGGACGCCTCGATGGAGGTCAACCAGCCGCTGGAGGCCCCGCTGGCCGCGGGCGATCCGGTGGGCGAAGTCGTGGTGCGTCTGAACGGCGAGGTGCTCCGCACCCAGCCGCTGGTTGCGTTGCAGCCGGTGGAACAGGGCGGTCTGATCCGCCGCCTGTGGGATGGCGCGGCCCTGGGCATTCAGTCGGCCTGGCCATTCTGAGCCGTGTTTCGCCCGTGAGCATTGCCTATTACAACGGGGACTACCTGCCGCTGGACCAGGTGCGGATCTCGCCGCTGGACCGGGGCTTCCTGTTCGGAGACTCGGTATACGAGGTGATCCCCAGCTACTCCGGCGAATTCTTCCTGCTCTCCGAGCACCTGGAGCGCCTGGCGCGATCCCTGGCGGCGATCCGCATCCGCAACCCGTTTGACCGCGAGGGGTGGCGTGCGCTTCTGACGGACTTGCTGGCGCGCAATGCCGACCCTGCGACGCCCGATCTCGGGGTCTACCTTCAGGTGACCCGTGGCGTGGCCCCGCGCGACCATGCCTTCCCGGTGGATGCGCAACCCACCGTCCTGGCGATGGTCAGCCCGATCCGGCCCCTCCCGGAGACCATCCGCGTGGACGGCGTGGCCGCTGTGACGGCCGAGGACCGCCGCTGGGGCCACTGCGATATCAAGGCCACCACCCTGCTGGCCAATGTGCTGAACCGCCAGGAGGCCACCGAGCGGGGTGCCGTCGAGGCCGTGTTGTTGCGGGACGGGCAGTTGACCGAAGGCGCGGCAAGCAATGTCATCGTGGTCCTGGACGGGCGGGTGATCACCCCGCCGCTGGATGCATCGGTACTGCCGGGTGTCACCCGCTCGCGGGTGCTCGACCTGGCGCGCGAGCTGGGCTACCCGGTGGAGGAGCGCGGGGTCAGCGCCGACGAGCTGGCCCGGGCCGGGGAGATCTGGCTCACCAGCTCGACCCGCGAGATCCTGCCGGTTACGCGGCTGGATGATCGCACCGTGGGCACGGGGCGCCCCGGACCGGTCTGGCAGGCCGTGCACGCCGCCTACCAGGCGGCCAAGCCCGGGGCGCCGGTGAGCGAACCCCTGCAGTCCGGAGGTGCCGCATGAGCGACGACCGCGAGACCCTGATCGAGTTTCCCTGCCGATTCCCGGTGAAGGTGATGGGCGACGCCCACCCGGAGCTGATGGAGGCAGTCGAGGGCTGTGTCGCTGAGCATCTGGATGCCGGGGACGCAGTGATCGAGCAGCGCGCCTCGCGCGCCGGCCGCTTCGTCGGCATCACCATCACCTTTACCGCGACCAGCCAGGAACAGCTGGACGCCTTCTACCGTTCCCTGGGTCGTTGCGACCGGGTGCGCATGATCCTGTGACCGACGTGCTCCCGCCCGGGCCGGTGGTCCGCCTGCTGGGTATGCAGCCCTACGTCCCGGTCTGGCAGGCGATGCAGCTCCAGGCGCGGGAACGCGATGCAGCCCGGCTGGATGCGTTCTGGTGCGTCGAGCATCCGCCCGTCTTTACCCAGGGCCGCAATGGCCGCCGCGAGCACCTGCTGGACCCCGGCGCGACGCCGGTGGTGGCGATCGATCGCGGGGGGCAGGTGACCTGGCACGGCCCCGGACAACTGGTCGTCTACACGCTGGTGGATCTGCCGCGACTGGGGATCGGGGTTCGGCGTCTGGTTGCGGGTCTGGAGCAGGCGGTGATCGACACGCTGGCGCAATGGGGGATCCATGCGCAGCGTCGAGACAAGGCGCCGGGGGTGTATGTCGATGGGGCCAAGATTGCGGCGCTGGGTTTGCGTATCCGGCACGGGCGCAGCATCCATGGGCTGGCCCTGAACGTCGCCCCGGATCTGGCGCCGTTCCAGCGCATGAATCCCTGTGGCTATCCGGGGCTAGCGGCGACCTCCATGCAGCAGCTGCTCGGTCCGCTGGACGGCAACCGGGTCCGGGAGCAGTTGCTTGCCCACCTCGCCGCGCAGCTGTTTCCCGCTGAGGTTGCGCGCATGCGGCATGAACCAGCGTTGCCGCCCGAGTTGGTCCGCGTGCTTGCGCTGGGACGTTGTCCCACGCCCTGAGGCTTCCCCCTGGTTCGACCTCGAGTGTTTTCGGTGGCGCTGTCCGGCCGCCTGCCGTGATGTGGCTGGTCCTGGTTCGTCCTCCGGTGTTTACGGTGCCGTCGGTCTGCAACCTGCCGATTTTTGGCTAGGCCTGGTTCGTCCTCTGGTGTTTACGGTGCCTCCGGTCCACGTACTGCCGTGCGCTGACTCGCCAGCGCGCCCCGAGGTACTTCTTTGCTCGTGCAAAGAAGTACCCAAGAAACACGCCCGACTGCCGCGACCCCGGCCCGCTGCGCGGGCCGGGGCTTCCCTCGCTTCGAGGGTTTTCGCGGGCGGCGCTGAACTCGCTGCGCCTGCGGCTCCGCTCAGACATCCAGCGCCTTGTCTCCCGCGAAAACCCTCTCCGCTCGGCGCGACGACAACGGGGAGGCAGGTCCAAACAACGGCTATCCCAGCGATATAGCTAGTGGATGATGGCTAGGCTTTCGGACATCTTGGGCACGCTCGGCCTTCGGCCGTTGCGTGCCGCGCCCGCGTGGCGGGCGCCGGGGGCTTTCGGGTGGCGGTGCCTATGGTTAGGAGTAAGGGTGGGGATACGGTAGGTTTTGACCTTCGCCTCCCGTATGGAGCCCCTCGCGGAGGGCGTGATGGGCCGGCCCGTTTTCCATAAATTCGGGGCGCTGGATGTCTGAGCGGAGCCGAAGGCGCAGCGAGTTCAGCGCCGCCGGCCCAGCGCGTCCGGAGCGAGGTTCCCGGGCGAAATCCGGGTGCCCTTCTTTGGGCACTTTCTTGGGCAAGCAAGAAAGTGCCTCGGGGCGCGCTGGCGAGTCAGCGCCAGGCAGGCGGTGGACCGAAGGCACGTAAACACCAGAGGACGAACCAGGCCCAGCCACATCATGGCAGGCGGCCGGACGAAGCCATCGCAATCACCGGGGCTCGAAGCGCCAGCGCCAGCCTCGGGGCACGGGATGATGGCCCAGAGGCTGGAAACGGCAGGGCGGGTCAGGCGGTTTCGAGGCCCTGGGCCTGGAGGTCGGCGTGGTAGGATGAGCGGACCATCGGGCCGCTGGCCACCTGCTTGAAGCCCATCTCGCGGGCACGTTCGCCCAGCTCGTCGAACTCCTCCGGCGACAGGAAGCGCGTCACCGGCAGATGGTGGCGCGACGGCTGCAGGTACTGGCCCAGGGTCAGCATGTCGCAACCATGTTCGCGCAGGTCCTGCAGGACCTCCAGCAACTCCTCGCGGGTCTCGCCCAGCCCCAGCATGAGGCCGGACTTGGTCGGCACGCCGGGGTGCTGTTCGCGGAACTGCCGGAGCAGGTCCAGCGACCAGGCATAGTCGGCGCCGGGGCGCGCCTCGCGATACAGGCGCGGAACGGTCTCCAGGTTGTGGTTGAAGACGTCCGGAGGGGCCTGGTGCATGATCTCCAGCGCGCGGTCCATGCGCCCGCGGAAGTCCGGCACCAGGATCTCGATCCGGGTGTTCGGGTTCAGGCTGCGCACCTCGCGGATGCAGTCCACGAAGTGCCCGGCCCCGCCGTCGCGCAGGTCGTCGCGGTCCACCGAGGTAATCACCACGTAGTTGAGGCCCAGCGCCTGGATGGTCTCGGCCAGATGGCGCGGCTCGTCGGCATCCAGTGCCTCCGGGCGGCCGTGGGCCACATCGCAGAACGGGCAGCGACGGGTGCAGATGTCGCCCATGATCATGAAGGTGGCGGTGCCGTGGGCGAAGCATTCGCCCAGGTTGGGGCAACTGGCCTCTTCGCAGACGGTGTGCAGCTTCTGTTCGCGCAGGATGCCCTTGATGCGCTGCACCTCGGGGCGGGCCTGACTCTGGGCGCGAATCCACTTGGGCTTGCGCTGCGGGCGCTCGGTGGGATTGATCTTGACCGGGATGCGCGCGACTTTGTCGGCGGCGCGCTGTTTCTCTCCGGGCTGGGGGCGGGTGCGTGTGTCCATGGACCTTCCCTGAATCTCTCGGGCGGCCGCTGTGTGGGCGGCCGACGTGGGGCGACTGGGCGCTACCGGGTCAGGCAACCTGACGAATCAGTTCCTCGACCTCCTGCCGCGCGGTCTCGATCGCGGGCAGGCTGCCATCCTCGTCGAGGATGAAGCCGAGCCGTTCCACGGCCCGCAGATCGGCGAGCGGGATGCGGTCGGCAAGCGGGTCGTCCTCGGCATCTCGCGGGCACGCGGCGCGTGCGATCCGCACGATGTCCGTCAGGACAGGGGCCTCGGGGTTCTCCGGGCCGCCGGAATCGCGAATGGCGTCAATGATATCGGATGACAGATCCCATTGCTGGGCAACCAGTTCGCCGATCAGGCCTTCGAGACGAAACAACACCCGTTCGACCTCTTCCGGCGTGCGCTCCGGGTGGGTGCGGGCGACCTCGGCGATCACCGGCAGGGCGCCCACCCGGTGCAGCAGTCCAGCCAGCAGGGCGGTCTGCGGATCGACTGCCTCGCACTGGTCGGCGAGCACGCAGCTGATGGCCGCGATGCGCGCGGAGCGGCGCCACAGACGTTCGAGGAGGTCGTGGTAGGGGCTGTCGCGATGGATGAAGACCTGGTGCATGGCCAGGGCCATCACCAGCTGGCGGGTGCGTTCGAGCCCCAGTCGGGCCACGGCATCCTGCAGGCGTGACACCTCGCGGCGGCTGCCCATGGCCGGGCTGTTGGCCACGCTCAACAGGCGCCCCGCGACGCTCGGATCTTCCTCGATGATGCGGGTGGCCTCGGCAATGGAGACGTCCGGATCTTTCAGGGCCTGCTGCAGGTGCAGCGCCACCTCGGGGAGCTGGGGCAGGGCCAGCTCGCCCGAGTAGGCATGCGTGTAGATGCTGCCGAACAGCTCGCCCTCGAGGTCGGACAGCTCGATCTCGCTGACCTCGACGCTGTCCTGCCCGCCGCCGTCGACCAGGGTCTCGTAGACCTTGCGGTCCAGCATCGCCAGGGTGGCGCGGGTCGCGGCGATCGCATGGCTGTGATAGTCGTGGGGTTCGAACAGCGGGTTGAGGGCCTCGCTGGAGTCCCCGTTGAGCATGACCGAGTTGCGCCCGCTGGCCAGGATCATCCGCCCCTCCAGCAGGAAGATCATGCTGCGGAATTCGTCGCGCGCATGCAGCTTGAACCCCGGATCCACCGTCATGGTGCGGGCATGCTGCAACAGCTTGTCGCGGGCGCGCTCGCTCAGTTCGGCGAACGGGCGCAGCTGTGGAAGGCGTTTTTCGATCACGGGGGTTCAGACGTTGAACATCGCGCGGAGTTCGGCCAGGTCCTCGGCGCGTTCCTCGAGGAACGCGATCGGTTCCCCCGGCGCCGGCGGCTCGATCCCGAGCACGCCGAAGGCGGCGACCTCGGCCGCGTCGGGCACGGTCTCGCCCTCGGCGCGTCGGGCGGCCCATTCCGCGACCAGCGCGATGCTGGCGTAATCCGGTTCGCCGGCGCGATAGCCCCAGTCCCCGGCATGCTCCGCGACCGTGACCAGGTCGCCCCCGAGATCCCAGTAGTTGATCACCAGGACGCCGGCGAGGTTGCGCAGGCGCCGGACCAGCGACTGCACGCGCTCGGTGTCGGGGTGGTCCTCGCGCAGCTCCACGAACTGGATGATCGGGACCGCGCCGATCCCGGAGACCAGCCCGGCCAGCAGGGCGCGTTCGCGGTCCAGCAGCTTGAGCGAATCCGCGATCAGGTAGCTGTAGGCGGATTGCAGGGCGCCATGCTTCCAGCTGGCCTCCATGGCGTCGCGGGTGGAGGCGTGCTTGGCCTTGAACGCCTGGCGCAGCGCCATGTTCATCGCCAGCATGCGGGTGTTGCGAAAGCCGAGGCGATTGACCGCGTCCCGCACGGACTGGATCTGCTTGGCGGCGCGGAACAGCGGGCTGTTGGTCGCGTGCAGCAACGCCCCGGCGATGGTGCCGTCACGCTGGATGACCTCGGTCAGCTTGTCGAGGTCGGCGTCCGGGTCGTTGGTCAGTTCCTGAATACGCAGCGCGATCTCCGGCATGGTCGGCAACTCCAGCCGGTTGCTGGTAATCAGGTCGTAGAGCTCGCCGAAGAAAGCGCCTTCGGTATCGTCCAGGTCGGTGTCATGCACGACCAGCGAAGCGCTGTGGGCCTTTTCGAGGGCCGCGGTCGGGATCTCCAGCATCTGGCAGGTCTTCTCGGTGATCAGGAAGTCCTGCTGGCCGATGTTCTGGTCGAACATCTGCAGCGGGCTGTCGGGGTCGGCCGCATCCAGGGTGATACGCGCCGGGCTGCCGCCGCTGACGCGGACCAGCTGGCCGCTTACCAGGAACAGGTAGCGGTCCTCGACCTCCTGCGGGCGCAGGCGCCGACCGGCGTCCAGCTCCCGTGCCAGGCAGGCCGAGGCGAGTTCGCTGCGGGCCTGGTCCGACAGGCCGGAGGTGAGGTCCAGGTCCTGAAGCAGGGTGTCGATGCTGGTGCTATCCATGGGGCGGTTCCCGGTCCGTGCTGTGCCAATCCATTCCCGCGTCGCGACGCCGCAGGAAGGGCAGCGGGGCGGGCGCGCGTGCGCGATCTAGTCAATGGACGCCAGTGTAGCATCCGATCCCGCCACAGGAACCGCCGCCGCGGCCCCGCGGCAGGCGAAGCGCGGCCGGTCGTCGTGGTCGATCAGGTCGTGGGATTGCAGGAAGCGGCGCGCGTCGGCGGCATCCTCGCGAAACCATGCGGCGGTGCTGCCCAGGCGGAAGCTGTAGCCCCAGGTGTCCATGTCCCGCATCAGCCGCTCGCGGCCGACGCCGGGCAGCTCGTCAGCCAGCAGGATCTGCAGGTAGCAGACACCGCATTCCTCGAGGTCGTCGCCGCCGGCATTGGTGTGCAGGGTGGCACGCCGCGTGGCGTCCATGCAGATCAGGTGTCCGGCCTCGTGCAGAGCCGAGTGGATCGGGGTGTCCGGGCGCACGTGGACCTCCAGGCCGATAATCCCGGCCTCGGGTTCGCCCCACCAGGTGCCGGGCAGCGGGGCCCGGGCCGGATGTGTCACCAGACGCAGGCCGTAGCGCGCCAGCAGGTCCGCGAGGGCCTCCCGCAGGCCGGGGTCGCCGCAGGTCTGGATCGCGGAGGGGCTCATGCGTCTGGCCGACCGGGCAGGGCGCTGCTGTGCTTGCGGCTGCGCCGGGGGCACTCCTCGGGATGCTCGCGGCACCAGGCGTCGACGCGCTCGGCGAGGTCGTCCTGAAAGCACAGCAGGTAGAACCGGGCCTGTTCGCGGTTGACGATGGCCGGGCGTCCCAGGGTGTCGACTACCCCGGTGCGCAGGGCGGCGATGATCGCGTTGGCGGCCTTCTTCTGTGGCCAGGTGGTGATCTGCTCCCAGGCCTCGGGGGTGAAGTACAGGCGCAGCAGGTCGGGGCGGGTGGTCAGCAGCATGCGCGTGACGTTGCGCAGCGTGGTCTCCGCCTCGCCCCAGTCGTGGACCAGTCCGCCTTCCAGCAGGCGCTCGATCTCCTCGCGGCCCTTGGGTGACAGCATGGGAGGATGCGGTACGCTTCAGGCGTCCGGTGCGTCCTCCGGCGTGAAGGCGCGGATGGACAGCGCGTGCACTTCGCCGGAGTCGATCTGATCGCGCACGGTGGCGTAGACGGTCTGGTGCTTCTTGACCGCGTTCATGCCGGCGAACTGCGGGCTGACGACCAGGGCCTCGAATTTGCCCTCGCCCCCGGTGACCTCGACCTTCTGGGCCTCCGGCAGGCCGGCGCGGATGAGTTCGGCCACTTGGCTAGCTTCCATGATGAGTCCCCTTGCGTGCGTGCGTGTGATGAGTGCGAATGTCAGCCGCGGATGATAGCCGGGCGTCTGGCCCGACATGAAGTGCCCCCACACGCGGAACTCCAACCCGGAGTGGGGTTCCCATCGGAACACCTGCATGGAAAGTCGGGGTGGTTTGGTCCGAACCGAACCGGCTCGCTAGCATCAGGCCATCATTGACCGGCCCGTCGGGCCACGGAGGCAAAGACCATGATCTTCAAGCAACTGTTCGAGGACGAGTCGTCCACCTATACCTATCTGCTGAGCTGCCCGGATACCGGGAAGACGGCCCTGATCGACCCGGTCATCGAGACCGTCGACCGCGATCTGCGCGTGCTGCAGGAGATGGGCCTGAGTCTCGACTACGTGATCGAGACCCATATCCATGCCGATCACATCACCGGTGCGCGGATGCTGCGCGAGAAGACCGGCTGCAAGCTGGGCGGTCCGGCGATGGACGAACTGCCCTGCCGGGATTTCGGCCTGCGCGAGGGTGAGCCCTTCCAGGTGGGCAACCTGGTGATCAACCCGCTGTACACCCCGGGTCACACGGATGCGCACCATGCCTATCTGATGGATCACGTCGGCCTGAAGATGCTGTTCTCTGGTGATGCCCTGCTGATCGAAGCCTGCGGCCGCACGGACTTTCAGTCGGGGGATGCCAAGACCCTGTACCACTCGATCCAGGACAAGTTCTTCACTCTGCCGGACGAGACCCTGGTCTACCCGGCGCATGACTACGAGGAGCGCCAGATCACCACCATTGGTCAGGAGAAGATGCGCAACCCGCGCCTGGGCAAGGGCAAGCCGGAGGCCGAGTTCGTGAAGATCATGGACGAGATGGACCTGCCGTATCCGAAGAAGATCGACTGGGCGCTGCCCGGCAACGAGGGCTGCGGCATCTGTCCGGACAACCTGCCGGACGAGAAGAAGCGCCTCTGCGAGACCGATCAGCAGGGTTAGTCCGATCCCTTCCGGTGGCCCCGCCAGGAGTCACCGGTTCCGAATGTTCATCCGGTGGGCGGTTTTTACCGCCTGCCGGACCCCGTACACTCCCGCGATGACCGACCACACTCCCGCTGACGCGCCGGGCTCGCTCGCGTCGCCGAACCCGCTGGAACGTCTGCGCGCGATCATGGCGCGGTTGCGCGATCCCGAGGCCGGTTGTGCCTGGGACCGGGCGCAGACTGCGGGCAGTATCGTCCCGTTCACCCTGGAAGAGGCCTATGAGCTGGCCGACGTGATCGCCCGCGACCAGGGCGCGCATGCGGACACCCGGGAGCTGCGTGACGAGCTGGGGGATCTGCTGTTCCAGGTGGTCTTCCAGGCGCGTATCGCCGAGGAGGCCGGTCGCTTCGATCTGGATGATGTCGCCCGCGCGATTGGCGACAAGCTGGTGCGCCGGCATCCGCACGTGTTCGCCGATGTCGAGCACGGCTCGGATGCCGAGCGCGAGGCCGCCTGGGAGGCGGACAAGGCGCGCGAGCGTGCGGCGCGCGCCCAGACCAGCGCGATGGACGATATCCCGCTGGCGTTGCCGGCCCTGTCGCGCGCGGTGAAGAGTCAGCGCCGCGCCGCGCGCCTGGGTTTCGACTGGGACGACCCGGCCCCGGTGGTCGCCAAGATTCACGAGGAGCTGGCCGAGGTGCAGGCGGCGGTGGACCAGGGCGAGCCGCCGGCGCGCATCGCCGAGGAGGTCGGCGACGTGTTGTTCGCGGTCAGCAACTGGGCGCGGCATCTGGGGGTGGACCCGGAGGGCGCGCTGCGCGGCAGCACGCGCAAGTTCGAGGCCCGTTTCCGCCAGATGGAGGCGCTGGCCGCGGCCAGCGGCGAGACCCTGGCCGGACTCGATTTCGACCGCCAGGAGACCCTTTACCAGGAGGCGCGGCGTCTTGAACGCGCGACCCGGGACACATTCGATACCAAGGACCCGACATGACCGAAGCCGTTGAGCTGCCCGACCACTTTCTGCCCGCCCGGATCGAGACCATCGAGCAGGTTACCCCGCTGATCAAGGTATTCACCCTGGCGGCGGACCCGCAGCGGTTTTCCAGCAAGGCCGGCCAGTGGCTGGACCTGGTGATCCCGCAGGCGGAGGGCAAGCCCTTCGTCGGGGGGTACTCGGTGGTTTCCGCGCCGCGCGCGGACGGGCGACTGCAGCTGGCCATCAAGTACGCGGATCATCATGCGGCGACCCATTACCTGCACACGGAGGCCGGCGAGGGCGACACGGTGTACATCACGCCGGGGCAGGGCAGCTTCTTCTTCGAGCCCGGCATGGCGCAGAACGTGGTGCTGCTGGGGGCGGGCATCGGGGTCACGCCCCTGTTCGGCATCCTGCGCGCGATCCATGCCGGGATGCCGGACGTCTATGCCCACCTGGTCTACAGCGTGGCCCACCAGGACGAGGTGCTGTTCCCGCAGGAGCTGGAGGCAATGGCCGCGGCACCGAACATCGACGTCAGCCTGACGGTCACGCGCGAGGCGGAGGACTGGCTGGGGCATACCGGCCGCATCAGTCATGCGTTGCTGGAGTCGCTGGACCTGCCGCGCGATGCGCTGTTCTATTTCTGCGGGTCGCGCGAGTTCATCGAGGACATGGCCACCCTGCTGGCGGAATGGGGCATCCCCGAGGCCCAGCTGAAATACGAGAAGTGGTGGTAGTGAGCCAGGCGGCGGTCTGAATTGGTCATTGCGAGTCGCCGCAGGCGACGAAGCACAAAAGCAGCGAAGCTGCGTTGAACGGCCGCAGGCCGGCCCGAAGGGCGAGCGGAGCGAGTAATCTCCCAACGCTGGCAGTGCGCCGGGATCAGGTGGCTGAGCACATCGATTGCCACGTCGCCTGTGGCGACTCGCAATGACGGGCTGGCTTACGGGCGGCGGGTGTCGCCCGGGCGCAGGGCGTTGTCCGGCGCCAGGATGGTCGGCTGACCGTCAAGGGCCGGATCGGTGTCGGGGTAGTCGCGGATATAGTGCAGGCCGCGGCTCTCCTGGCGCGACAGCGCGCTCTTCACGATGATCTCGGCGACCATGGCCAGGTTGCGCAGCTCCAGCAGGTCCGGGGAGATGCGGAAGTGGCTGTAGTACTCGTGGATCTCCTCCTGCAGGATGCGGATGCGCCGCTCGGCGCGGTGCAGCCGTTCGCGGGCGCGCACGATGCCCACGTAGTCCCACATCAGGCGGCGCAGTTCGTCCCAGTCGTGGGCCACCACCACCTCTTCCTGTGACTCGGTGACCCGGGACTCGTCCCAGGCCGGTGGGACCGGGAGCTGCTCGGGGGCGGGCAGATCGGTCTGCGACAGGATGTGATCGGCCGCGGCACGGGCGTAGACCAGGCACTCCAGCAGCGAGTTGCTGGCCATGCGGTTGGCCCCGTGCAGCCCCGTGTAGGACACCTCGCCGGCGGCGTACAGCCCGGGCAGGTCGGTCTGACCGAAGTGGTTCACCATCACGCCGCCACAGGTGTAGTGGGCAGCCGGGACAACCGGCAGCGATTCCCGGGTCATGTCGAAGCCGAATTCCAGGCAGCGCTCGTAGATCGTGGGGAAATGCTCGCGAATGAACTCGGCCGGCTTGTGGCTGATGTCGAGGTTCACGTGGTCGATGCCGAGGCGTTTCATCTCGTGATCGACCGCGCGGGCGACGATATCCCGCGGGGCCAGTTCCGCGCGCTCGTCGAAGCGCGGCATGAAGCGCTCGCCGTCGGGCAGGAGCAGCACCCCGCCCTCGCCGCGCACCGCCTCGGAGATCAGGAACGACTTCGCCTTCGGGTGGAACAGGCAGGTCGGGTGGAACTGCATGAACTCCATGTTCGCGATGCGACAGCCGGCGCGCCAGGCCATGGCGATGCCGTCGCCGGTCGCGCCGTCCGGGTTGGAGCTGTACAGATAGACCTTGCTGGCCCCGCCGGTGGCCAGGATCACGGTCGGCGCCAGCAGGGTCTCCACCTCGCGGGTCTTCGCGTCCTGCACGTAGGCGCCGATCACGCGGCGGCTGCCATCCACCGGCTGGGTGATCAGGTCCACCGCCACATGGCGTTCGAAGACCTCGATGCTGCCCTGGCCCGAGGCGTTGCGCACCAGTGCCTCCTCGATCGCGCGGCCGGTGGCATCGGCGGCATGCGCCACGCGGCGCGCGCTGTGCCCGCCCTCGCGGGTGAGGTGCAGGCGGCTGCGGCCTTCCAGGGGTTCCCGGGTGAACGGCACGCCCAGGTTGAGCAGCCAGTGGATGGCCTCGGGGCCCGCCGCCACGGTGCGGCGCACGGCGTCCGGGTCGCACAGGCCGGCACCGGCGTCCAGGGTGTCCTGGATATGGGCGTCGAAGGAGTCGGTGCGGTCGAGTACTGCGGAGATGCCGCCCTGGGCATAGCGGGTGGAACCCTCGTCGACCGGACCCTTGCTGATCACGGTGACGCGTCGATGCGGGGCCAGGTGCAGGGCCGCGGAGAGCCCCGCCGCGCCGCTTCCGATCACGAGGACGTCCGCCAGGCGCGGTTGTTGTACTGTCCCCATGGGTCAGGTAACGTGCTGCGCTTGTTGCCAGAGCAAAATGTGGCCCTTGCGCAACAGTGTTGTGCGCAAAGCGAACTTAATGCGAGTCAGGCGGTCCATGCACCATAGATTACCGGAGACCGGTGTGCTGGCGGGAGTCCCCGCATGAGCGAGAAGGCTTCCGACGAGGCCCTGGTCAAGCGAGTTCAGAACGGCGACAAGGCGGCTTTCGACATCCTGGTGCTGAAGTATCAGCACAAGATCGTCAACCTGGTCGGGCGCTATGTCCATGACCATGCGGCGGCCCTGGATGTGTCCCAGGAGGCCTTTATCAAGGCCTACAAGGGGCTGGCGAACTTTCGCGGCGAGAGTGCGTTCTATACGTGGCTCTACCGCATCGCCATCAACACGGCCAAGAACCACCTTGTCTCCCAGGGACGGCGTCGGCCCGAGGCCGAGGTCGATGCGCAGGACGCGGAACAGATGGGCGGTGACTCCGCCCTGAAGGACAGTGCAACCCCGGAGGGGGAGCTGTTGTCCGAAGAGATTGAAGGGGCGGTGCGTAGCACCATCGAGGAATTGCCCGACGACCTTCGGATGGCCATCACGCTGCGCGAGATCGAGGGACTGAGTTACGAGGAGATCGCGCAGACGATGGGATGCCCGATCGGCACCGTCCGCTCGCGCATCTTCCGGGCCCGCGAGGCCATCGACCGGACCTTGCGTCCGTTGCTAGACAACAACTGAACGAGTAGCGCCATGAAAGAACAAGTCTCCAAGAACGAACGTCTGTCGGCCCTGGTGGACGGAGAAACGGATGACTTCGAGACGCGTCGCCTGATGGACGAACTGGTGCGGTCCGAGGAGGACCGGGCCCGCTGGGAACGCTATCACCTGATCGGCGACAGTCTGCGCGGGGGGATGCGTCGCACCGCACCCGCGAGCTTCATGGACGGCGTCCAGGCGGCCCTGGCCGAAGAGGCCCCGCTGTCGGTCGCGCGCAAGCCGGATCAGCCGCGCTGGCTGAAGCCGGTGGCCGGTACTGGCGTCGCCGCTGCGGTCGCGATGGTCACCCTGGTCGGGATGCAGATGATCGGCCCCGACTCGGGTGCGCCGGAGGCGACGCCGGTCGCCAGCGAGGGCACGCCGGCGCAGCTGGTCGACGGTATCCAGCGGGTCAGCACCACGGGTTCCGAGGCGCCGGCCACCGAGCCGGAAGGCCTGGATCCGCGCTTTGCCCGATACCTCGAAAACCATGCGGAACTGATGGGGCCGGGGTCCACCGCCCTGGGTCGTGTTCGCTTTTCGGTGAGTGACGAGTAACGCGTGATGCGCCGCAGCCTCGCGTACGCCCTGGTTGCCGCTACCGCGCTTTGTTGTCTGCCTTTGCCGGTCCTGGCGGGGGAGGCGTCCCCCGCCGACTGGTTGCAGCGTATGACCGGCAGCCTGCACTCGGAGAGTTACCAGGGGACCTTCGTGCTCCAGCGCGACGATCGGCTGGACGCCATCCGTGTGGTACATGCCGCCGAGAACGGTGGCTACCGTGAACGTCTGGAGACCCTGACCGGCGCCCCGCGCGAGATCCTGCGTTCGGTCGACCGGCTGAGTGCCCTGAAGGGTGCCCGGGCGGCGGCGGGTGAGCCCCCGCACGGACCGGCCGGTGCGCCGGTGTTCCTGCTTGAGCGCCACGATCACTATGAACTGAAGGACATGGGCGCGGACCGGGTGGCCGGTCTCGACTGCCGCATGATCCTGGCGCGGGCGCGCGATACCTTGCGCTACAGTCATCGCTACTGCCTGCACACGGAGACCGCGCTCCCGCTGCTGAGCGAGCTGTACGACGGGCATGGCCATCTGCTGGAACGTCTCGCGTTCACCAGTCTCGAGCGCCTGGAGGAGGTCGCCGAGGGTGCTCTCGAGCCCACGCAGGAAGACGCGGAGCGGGTCGAAGTGCGGGCCGATCGTGGCCACAAAAAGCCCGAATGGGACGAACAGACGGGCATGGACGGCTGGCACTTCGATGCGCTGCCGGACGGTTTTACCGCGATCGCCGCGACCGAACGTCCGGTCGGGGATGGCGAGGCCCGTCTGCGCCACTTCGTGCTGAGCGACGGCCTTGCGTCGGTTTCGGTGTACATCGAAAAGACCAGTGGCGAGCGGATGTTCGAGGGCACGACCCGCGCGGGCGCCACGCACGGCGCGGCCCGCTCGATTGCCGGGCACCAGGTAACCGCGGTGGGCGACGTCCCGCGGGCCACGGTTCAGGGTGTGCTGGATGCGATCGTGTACCACTCCGGTGAATGATCCCTCGCGGGGCGTAGCATGAGTGAATGGATCCGCGAACAGGGCATTGTGCTGTCGGTGGAGGGCTATGCGGCGCGCGTGCGCATTGAGCGCCAGTCGACCTGCGGCAGCTGTTCGGCCCGTACGGGCTGCGGCAGCGGGGTGCTCTCCGAGGTTCTCGGTCGCAAGGCGGTGGAGGTGACCGTCGGGCATCCTGGAACGCTGCAGCCCGGGGATACCGTGACCCTGGGGATCCGTGACCAGGCCCTGGTCTCAGGGGCCCTTGCAATGTACCTGCTGCCACTGGCCGGGCTGGTGGCGGCGCCCGGCCTGATGATGCTGGTCGCGCCCGGGCTGGGCGAGGGAATACACCTGCTCGCCGGCGCCCTGGGCTTTGCCGCGGGCCTGTATGCGGTACGCGTCTGGCTGCGCCGTCGGGCGCCGGCTCTGGCGCCGGTGCTGCTGGAGCGTCATCCGGCCTCGGGGGTGCATGGCTCCGCCGGCTCCGTGCTCACGCCGCGACCCTGAGGGTCTGTGTGCGCCCGCGGGAACTTGCGGGTGGGTGCGGCTTTCTAGAGCGTTGAACCTTCGACTTCCCAATGCGGATCAGATGATGATGAAACCGATGCAATGGGCACTGGTGGCCCTGACCTTTCTCGCCCTGTCGCTGCCGGCCTCGGCGCGCATGCTGCCGGACTTCGTGCCGCTGGCGGAGGAACACAGCCCGGCGGTGGTGAACATCGCCACTACCCGCGAGCGCGAGAATCCGCATCGCGGCCAGATGCCGGACTTCGAGGGCACGCCCTTCGAGGACCTGTTCGAGCGTTTCTTTGGCGGTCCGGGCGGCTCGGGCGAGCGCGCCCCGGAGAGCTTCGAACGCAACTCGCTGGGTTCCGGCTTCATCTACACCGAGGATGGCTACATCATCACCGCGAACCATGTGGTGGACGGAGCCTCGGAGGTCGTCGTCCATCTGTCCGACCGGCGCGTGTTCGACGCCGAGATCGTCGGCAAGGACCCGCAGAGTGACGTGGCCCTGCTGAAGATCGACGCCGAGGACCTGCCGACCCTGAAGCTGGGTTCTTCGTCCGACCTGAAGGTCGGCGAATGGGTGCTGGCGATCGGTTCGCCGTTCGGCTTCGATCACTCCGTCACCGCCGGCATCGTCAGCGCCAAGGGGCGCAACCTGCCGACCGAGAACTACGTCCCGTTCATCCAGACCGACGTGGCGATCAATCCGGGCAACTCGGGCGGGCCGCTTCTGAATCTGGATGGCGAGGTCATTGGCATCAATGCCCAGATCTACAGCCGCACGGGCGGCTTCATGGGCCTGTCCTTCGCCGTGCCCATCGAGATGGTGGAGGACGTGGTGCAGCAGCTGCGGGAACACGGCGAGGTGACGCGCGGCTGGCTGGGCGTGCTGATCCAGGAGGTCACGCGCGAGCTGGCCGACTCCTTCGGCATGGACAAGCCCACTGGCGCCCTGGTCGCGCGAGTGCAGGCCGACAGCCCGGCGCAGAAGGCCGGCTTCGAGACCGGTGACGTGATCCTGTCGTTCAACGGCATCGAGGTGCCCAACTCCTCCGCTCTGCCGCCGATCGTCGGGCGCACGCCGGTGGGCACCGAGGCCGAGGTGGAAGTGCGCCGCGGTGAAGAGACCCGCACCATCACGGTCGAGATCGAGCGCCTGCCGGACGACATCTCGGCCCAGCGTGGCGGGCCACAGCGGCAGACGCCGGAGCGGACCGAGCCGCAGAGCCTGCTGGGGATGGTCCTGGAGCCGCTGGAGGCCGAACGCGCCGCGGAGCTGGACGTGGACGCCGGCGTGGTCGTGCGGGAGGTCGTCGACAACCCGGCGCGTTCCGCCGGCCTGCGCCCCGGCGATGTGATCGTGCAGTTCGGCGGCCATGCCATCGACTCGGCGGAGACGCTGGAGCAGCAGATCGCCGAGGTTGGCGACCGGCGGACGGTGCCGGTCCTGGTGTATCGCGGCGACAACCCGACCTACATCGCCCTGCGCATCCCGCGGGACTGAGACCGCCTTCGGGGCGCACGCCCCGGGGCCGCCATGGAGCAAGGGAGGGCTGTCGGCCCGGCGGCAGCCCTCCCGATCGTTTGCGGATGACCGAACTGACGCTTTATCACCGCGAGAGCTGCGGTCTCTGCCATGACATGCTGGCCGAGATTATGGCCCTCAAAAGCCGTTATACTTTCGCGCTTACGGTCGTCGACATCGACGAGGACCCGGAGCTGCAGGCGCGTTTCAACGTCAAGGTCCCGGTGCTTGCGGTCGACGGCGACATTCTCTGCTGCCATTTCCTCGACCGAAAGGCACTGCTGGACCAACTGGCCCCTGCATGACCGAAACCCGCCTTACCCGCAATTTCTCCATCATCGCGCATATCGACCACGGCAAGTCCACGCTGGCGGACCGCCTGATCCAGGGCTGTCATGGCCTGACCGAACGCGAGATGTCCGAGCAGGTGCTGGACTCGATGGATCTGGAGCGCGAGCGCGGGATCACCATCAAGGCGCAGAGCGTCTCGCTGTACTACGACGCCCAGGACGGTGAGCGCTATCAGCTGAATCTCATCGACACCCCGGGGCATGTGGACTTCTCCTACGAGGTCTCGCGCTCGCTGTATGCCTGCGAGGGTGCGTTGCTGGTGGTGGATGCCTCGCAGGGCGTCGAGGCGCAGAGTGTCGCCAACTGCTACACCGCGATCGATCAGGGGCTCGAGGTCGTCCCGGTGCTGAACAAGATCGACCTGCCCGCCGCCGAGCCAGACCGGGTGGCCGCGGAGATCGAGGACGTGATCGGTATCGAGGCCACGGATGCCCTGCGCGTCTCCGCCAAGACTGGCGAGGGCATCGCCGAGCTGCTGGAGGAGATCGTGCGCCGGATCCCGCCACCGGAGGGCGATGCCGAGGCCGCGCCCAAGGCGCTGGTGATCGACTCCTGGTACGACAACTACCTGGGCGTGGTGGCGCTGGTGCGGGTCAAGGCCGGACGCTTCTACGCGGGCCAGAAGATCAAGGCGATGTCGGTGGGGCGGGCGCACGAGGTCAGCCGGGTCGGCGTATTCACGCCCAAGCCGGTGGACCGCAAGACGCTGGAGGTTGGCGAGGTCGGCTATCTGATCGCGACCATCAAGGACATCTCCGGGGCCAAGGTGGGCGACACCTTCACCGATTTCAACAACCCGGCGGACGAGCCGGTACCGGGCTTCCAGGAGATCCAGCCGCGGGTATTCGCCGGGCTGTTCCCGGTCAGTGCGGACGACTTCAACGACCTGCGCGAGGCGCTGGACAAGCTGCGCCTGAACGATGCGGCGCTGTCGTTCGAGCCGGAGACCTCGCAGGCGCTCGGGTTCGGCTTTCGCTGCGGCTTCCTCGGCATGCTGCACATGGAGATCGTGCAGGAGCGCCTGGAGCGGGAATACGACCTGGACCTGATCACCACCGCGCCCACCGTGGTCTACGAGGTGGAGCGCAACGACGGCGAGGTGGTCTCGGTGCACAACCCCTCCGAGCTGCCGGCGAACAACGAGGTGGCCGAGATCCGCGAGCCGATCATCGAGGCGAATATCCTGGTCCCGCAGGAGTATGTAGGGGCGGTGATCACTCTGTGTGTCGAGAAGCGCGGTGTGCAGACGAAGATGCAGTACCTCGGGCGCCAGGTGCAGCTGTCCTACGAGCTGCCGATGTCCGAGGTGATGCTCGACTTCTTCGATCGCCTGAAGTCCGCGACCCGCGGCTATGCCTCGTTCGACTACCAGCCGCTGCGCTTCCAGGCGGCGCCGCTGGTGCGCGTGGACATCCTGATCAATGGCGACCGCGTGGATTCGCTGTCGGCCATCGTGCATCGCGACCATGCCGAGTCGCGCGGGCGCGAGATCATCGAGCGCATGGCCAAGATCATCCCGCGTCAGATGTACGAGGTGGCGATCCAGGCGGCGATCGGTTCCAAGATTATCGCGCGCGCCACGGTCAAGGCGATGCGCAAGAACGTGCTGGCCAAGTGCTACGGCGGCGACGTAACCCGCAAGCGCAAGCTCCTGGAGAAACAGAAAGCCGGCAAGAAGCGCATGAAGTCGATCGGCAAGGTGGATGTGCCGCAGGAGGCCTTCCTGGCGGTGCTGTCGGTGGACGACGACAAGAAGTGACAATCAGGCCTGCGGCCCGGAAGGGCCGTCGGGCACTCCCCGGCGGGCCGGGAACAGAGGACACGGCATGGCAAATCTCGAACTGATCCTGGTGCTGGCAACCGCCGTGACCGGCCTGATCTGGCTGGGCTGGGTGATCCTGCGGCGGCGTCGCAGCCCGGAGCGCCAGCGGGCGATGCCCTGGTTCGTGGACTACTCGCGTTCGTTCTTCCCGGTGCTGCTGATCGTGCTGATCCTGCGCTCGTTCGTGGCCGAGCCCTTCCGCATCCCCTCCGGGTCGATGATGCCCACCCTGCTGGTGGGCGACTTCATCATGGTCAGCAAGTTCTCCTACGGGATCCGCCTGCCGGTCACCCGCACCAAGATCCTCGATACCGGCGAGCCGGAGCGTGGCGAGGTCGTGGTGTTCAAGTATCCCCGCAACCCGCAAGAGGACTACATCAAGCGGGTCATCGGTCTGCCGGGCGATACCATCGCGTTCCGCGATCGCGTGCTGTACGTGAATGGCGAGCCGCAGCCGGCCGAGCGGGTTGGAACCTTCGAGGGCGAGGGCTCCGGGCAGGTCATGTCGGGCGCGTCGATGTTCGAGGAGACCCTGGATGGACGCACCTACAACACCCTGATGCGCGAGCAGCAGGCGAGCCTCGACGGTTCGGTCACGGTCCCCGACGGTCACTACTTCATGGTCGGTGACAACCGCGACAACTCCAACGACAGCCGGGTCTGGGGGTTCGTCGCCGAGGAGCACCTGGTGGGCCGGGCGCTCTTCATCTGGCTGCATTGGGATTACAATGAAGGCCATCGGGACTTTTCCCGGATCGGCCAGGCGATTCGCTAGGCCGTATTCCGCGGGAGCAGGCAACCAGGGGCAGGGTATTCATGCGACATTCCAGACACTCGATGCAGGGCGCGGGCGCGGTGACGATTCTTGCGCTGATCTTCCTCGCGCTGCTGGTCGGCACCTTCGTGATCAAGATGGGTACGCAGTACACCCAGTTCCTCACCGTGCGCTCGATCATGCAGGATGTGGCCACCCAGACCGGCGCCGCCGACAAGAGCGAGCGCGAGCTGTGGCGCGAGATCAATCGCCGGTTCCAGATCAATTCGGTATACGACGGGATCGGCGAGGACAACTTCAGCGTGACCGAGCACGGGGAGGGCCGCCGCCTGAACCTGGAATACGAGGTGCGCCGCGAATTCCTCGGCAACGTGGACGTGGTGGCACGCTTCTCGAACAGCGAGACACTCGCCCCTTGAGGAGGGCGGCGTCGATCCGTTGCATGCCTCCAGGGGTGTTTTCGTGAGTCGTGACTTTCGCAGCCTGCTGCCGCCGGCCGTGCGCGATGGCGAGGGTGTGGGCCAGGCGCTGACCCACCGCAGTGCCGGCGGGCGCAACAACGAGCGTCTCGAATTCCTCGGGGATGCCGTGCTGGGCCTGGTGATCGCCGACGCCCTGTACGAGCAGCTCCCGGACGCCCCGGAGGGCGACCTGACCCGCCTGCGTGCCGCGCTGGTCAATCGCGAGTCGCTGGCCGCGCTGGCGCGCGAGACGGGACTGGAGGGCACGCTGAACCTGGGCCAGGGCGAGCGCAAGAGTGGTGGTCAGCGCCGCGACTCCATCCTCGCGGATGCCGTGGAGGCCCTGATCGGGGTGACCTATCGCGAGGCCGGCATGCAGGCCGCGCGCGAGTTCACCCTGGCGCTGTACGCCGAGCGCCTGCAGGATCTGCCGTCGGCCGAGTCGCTGAAGGACCCGAAAACCCGCCTTCAGGAACAGCTGCAGGGCCGCAATGCGGAGCTTCCGGTCTACGAGGTGCTGGAGGTGGCCGGCCCCGATCACAAGCGCCAGTTCACCGTGGCGGTGCACCTGCCCACCCAGGGCTGGGGGCAGCGCGGCCAGGGCTCCTCGCGGCGCCGCGCCGAGCAGGCCGCGGCCGAGGCCGCCCTGAAGCGCCTGCAACAGGTACAGGAACAATGAGCGAAACCGATGACCGCCCCGCGGGCGAATCCACGCGCTGTGGTCTGATCGCGCTGATTGGTCGGCCCAACGTGGGCAAGACCACGCTGATGAACCGTCTGGTCGGCGAGAAGCTGGCGGCGACGACCCGGCGGCCCCACACCACGCGCAACCGCATCCTCGGAATCGTGACCGAGGGGCAGGACCAGATTGTGCTGATGGATACGCCCGGCATCGACACCGAGCGCACCCAGCTCGTGAACCGCGTCCTCAACCGCACGGCCAGCCAGGCGCTGGCGGATGCCGACCTCGTCTGCTTCATCGTCGAGGCCGGCCAGTTCGGCCCGGGCGACGAACGCATCGAAGAGACCATTCGGCATTCCGGGCGCCCGGCGCTGCTGGTGATCAACAAGGTCGACCAGTTCCGCGCGAAGGAGGAGCTGCTGCCGTTCATCCAGGCCCGGGCCGCGAGTTTCGACTATGCCGGCGTGGTGCCGCTGTCGGCGAAGACCTGCTCCAATCTGGAGGGCCTGATCGCGGAGATCCGGGGGCACCTCCCGCAGGGCCCGTTCCTGTACGACCCCGATCAGCTCTCGGATCGTCCTCAGCGTTTTCGCGCCGAGGAGATGATCCGCGAATCCATGCTCGAGCATCTGGGGCAGGAGGTTCCGTACTCGGTGGCGGTGCGCGTGGAGGACTGGTCGGACGAGCCACGCACGACACACATCGACGCGGTCATCCTGGTCGAGCGCGACAGCCAGAAGGGGATCGTGATCGGCAAGGGTGGCCAGCGCCTCAAGCGCATCGGCCAGGCGGCCCGCGTTCAGCTCGAGGAACTGCTGGAGCGCAAGGTCATGCTGTCCCTGACCGTGCGGGTGGAGGCCGACTGGACCCGCAACCCGCGGGCCCTGCGCGAACTCGGCATCGAAGAACCCCGGTGAGGGCCCCGCGACGGGCATGAGTGGCGCGGGGTCGGCGGTCACCCAGGGGGTCGTGCTGCACGCCCGCCCGCTGCGCGAGAACAGCCGGGTGCTGGATCTGCTGACCGCCGGGAGCGGCCGCCTGTCGGCGGTGGTGCGCGGCAAGGCTGGGTCTGTCCAGCCGTTCGTGCTGCTGGATCTGGCCTGGCGCGGGCGCGGTGAACTGCCCACCCTCAGCGTCGCCGAGCAGCAGCGGGTCTTCCCGCTGACCGGACGGTCCCTGGTCTGCGGGCTGTACCTGAACGAGCTGATCCTGCGCCTGTACCCGCGCGAGGCCCCGATCCCGGAGGCCCTGCCCGCGCTGCTGTCCGCCTACGCCCGGCTGGCTGCGGGCGAACGCGCCGATACCGTCCTGCGTCGTGCCGAATGGGCCCTGCTTGCCCCGCTGGACTCCGGGCTGGAGCATGTCGAGCCGGCCGAGCTGGACCCGGATGGCTGGTATCGCTACGACCCGGAGGCCGGACTGGAGCCCGTGGCCGCCGGACGGGGCGAGTCGATCCCCGGTTCGGCGCTGCGGGCGCTGGCCACCGGGGAGGACGTGCCGGATAATCATGCCCGCGTCAGTCGCGACTTCATGCGCCGGCTGATCGACATCCACCTGGCCGGCCGGCCCCTGCGCACCCGGGGTCTGCTGTAGGCTTCGGGACCGCATCCAACCAAGGGCATCGCCTCATGTCGCATCCTGCTCCGCTCAAGCTCGGGGTCAATCTCGATCACATCGCCACCATTCGCCAGGCGCGGCATACGCCGTATCCGGACCTGATGCAGGCGGTGCGCCTGGCCGAGGCCAGCGGCGCAGACTCCATCACCCTGCACCTGCGCGAGGACCGCCGCCATATCCAGGACGACGATGTCTTCGGGATCAAGCCCCGGCTCAAGGTCCCGATGAACCTGGAGATGGCGGCCACCGAGGGCATGCAGGCGATTGCCCTGAGGCTGCGCCCGGAGGCGTGCTGCATCGTGCCGGAGAAGCGCGAGGAGCTGACCACCGAGGGTGGGCTGGATGCCGTGGGGCAGCTGGAGCGCCTGCGCGAGTTTGTCGCGCCCCTGACCGCCGCGGGGATCGAGGTCTCGCTGTTCGTGGAGCCGGATGCGCGCCAGCTGGAGGCGGCGGTGGCCATTGGCGCGCCGGTGGTGGAGCTGCACACCGGTGCCTATGCCAACGCCCGTGATGCGGCCGAGCGCGAACGCCTGCTCGCCGGCATTAACGAGGCCGCTGCCGCCGGCCGGGAGATGGGTCTGGTGATCAACGCCGGCCACGGGCTGGACTACGACAACGTGCGCCCGATCGCGGCCAACCCGGTGTTTCACGAGCTCAATATCGGGCATTCGATCGTCGCGCGGGCCCTGTTTACCGGCCTGCCCGAGGCGGTCAGTCACATGCGCGGGCTGATGGATGCTGCCCGCCAGGGGCTGCCGGCCGGGCAGTACCCGGTCTGAGCGCGATGATCCTCGGGATCGGGACCGATCTGGTGCAGGTCGCGCGCATGCGCGGCATGTGGGAGCGCCACGGCCGCCGCCTCGCCGAGCGCATCCTGCATCCGCTGGAGCAGGCCGATCTGCCATCCCATGAACCGGCCGGGTTTCTGGCCCGGCGCTTTGCCGCCAAGGAGGCGCTGGCCAAGGCGCTGGGCTGCGGGGTCGGGGCCGACATGGCGCTGGCGGAGGCGGGGGTGACCCATGACGCGCGCGGGCGCCCCGAATTCGTGCTGGCCGGGCGGGCCCGGGCCACCGCAGACCGCCTCGGTGTGCGCGCGATCCATCTCAGCATCAGCGACGAACGCGAATACGCCCAGGCCTTCGTGGTCCTCGAGGGTGGCGAGTAACCCGCCTTTCCCTCCGGGCGAGGTTGCCCGGGTTGGGGCGGCTCCCTAGAATGTGACTCCTTATGCCTGCCGGTGTCCGCAGATGCCGCGGCAGGCCAGCCCTGAGCGAGCGACGGAGTCCAGTCAATGCCCTGGAACGAACCGGGAAACAACAACCGCGACCCCTGGAGTGGGGGTGGTGGCGGCCAGCGCGGTAGCGGTGGCGGTGGCGGGGGTGGCAATCAGCCCCCCGACCTCGAGGAGATGATGCGCAAGCTGTCGCGTCAGCTGAATGGTATCTTCGGCGGGGGCGGCAACGGCGGCTCGGGCGGTTCCGGCAGTGGCGGCATGGGCCGGGGTGCCCAGGCCCTGGTCAGCCTCGGCCTGATCATCGCGCTGGTGGTCTGGCTGGCGTCCGGCTTCCACATCATCTCGGAAGGCGAGCGCGGCGTGGTGCTGCGCTTCGGCGAGTTCCAGCAGGTGAAGAACCCGGGGCCGGGCTGGCATCTGCCCTATCCCATTGAGCGCATCGAGATCGAGAACGTCGACAACGTCCGGACGCTCGAGCATCGCGCGCTGATCCTGACCGGCGACGAGAACATCATCGATGTTGATATCGCGGTGCAGTACCGCATCCTCGACCTGGTCGACTATCTCTTCAATGTCCGCAACCCGAACGCCACGGTGAACCGGGTGATGGAGTCGGCGATCCGCGAGCGCATCGGCAAGAACAACCTCGAATTCATTCTCGGCGAGGGGCGTGGCGAGATCGCCTCGTCCTCGCGCGTGGTGATGCAGGAGAACCTGGACGCCTACGGTGCCGGCATCATCGTCACCGCCGTGTCCATGCAGCAGGCGCAGCCGCCGGAACCGGTGCAGGAGTCTTTCGCCGACGCGATCCGCGCCCGCGAGGACGAGGTGCGCTTCCGCAATGAGGCCGAGGCCTACGCCAATGGCGTGATCCCGCGGGCCCGTGGTCAGGCCGCCCGCATCATCGAGGAGGCCGAGGGCTATCGCGATCAGGTGATCGCCCGGGCCGAGGGTGATGCCTCGCGCTTTGACCAGTTGCTGGCCGAATACCAGCAGGCCCCGGATGTGACCCGGGATCGTCTCTACCTGGAGGCGGTCGAGGCCGTGCTCGAGGATTCGCGCAAGCTGATGCTGGACGTGGGCAGCAGCAACAACCTGATGATGCTGCCGCTGGATCAGTTGTTCCAGGGCGCCGCGCGCAGCGGGAACAGCTCCGGCGACACACCGACACCGCGGCCGTTGGATACCAGCCGCAGTGTCTTCAGCAACAGTGGCTCGGGTACGAGCAGCCGGCTGGGTGATCGCGACCCGGCCGCCCAGCGTTCGCGGGAGGTGCGCTAATGCTCCGCATAGCCGGTATTGCCGTGGTCGTGCTCGGTATCGTCGTTGCCCTGTCGACCTACACCGTTGACGAACGTGAACGCGTGATCAAGTTTGCCCTGGGGGAGATCCGCGAGGTCGACCCGGCCCCGGGCCTGCACTTCAAGTTCCCGCTGATCCAGAACGTCGAGAAGTTCGACGCACGGATCATGACGCTGAACATCCCGCCGGATCGGTTCCTGACCTCCGAGGCGAAGAACATCATCGTCGATTTCTACGCCAAGTGGCGGATCGACGATGTCGGACAGTTCTACCGCGCCACGCGCGGCGACGAGCGTCTGGCCGAGGAGCGCCTGGCGCAGATCCTGCGCGACGGGATGCGTAACGAGTTCGCCCGCTTCGAACTGCAGGATGTGGTCGCTGGCGAGCGCCTGACGATCATGGGCGCAGTGCGTCAGACGGCACTGGAGACCGCTCAGGAGCTGGGTATCAATCTGGTGGATGTGCGCATCCGCCGCATGGATCTGCCCGACGAGGTATCCGAGTCGGTGTACGAGCGCATGCGGGCCGAGCGTCAGCGCGTGGCCCAGGACTTCCGGGCCCGCGGCCAGGAAGAGGCCGAGCGCATCCGCTCGCGGGCCGACCGCGAACGCACGGTGATCTTGGCGAATGCCTATCGCGACTCCGAGGAGATCCGCGGTGCCGGTGACGCCCGGGCGACGGAGACCCTCGGGCGTTCGTTCGGCGAGGACCAGGACTTCTTCCGCTTCTATCGCAGCCTGATTGCCTACCGCAACAGCATGAGCGGCGAGAACAGCACCTTCATCCTGGAACCGAACTCCGAGTTCTTCCAGTACTTCAATGCCCCCGGGGGCGAACGTCCGGCGCCGCTGCCGCCCCGCTGAGCGGGGCGGAAACCGGGTGGCTGCGGCCGCCCCGAAGGTCGCCGTTTGCAACGGGCCCGGAAGTATCCGGGCCCGACTTTTGCCGGACGGCGGGCCGGGCGTGGTGGATGACAGGACAAGGACAGGGATGACATGACCGATATCAACCGCTGGTTGCTGCCGGACGGCCTGGAGGAGGCCCTGCCGGATGCCGCGCGGCGTCTCGAGGCGCTCCGGCGCCGCGTGCTGGACCAGTTCGACACCTGGGGCTACGACCTCGTGATGCCGCCCCTGGCCGAGTATCTGGAATCCCTCCTGACCGGGGCCGGGCATGCCCTTGATCTGCAGACCTTCAAGCTCACCGATCAGCTCACCGGGCGCATGATGGGTGTGCGCGCGGACCTGACCCCGCAGGTGGCACGTATCGACGCGCATCGCCTGCGGGTGCAGGGGCCGAATCGCCTGTGCTACGTGGGTACCGCCCTGCGTACCCGCGCGGACGAATGGTCCGGCTCGCGCAGTCCCTTGCAGGCGGGTGCCGAGTTGTTTGGCCACGACGGGATCGACAGCGATCTCGAGATCATCCGTCTGATGCTGGCCACCCTGACCGTCTGCGGCGTGGACCGCCCGAGCATGGATCTCGGCCATGTCGGGATCTATCGCGCCCTGGCGCGCGACGCCGGCCTCGACGAGAGCCAGGAGCAGGACTTCTTTGACCAGCTCCAGCGCAAGAGCGTGCCCGAGATCGACGAGACCCTGGCGGCCTGGCAGGCCTCCGGCATGGACCCGGTCGCCTGCGCGCGCCTGCGGGCGCTGGTTGATCTCAACGGGGACGCCACGGTACTGGACGAGGCCCGCCGGGCCCTGGACGGCGCGCCGGCGGAGGTTCAGGCGGCGCTGGATCACCTGCAGGCCGTGGTCGCGCGCCTCGAGGCGGGCGAGCCGGGGCTGGACCTGCACCTGGACCTTGCGGAACTGCGCGGCTACGCCTATCACACGGGGCTGGTGTTCGCCGCTTTCGTCCCGGGTTCCGGACAGGCCATCGCCCGTGGGGGGCGGTATAACGACATCGGGCGGGTATTCGGCCGGGCGCGGGCGGCGACCGGGTTCAGTACCGATCTGCGCGCCTTCGTGCGTCGCGAAGGCGGAGTGGCGGCCCCGACCCGGGAAAGCGTGCGTGCGCCGGCCAGCGGCGATGCGGCGCTGGAGGCCGCGATCGCGGACCTGCGCGCACGCGGGGTGCGCGTGGTGCGCGAGCTGGATGGCCAGGACAATGAATCACCCGCCGGCGCGCGTCTGGAGCAGCGCGACGGCGAATGGACGGTAGTGGAGCATTGATGACGATGGGACGTTTTGTAGTCGTGCTGGGCAGCCAGTGGGGGGACGAGGGCAAGGGCAAGATCGTCGATCGTCTGACCGAGGATGCGGCCGCGGTGGTTCGCTTCCAGGGCGGGCACAATGCCGGCCATACCCTGGTGATCGGCGGCGAGAAGACCGTTCTGCACCTGATTCCGTCCGGCATTCTGCGCGAAGGCGTGGAATGCATGATCGGCAACGGGGTGGTGCTCTCGCCCGAGGCCCTGATCACGGAGATGGAGGAGCTGGAGGCCAAGGGGGTGCCGGTCGCCGACCGCCTGCGTCTGTCGGATGCCTGCCAGCTGATCCTGCCCTACCACGTGGCACTGGACCATGCGCGCGAGAAGGCACGCGGCAAGGCGGCCATCGGGACGACCGGGCGCGGCATCGGGCCGGCCTACGAGGACAAGGTGGCGCGTCGCGGCCTGCGTCTGGACGACCTGTTCCACCGCGAACGCCTGGCGGCCAAACTGGGCGAGGTGATGGACTATCACAACTTTGCGCTGAAGCACTACTTCAAGGCGCCGACCGTCGATCAGCAGGAAGTGCTGGAGCAGTGCCTGGCGCACGCCGAACGACTGCAGCCGATGGTCACGGACGTGGCCGGGCGACTGCACGCGCTGCGCGAGCAGGGCAAGGACGTGATGTTCGAGGGCGCCCAGGGCACGCTGCTGGACATCGACCACGGCACGTATCCGTTTGTGACCTCGTCGAACACCACCGCGGGGGGCGCCTCCACCGGCTCCGGGGTGGGCCCGCGGGACATCGACTACGTGCTGGGGATTACCAAGGCCTATACCACGCGCGTGGGGGCGGGGCCGTTCCCCACCGAGCTGTTCGACAACATGGGCGAGCACCTTGCGCGCCAGGGCAACGAATTCGGCTCGACCACCGGGCGTGCGCGGCGCTGCGGCTGGTTTGACGCGGTCGCGCTGAAGCGGGCGGTCCAGGTGAACACGATCAGCGGCCTGTGCATGACCAAGCTGGATGTGCTGGACGGGCTGGAGAGTGTGCAGATCTGTGTCGGCTATGACTGTGGTGGCGAGCGCCGCGAGGTGCCGCCCTCCGGGGCCGAGGCCTATGCGGCCTGCACCCCGATCTACGAAGAGATGCCGGGCTGGGCGGAGTCCACGGTCGGGATCCGCGAGTACGCGAAGCTGCCGGCGAATGCGCGCGCCTATCTGGAGCGGCTGAGCGAGGTCGTCGGGGTCCCGGTGGATATGGTCTCCACCGGCCCGGATCGCGACGAAACCC
The DNA here is from genome assembly GCF_000381305.1 of Thioalkalivibrio sp. ALE16. NCBI lineage: Bacteria > Pseudomonadati > Pseudomonadota > Gammaproteobacteria > Chromatiales > Ectothiorhodospiraceae > Thioalkalivibrio > Thioalkalivibrio sp. ALE16. The sequence continues at coordinate 103,846 of NZ_KB906363.1, forward strand.
TGGTGCTGCGCGACCCGTTCGACAGCTGATATCCCGCCCGGACGGTCGGGGCGTCAGCAAGCGCGGGCTTCGGTGATGCCCCGGCCCGGGGGTCCGGTGCCTGTGCACGCGGGTGCGCATGACGCGTGTGTATGAAGCGGCGTCGAGGTTTGCCTATGTGGCATGCGAATGGCCCGGGTGAATGCTCCACGGGCCGCGCCCGCGAAGGCAGCGCCCACGAAAAAATCCACGCCATCCATGTGGATGCCGCGCGTTACGGGGTGGTTCAGGGAGTGTGTTGAAGCAGAAAAATGGTGCCGAGGAGAGGACTTGAACCTCCACGGGGTTACCCCCACTAGCACCTGAAGCTAGCGCGTCTACCAATTCCGCCACCTCGGCACGAGGGACGACACAGCGGTGAAAACCGAGTGTCCTGCGCTTCAGGAGCGCGCAATATAGTGCGCGCCCGCGAGGCTGTCAACGCCCCGGGGGCCGAAATTCGCCGTCCGGGACGGGCGCCGGCGGGCCGGCGCGAAGCCGCGCTGCGCAACAAAATTCTGCATGCCTCATAATGGGCGCTTCGGGAAGCGCCGATTCATGTACCCGCTGGTGTTGCGGTCCGCTGGTGTCGCTCCGCTACACTGCACTCACCGCGCCTTGATCGCACGCTGGAAAGCGGCTCGAGCGGGAGCGGGCACCTGAATCAGCGTTTCCCTTGCGCGCCCGGCCGGTTCCCGGCGAAGGGCTGCCCATTGCAACATCCACAGAGTTCACTGAATGCCAAGACAACGTCGCAAGACCCCCGCCGATCCCAACTTCGAGCGCGAGGCGCAGAAGTACGACAACCCCATCCCCAGCCGCGAGTTCATCCTCGGGCTCCTGCAGGAAGCCGACAATCCGCTGTCCTACGACGAGATCGCGGAGCGGCTGCAGATCGACGATGACGATCGCCTCGAGGCCCTGCGCCGCCGCCTGAAGGCGATGGAGCGCGACGGCCAGGCCCTTTGCAATCGCCGAGGGGCCTATCTGCCGGTCAACCAGGAAGATCTGATCCGCGGCCGTGTGATCGGGCATCCGGACGGCTTCGGCTTCCTGGTGCCGGACGAGCAGGACGACGATCTGTTCCTGTCGCCCAAGCAGATGCGCGGCGTATTCCATGGCGACCGGGCGCTGGCCCGGGTCATGGGCGTGGATCGCCGCGGCCGCCGTGAAGGCGGGATCGTGGAGGTCCTCGAGCGCAACACCACCCAGGTGGTCGGGCGCCTGAAGATCGAGGACGGGGTCGGTGTCCTGACCCCGGACAACAAGCGGATTACCCACGACATCCTGGTGCCGCCGGACGGCCTGGGCGAGGCGCAGGACGACCAGATCGTGGTGGTGCGTATCCGCGAATCCGCCTCGCGCACCGCGCGCCTGAAGGGCGATGTGCTGGAGGTCCTGGGCGAACACATGGCCCCGGGCATGGAGATCGACATCGCGATCCGTGCCCATGGCCTGCCGCACGAGTGGCCGGACGAGGTCACGGCCGCCGCCGACGCACTGGGTGCCGAGGTCGCCGAGAAGGACAAGAAGGGCCGTCTGGATCTGCGCGAGAAGCCGTTTGTCACCATCGATGGCAGTGATGCCCGCGACTTCGACGACGCCCTGTACTGCGAGCCGGAGGGCAAGGGCTGGCGCCTGTGGGTCGCGATCGCCGACGTGTCCCATTATGTCGAGCGGGATGCGGCCCTGGACCGCGAGGCCCGCACCCGCGGCACCTCGGTGTACTTCCCCGACAACGTGATCCCGATGCTGCCGGAGGCCCTGTCCAACGGCCTGTGCTCGCTGAACCCGAAGGTGGATCGGTTGAGCATGGTCTGCGAGATGGAGATCGGCGCGCGCGGGGCACTGAAGAGCTATCGCTTCCACGAGGGCCTGATCCGCTCGCACGCGCGTCTGATCTACGACGATGTTGCGGCGATGCTCGACGGCGACACGGCCCTGCGCGAGCAGAACGCCCATGTGATGCCGCATCTGGAGACCCTGCACAAGGCCTTTAAGGCCCTGCACGCGGCCCGCAATCGCCGCGGCGCGATCGACTTCGACACCACCGAGACCAAAATCGTATTCGGCGAGGACCGCAAGATCGAGCAGATCGTCCCGACCGAGCGCAACGATGCCCATCGCCTGGTCGAGGAATGCATGATCATGGCGAACGTCGCGGCGGCGCGGTTCCTGAAGAAGCACAAGGTGCCGGCGCTTTATCGTATCCACGACCAGCCACCGGCGGAGAAGGTCGAGGAGCTGCGCGAGTTCCTGAATGGCGCGGGCCTGAGCCTGGGCGGCGGGGCCGAACCCACACCGGCCGACTACACCGCCGTGCTGAAGGCCGCCCGCCAGCGCTCGGACCAGCAGCTGATCCAGACGGTGCTGCTGCGCTCGCTGAGCCAGGCGGTGTACGCCCCGGAACTGGACGGGCACTTTGGTCTGGCGCTGGACGACTACGCGCACTTTACCTCGCCGATCCGGCGCTATCCCGACCTGCTGGTGCATCGTGGCATTCGTCATGTGCTGCGCAAGGGCAGTGGCAAGGCGTTCCCGTATTCGCACAGCGACATGGAATCGCTGGGCGAGCACTGCTCGATGGCGGAGCGGCGCGCCGACGATGCCACCCGCGATGCCGAGGCCTGGCTGAAGGCCGAGTACATGCAGGACAAGGTCGGGGAGACCTTCACCGGCGTGGTCTCCGGCGTAACCGGGTTCGGCCTGTTCGTCGAGATCAAGGATGTCTACATCGAGGGCCTGGTCCACGTGACCAGCCTGGATAATGACTTCTACCACTTCGATCCGACCCGTCACACCCTGACCGGCGAGCGCGGCGGGCGGGTGTTCCGCATTGGGGACGAGCTGCAGGTGCAGGTGGCCCGGGTGAGTCTGGATGATCGCAAGATCGACCTCGCGCTGGCCGGGGAACCGGGCAAGCCGAAGCCGACGGACGCGCCGCCGAAGAAGCGCAGCCGCCGCAGCAAGCGCCGCAAGGATGCCGAGACCGCCCCGGCCGAGGCCGCGGTGGAACCAACTCCGGCCAAGCCGGAGGCCCCCGCCGCCGACGACGAGGCCCCGGCACCGAAGAAGAAGCGTCGCCGTCGCGGGGGTCGCCGCCGCGGTTCGGCCTCCGGTGACACGACCCCGGACCCGGCCCCCGAACCGGGGAACGAGGCGGCCCCGGTGTCCGACCCTGACGAGGGTATTCCCGATGCCCCGGAACCCGGCAACGAGGCGGTCCCGCCGCCGCGACCGGAGGCCGACAAGGACGGCAACACCATCGTCGAGTCGGAGCCGCAAGCCCAGGCGGCGGGCAAGAAGCCCGCGGGTTCCGGCCGTCGCCGCAGCCGTCGCCGGCGTCCCTCCTCGTCCTGAGGTACCGCCCGGTGAGTGCGCAGGGCCATCCATCGCGAGGCGCGGCATCCCCGCGCGAGCGCGCGGCGGGTTCGCGGCCGGCTGTGTCCCGTGGAGGGGTGCGGTGAGCAAGGGTGGCAAGGGCAGCCGCGCGGAGACCTTCGGCGGTATTCATGCGGTGGCGGCGGTACTGGAGCGTGCTCCGGAACGGGTGAAGCGCCTGCAGCTCGCGACCGACCCGGTCGAGCCCGCGCTGGAGCGCCTGCTGCATCGTGCCCGCGCCTGCGGTCTCGCGGTGGAGCGGGTGGGCCGCGAGCGCCTGGACCAGCAGCATCCGGGGTTCCAGAACCAGGGCGTGATCGTGCACTGCACCCCGCGTCCGGTGGTGGATGAAAAGACCCTGATCCAGCGGGTGCGCGATGGTCTGGACCTCGTGCTGATTCTCGACGGGGTGACCGACCCCCACAACCTCGGCGCCTGCCTCCGCACCGCCGATGCGGCGGGGGCCGGCGCGGTGATCATGCCGCGCCACCACAGCGCCGCCCTGACCCCGGCGGCCATCAAGGTGGCCTCGGGCGCGGCCGAAACCGTGCCGGTGGTAACGGTCGGAAATCTCGCGCGGACGCTCGCCTCGCTCAAGCAGGCCGGTATGTGGACCGTCGGCCTCGCGGGCGAGGCCGGGGAAAGCCTCTACGCGCTGGACCTGCGCCCGCCGACCGCGATCGTGATGGGGGCCGAGGGCGAGGGCCTGCGCCGGCTCACCCGGGAGGCCTGCGACCACCTGGCCGCCTTGCCCATGCACGGGACGGTGGAGAGCCTCAATGTCTCCGTGGCCACCGGGGTAACCCTGTTCGAGGCGGTGCGCCAGCGCCAGGCCGGCGCGCCGGACTGAGGGCGTCGGCCGCCTGGCCTGTTCGTCGCTTGTTGTTGTCGCCCGCTTCGGTTATCGTATCGCGCCTTTCTGCCCCGCGGGCGCGCCCGCGGGGTCGAACCCTTGCCTCACCGCGTGGACGGGAGGCTGATACCCGCAAGGAGTTCCCGATGCGTCACTACGAAGTTGTATTCCTGGTCCACCCGGACCAGAGCGAGCAGGTCCCGGCGATGATCGAGCGCTACAAGGGCCTGGTCGAAGGCCACGAAGGCAAGATCCATCGCCTGGAAGACTGGGGCCGCCGTCAGCTGGCCTACCCGATCCAGAAGCTGGTGAAGGCCCACTACGTGCTCATGAACATCGAGGCCTCGGAAGAGGCGATGGAAGAGCTCGCCAGCGCCTTCCGGTTCAACGATGCCGTGCTGCGCCACCTGGCGATGCGCATGGAAGAGGCAGTGACCGAGACCTCCCCGCTGGCCAAGGGCCAGGAAGAGGAAGGCTCCAAGGGCCGTCGCCGCGAGCGTGACGACGAGGGCGGCGAGTCCGCCTCCGATGATTCGACCGCTGCCGAATAAGTCCCGCCCGTTCGTTGACCGAATTTTTGAAGGAGAGTTGAGATGGCCCGTTTTCCGCGTCGCCGCAAGTACTGCAAGTTCACCGCCGAAGGCATCGATTACATCGATTACAAGGACCTGAACCTGCTCAAGGGTTTTATTACCGAGACCGGCAAGATCGTCCCCAGCCGAGTGACCGGCACCAGCGCGAAGTACCAGCGTCAGCTGGCCACCGCCGTGAAGCGCGCGCGCTTCCTCGCCCTGCTGCCGTACAGCGACAACCACTAAGTCTCGTACCGGTTCGCCGGGGGCCGTCGCCATGCGCGCACTGGCCGAATTCGCGATGAAGAGCCGGGGCCGCGCCGTGGGCGCGGTCTCCGGTTTTGGTGTGGCGGGGCTGTTTCTGCCGCCGGTGGCGCTGCTTGGCAGCGCGCTGGTCGCCCTGGTCGGGCTGCGCATCGGCCTCGGGCAGGCACTGCTGGTGATCGCGCTGTCCGCGCTCGTGCTCGGGGTCGCAATGTTTGCCCTGATGCCCGAGGCCCCGCTGTTCGCGGGGGTGGTGGCCGGGATGGTGCAATGGGCGCCGGTGGCGCTGCTGGCGGAGCTGCTGCGACGGACCGTCTCGTGGCGCAGCACGCTGCAGGCCGCCGCCGGGGTCGCCGGGTTCGGGGTGCTGGCCGTCCATATGCTCGTCCCGGATCTCGAGTCCACCTGGGCCGAGGCCGGGATGAGACTGCTGGGGCCCCTGGTCGAAGGTAGCGAGACCGGTCCGCAGGAACTCGAGGCGGCGTTGCGCCGCGCCGCCCCGTACCTGACCGGGCTGTTTGCCGGGATCCTGCTGCTGAGCCTCACGCTCTCGGTGCTCCTGGGTCGCTACTGGCAGGCGCTGCTGTACAACCCGGGGGCGTTCGGCGAGGAGTTTCGGGCACTGCAGTTCGGGCGCGCCACAAGCGCGGCCACGCTGCTGCTGGCGGGGATCGGCCATCTGGGTCCGGTGCCGCTGGCGACCGAACTGGCGTTCATCCTCGGGGTGCTGTTCTTCCTGCAGGGGATCGCGCTGATGCACGCGCTGACCTTCCGTCAGGGCATGAGCAGCTTCTGGCTGGTGGGGATGTACGTCCTGCTGGCGCTGGCGATGCCGCAGATGTTCCTGCTGCTCGCCACCATCGGCGTCATCGACGCCTGGGCGGACATCCGCTCGCGGCTGGGCCCCGGCTCCGCATCGGGTGGGCAGGACGGCGACAACAATCCGTGAGACCGGTCCGAGACCGGTGTAGAATGCGTGCCTTCGGGCGCTGATCAAACGTTACAGGAATACAAAGATGGAAGTCATTCTGCTGGAAAAGATCGATAACCTCGGCACCCTGGGTGACCGTGTCAACGTGCGTCCCGGTTTCGCGCGGAACTATCTGCTGCCGCAGGGCAAGGCCACGTTCGCCACCGCCGAGAACATCGCCGAGTTCGAGGCGCGTCGCGCCGAACTGGAGAAGGCCGCCGCCGAGGCCCTCGCCGCTGCCGAGGCGCGCAAGGAAAAGCTGGACGGCACCGTGCTCGAGATCACCGCGAAGGCCGGTGGCGAAGGCAAGCTGTTCGGCTCCATCGGCCCGGCGGACATCGCCGACGCGCTGAGCGCCAAGGGCACCGAAGTCGAGAAGAAGGAAGTGCGCATGCCGGAAGGCCCGCTGCGTACCGCCGGCGAATTCGAGGTCGGGCTGCACCTGCACTCGGACGTGGATGTGGACATTCGCGTCGTTGTGATCGGCGAAGAGTGATCCGTCGGATGTCGGGAGGGTGGCCCCACCGGGTCGCTGATACCCGGCAGGTGGGCGGGTTCGTCGCATGAACTCGCCCATGACCCCGAATCCGCGGGTCCCCCCGCATTCCGAGGAGGCCGAACAGGCAGTCCTCGGAGGCCTGATGCTGGATAACGCCGCCTGGGACCGGGTGGCGGACCGCATTACCGCAGAAGACTTCTATCGCCACGACCACCGCCTGATCTTCCGGGCGGTGTCCACGCTGGCGGATCGCAATGCCCCGTTCGACATGGTCACCGTGTCGGAGCAGCTGGACCGTACCGCGGAGCTGGAATCCGCGGGGGGCATGGCCTATCTCGGCCGCCTGGCAGCGGAAACCCCCAGTGCCGCGAACATCGTGGCCTACGCCGATATCGTCCGCGAGCGCTCCATCCTGCGGTCGCTGATCTCGGTGGGCACCGAGATCGCCGATTCGGCCTATACCCCCGAGGGCCGCGACTCCAAGGAACTGCTGGACGTGGCGGAGCAGAAGGTGTTCCGCATCGCCGAGCAGGGCGCGCGCGGGGCCCAGGGCTTTCGCGGGATGAAGCCGCTGCTGACCGCGGCGGTCGACCAGATCGAGTATCTCTACGAAAGCCAGAACCCGATTACCGGGGTGGCCACCGGCTATCAGGATCTGGATGCCCTGACCTCCGGACTGAACCCGGGCGATCTGGTGATCGTCGCCGGGCGTCCGTCCATGGGCAAGACCTCGTTCGCGATGAACATCGCCGAGTACGTGGCGATGAAGAACTCCGAGCCGGTCGCGATCTTCTCCATGGAGATGCCCGGCGAGCAGCTGGCCATGCGCCTGCTGTCCTCCATGGGCCGGATTAACCAGCAGAAGCTGCGCTCCGGGCGCCTGGAGGACGGCGACTGGCCGCGTCTGACGAGCGCGGTGCAGATGCTCTCCGAGGCACCCCTTTTCATCGACGACACACCGGCGCTGTCGCCCACCGAACTGCGGGCGCGCACCCGCCGCCTGATGCGCGAACACAAGGGGCTGGGTCTGATCGTCGTCGACTACCTGCAGTTGATGCAGTTTCCCGGCAGTGGCGAGAGCCGGGCCCACGAGATCTCCGAGATCTCGCGCGGGCTGAAGGCCCTGGCGAAGGAACTGAGCGTCCCGATGATCGCGCTGTCGCAGCTCAACCGCTCGCTGGAACAGCGCCCGAACAAGCGCCCGGTGATGTCCGACCTGCGCGAGTCCGGGGCCATCGAGCAGGACGCGGATATCATCGCCTTCGTGTATCGCGACGAGGTCTACAACGACGAGTCGCCGGACAAGGGTACTGCGGAGATCATCATCGCCAAGCAGCGTAACGGCCCCATCGGCACCGTGCGCCTGACTTTCCGCGGGCAGTTCACCCGTTTCGAGAACTACGCCCCCGACGTCTACGGCGAGATCGGCCACGAGGCCTGACCCGGGACGTGAAGCGAGCGGCGACCATCCAGCTCGACCCCGAGGCCCTGCGGCACAACCTGGCCGTGGCGCGACGCCTGGCGCCCGGTGTCCCGATGTGGTCGGTGATCAAGGCCGAGGGCTACGGCCATGGGCTGATATGGGCCGCCGAGGCCCTGGCGGCGGCCAGCGACGGGCTCGCCGTCTCCCAGGTCGGCGAGGCCCGGGCGCTGCGCGCGGCCGGCTTCGACGGTCCGGTGCTGGTCCTGCAGGGGCCGCACGATGCCAGCGACGCACGCGCCTGTGCCGAGTTCGCCCTGCAGCCGGTCCTGCATGACACGGCTCAGCTCGATCATCTGGATGCCTCTGGCATCCGCCTCCCCGAGGTCTGGGTCAAGCTGAACACCGGCATGAATCGCCTGGGCTTCGAGCCGCGCCAGGCGGGCGAGGCGGTGAAGCGCCTGCGAGCCGCTGGGCACGGGCAGCAGGGGCTGCACTGGATGACACACCTGGCCTGCGCCGACACGCCCGGTCACCCGCAGAATGCCCATCAACTGGAATGCTTTGCCGGCGCCGTCGGGGCGTGGCCGGGATACCGCAGCGTGGCCAACTCCGCTGCGCTGTTCGCCGGCTGGGGCTCGGGCGGTGAGGGGGCCGCGTCCGGCGACTACTGGGCGCGGCCCGGCATCATGCTCTACGGGGCACACCCGGCCTCCGTGCCGGAGGATCGTCCGCCCGAAGGACCTGAGGGCGAGCTGCGCCCGGCGATGACGGTGCAGGCCCCGGTCATCGCGACCCAGCCACTGGAGCCGGGCAGCCGCGTGGGTTATGGCGCCACCTGGACGGCCGATCGACCGGGTCGCGCCGGGATCGTCGCGATGGGCTATGCCGACGGCTATCCGCGTCATGCCCCGTCGGGCACGCCGGTGCGGGTCGGTGACCGGATCTGCCCGCTGATCGGCCGCGTGTCCATGGACATGCTGGCGGTGGACCTGACGGACTGCCCCCAGGACGGGGTCGGTGATCTTGCCACGCTGTGGGGCAAGGGGCTGCCGGTGGAGCGGGTCGCGCGCGCGGCGGGCACCATCAGCTACGAGCTGCTGACCCGCGTCGCCGACCGCCTGCAGCCGGCGCACTGAGCCCGGTACACTGTGGCATCCCGCAGCCAAGGATGCCCCGATGACCGATTTCGACCCTGCCGATTACGACCCGCAGACCGTAGCCATCCGACATGGCTACCAGCGCACCCCGGAGGGGGAGCATTCCGAGGCGATCTTCCCCACCTCCAGCTTCGTGTTCGGCTCGGCCGCGGAGGCCGCGGCGCGCTTCGGCGGGGAGTCGCCTGGCAACATCTACTCGCGCTTCACCAACCCGACCGTGCGTACCTTCCAGGACCGCCTGGCGGCGCTGGAGGGGGGCGAGGCCTGTGTGGCCACCGCCTCCGGGATGTCGGCGATCCTCGCGACCATGATGGGCCTGCTGAAGGCCGGCGATCATGTGGTCTGCTCGCGTTCGGTGTTCGGCACGACCACGGTGCTGTTCAACAACTACCTCGGCCGTTTCGGTGTCGAGGTGACCTACGTCGAGCTGTCGAACCTCGAGGCCTGGGAGGCCGCCACGCAGCCCAATACCCGGCTGTATTTCTGCGAGACGCCGTCCAACCCGCTGGGCGAGGTGGTGGACATTGCCGCGCTGGCGGAGATCGCGCATCGGCACGACGGGCTGCTCGCGGTGGACAACTGCTTCTGCACGCCGATCCTGCAGCGCCCGCTGGATCTGGGCGCCGACATCATCATCCACTCGGCGACCAAGTTCCTCGACGGCCAGGGGCGCTGCCTGGGCGGCGCGGTGGTCGGTGATGCCGAGCGCGTCGGCAAGGACGTCTACGGCTTCCTGCGCACCGCCGGGCCGACCCTGTCGCCGTTCAACGCCTGGGTGTTCCTGAAGGGGCTGGAGACCCTGGCCCTGCGCATGCGCGCCCACAGCGACAACGCCCTCGCCCTGGCGCAGTGGCTGCAGGCCCACCCGAAGGTCACCGCCGTGCATTACCCGGGGCTCGAATCCCACCCGCAGCATGCGATCGCCAAGCGCCAGCAAAGTGGCTTCGGCGGCGTGCTGAGCTTCGAGGTCGCCGGCGGGCGCGAGGCCGCCTGGTCGGTGATCGACGCAACGAAATTCCTGTCGATCACCGCGAACCTGGGCGATACCAAGACCACCATCACCCATCCGGCCACCACTACCCACGGCCGTGTGGACCCGGACAAGCGGGAGGCTCAGGGCATTACCGAGGCCCTGGTGCGGGTCGCGGTCGGGCTGGAGGCGGTCGCCGACATCCAGCGCGATCTGGCCCGCGGGCTCGACGCGCTCTGACGCGGCTCCCGGGTCGACCGCACGGATATGTCCAGACCCGCATCCGGTGATGTCCATCCGAAGCCGCGCCGGCGTCCGCGCTGGCGCGTACTGCTGACGGTCGTTATTGGCTTCCACCTGCTGGGGTTCCTGTCGTCGCTGGATGCGCTGATGTCCACGCGGACGCCGCAGGGCGCGGTGGCCTGGATCGTGTCGCTCAACACCGTTCCCTATGTGGCCGTGCCGGCCTACTGGGTATTCGGCGCCAGCGAGTTTCGCGGCTACGTGGTCGCGCGCCGTGACGAAGACTCCGCTCTGGCGCGGGCCCTGCAGCCGAAGACAGAGGAGCTGTGGTCCCACCAGTACATCGCGCAAGAGCCGAGCAAGCACCTGGACGGGGTGCAGCGGCTCGCCCGCTGGCCGTTTCTCCACGGTAACGAGGTCGAGCTGCTAGTGGATGGCGAGGCGACCTTCGACAGTATCTTTCAGGGGATCGAGCAGGCCGAGCGCTACCTGCTGGTGCAGTTCTATATCGTGCGCGATGACGAGATCGGGCGCGAACTTAAGCGACGGCTGGTGGAGCGGGCGCAGGACGGGGTCGAGGTCTACTTCCTGTACGACGAGATCGGCAGCTACCGCCTGCCCGGCAGCTATCTCGACGCCCTGCGCGAGGCGGGGGTGCATGTGCAGCACTTTCACTCGACCCGCGGGCGCGGTAATCGCTTCCAGCTGAACTTCCGCAATCACCGCAAGATCGTGGTGGCCGATGGCGAACAGGGTTGGGTCGGCGGACTGAACGTGGGGGATGAGTACCTCGGGCGGGACCCGAAGATCGGCCCCTGGCGCGATACCCACCTGCGCATCGAGGGGCCGTCCGCCCTGGCCCTGCAGTCGGTGTTCCTGGAGGACTGGCACTGGGCGACCGAAGACATCCCGGAGCTGGAATGGAAGCCGGCGATCATGGCGGACGACGGCGTCCCAGTACTGATCCTGCCCTCCGGCCCGGCGGACGAATTCGAGACCGCCAGCCTGATGATGCAACAGGTTATCCATGCGGCTGATCGGCGTATCTGGATCGCGAGCCCGTACTTCGTGCCGGACGAGGGCGTGCAGGGCATGCTCAAGCTGGCAGCGCTCAGTGGCGTCGATGTACGTGTGCTGATCCCCGAGGTCACCGACAACCCGTTGACCACGCATGCGGCCTATGCCTTTCTGGGGCCGCTGCTGGATGCCGGCGTGCGTGTCTACCGCTATCAGGAGGGCTTCCTGCACGGCAAGGCCTTCGTGGTGGACGACATGGGCGCGGCGGTGGGGACCGTGAACCTGGACAACCGCTCGTTCCGGCTGAATTTCGAGGTTACCGCGCTGGTGATGGACCCGGCCTTCGCTCGCGAGACCGCGCGCATGTTCGAGGCCGATTTCGCCCGCTCGCGCGAGATGGCCCGGCAGGACGTGGACGACCTGCCGCTGTGGCGCCGCGTGGCCGCGCGGGCCGCCTATCTGCTGGCGCCGGTGCTGTAGGCTTCAAGGCAGTGACCGGCAGGCTTGATCTGTGTCATGTGCAGGCGCAGCGCCAGTGCTAGACTTGCAGGCAGAATACCTTTTCGAGGCCGGCCCGTGTCGCGAGCCCTGCACCATTTGCTGAACCTGCTGATCGTCGCCGCTCTGTTGCTGGCGCCGATCGCCGGTGCGGGGATGATGCACGGCGATGCCCCAGGCGGCATGACCGCGGCGGGCCACTGCCCGGGTGGGGGTGCCGGATCGCTTTCGGAAGCCGTGCCGCTGGACCTTTCCCCGGACTTCGTGATCCAGGCCGAGCCTTCGGCCTGCGAGATGCCCTGTGCGGTCTGTGGCGTCTGCGGGGTCTCGGGTTTGCCTGCGCCCGCCGGCACGCCGGTCTCGGCGGCCGCGCCCGTTTTGGTTTCCCTTCCCGTCGCCATGGGCCCCGGTACCCCCGCGGCACCGGATCTGCGCCCACCCCTCTGATTCCTCCCTGGCCGGGGTTCCACCCGGCCCCGGGTGATCGCGCATCACCCACGCACTGCGCATTACCGCGCTTTGCGTCTTTCACTCTGTCCCGGGGAGGACTACATCATGATGAATGAACAAGGTTTTGGCTGGATGGGCGGTATGGGTCTTGGCGGGGGCCTGATCGGGCTGCTCGTCCTGGTGCTGCTGATCCTCGGGATCGCCGCCCTGATCAAGTACCTGTTCGGCAATCGCTGAGGAGTCGCGCGATGACGACGGAAGCGAGGCCAGCGGACACCCGCGAGGCGGTGGTGATCGTCCCCGGCATGGGGTCGGACCACTGCGCGGGGATCGTGCGCGCGGCGCTGGAGAAGACCCCCGGCGTGGCCTCGGTGGGGACCAATATCGCCCGCCACCGGGTGACCGTGGGATACGACCCCGAGCAGGTGGGCCCGCAGGGGTTGCGGGCCGCGGTCGAGGGGGCTGGCTACGACGTCGCCCAAGTCGAGGGCGAAACGGGCGCCGCCGGTACGGTGCGTCTGGTGGTACCCGGCATGGGTTCGGACCACTGCGCGGGGATCGTGCGGGGTGCGATCGAGAAGCTGGAGGGCATCCAGGCGGTGCGCACCAACATCGGTGATCACCGTGTGACCATAGAACCCGGTCCCGGTGGCCCCGACGCCGAGGCCCTGCGCGCCGCGGTCGAGGGGGCCGGCTATGACGTGGCGGCGTTGGAGACCGAGGAGGCCGGCAGCGAGGCGGACGATGCCGAGATTGACGCGGCCTATCTGAAGCAGGCCTGGCGCCGGCTGTGGATCGCGATGATCCCGACCATCGCGATCATGGTGCTGATGATGCCGCACATGTTCTGGCAGGAGATCCCCGGCTATCTGCTGATCATCGCCGTGCTGGCGTTCCCGGTGGTGTTCATGGCCGGGGGTGCGGCCACCCACCGTTCGTCCTGGCGCGCGCTGAAAAGCGGCAGTCTGAACATGGACGTGCTGATCTCCATGGGCTCGCTGCCGCCCTATCTGCTGGGGCTGATCGGCTTTGTCTACCCGATGACCTCGTTCATCGAGATGGCCGCGACCATCATGGCCTTCCACATGCTCGGGCGCTACCTGGAGTACCGCGCCAAGGGCGAGGCCTCCTCTGCGATCCGCAAGCTGCTGGATCTGGGCGCGAAGTCGGCCCGGGTGGAACGCGACGGCGAAGAGATCGAGGTGCCGGTGAAATCGCTGCAGGTGGGCGAGGTGATGATCGTGCGCCCGGGCGAGAAGATCCCCACCGATGGCGAGGTGGTTGCCGGCGAGAGCACCGTGGACGAATCCATCGCCACCGGCGAGTCGGTGCCGGTGGACAAGGCTGAGGGCGATACCGTGCTCGGTGCGACCCTGAACCAGCAGGGGCGGCTGAAGGTGCGCGCGACCCGTGTGGGGGCCGACACTTTCCTGTCGCAGGTGATCCGTCTGGTGAACGAGGCGCAGGGTTCGCGGGTGCCGGTGCAGGAGCTGGCGGACAGCATCACCGCGCGGTTCGTGCCGGCGGTGCTGGTGATTGCGCTGGCGGCGTTTGCGGCCTGGCTGGCGTTCTCCGGGGCGCTGCAGCCGATCCTGATCTGGGGCGAGGGGTTTCTGCCGTGGGTGGATTCCGAACGTCCCCCGCTGGTACTGGCGATCCTCGCGGCGATCGCCGTGCTGGTCATCGCCTGCCCCTGCGCGCTGGGGCTGGCCACACCCACCGCCCTGATGGTCGGTTCCGGCATGGGGGCCGAACGCGGCGTCCTGATCCGCTCGGGCTCCGCGATCCAGACGCTGAAGGACATCCGCGTGATCGTGCTCGACAAGACCGGGACCCTCACCCGCGGGCAGCCGGCACTGACCGACGTGGTCGCCGCCGAGGGCTTCGATGACGCTCGTGTGCTGCGCGCGGCCGCGGCCGTGGAGGCTGGTTCTGCGCATCCGCTGGCCGAGGCCATTGTGCAGGGTGCGCGCGATCGGGAGCTGGCGGTCGCCGAGGTCGAACAGTTCCAGTCGCACACCGCGCGCGGGGTGGAGGCCCGCCTCGACGGGGAGCGCGTCCTGGTCGGCAGCCAGCGGCTGCTGGAGGAGCAGGGCCTGGATCCGTCCGGCCTGCTGGAATCGCTGCGGCAGTTCGAAGATGCCGGGAAGACCGCGATGCTGGTGGCCATCGGCGATCGACCGGCCGGCATCGTCGCGGTCGCCGACACCCTCAAGGAAGAGTCGCAGAGCGCCATCGAACAGCTGCATGCCCTCGGCATCCGCTGCGTGATGGTCACCGGTGACAACGAGCGCACCGCGAAGGCCGTGGCCGCGCAGGTGGGGATCGACGAGGTCCGAGCCGGCGTGCTGCCGGAGGGCAAGGTCGAGGCGATCCGCGAACTGCAGGCGGAGTACGGCGACCACGTGGCGATGGTGGGCGACGGCATCAACGACGCCCCGGCCCTGCAGCAGGCGAATGTCGGCATCGCGATCGGGGCCGGCGCGGACGTGGCCATCGAGGCCGCCGACGTGACTCTGGTGCGCGGCGAGCTGACCAAGGTCGTCGAGGCCGTACAGCTCTCGCGCCTGACCTTCCGCAAGATCGTGCAGAACCTGTTCTGGGCCTGGGGCTACAACACCGCCGCGATCCCCATCGCCGCGGTCGGCCTGTTGCACCCGATGATCGGCGTGATCGCGATGACCGCCAGCTCGCTCTCGGTCATCGGCAACTCCATCCTGCTGCGCCGCAGCATGCCGACCGACGAGCGCTGAACGGGTATCCTTGGCCGCCATGAGTCAGCCGATCACCCATCCCGTGAGCCCGGATCTTTACCGAGCGGCCGAAATGGCGCTGCGCGAGTGCGATCCCGAGACCAAGTGCGAGCGCGTGCTGGCGCTGATGCAGGCCTGGTGGTCCGACGGGCTGGAGGCGCTCGCCAGCTCCGGTCCGGAACGGTTGGAGGTGCCCGGACGTCCGGAACGGCCGGTGCTGGTGCACCCGAAGGATCTGCCGCGGCGCGGATTGCACACGACGGCCGGGCGGGTGGCGCTGGTGCACGCGGTCGCGCATATCGAGTTCAACGCGATCAACCTGGCGCTGGATGCCGTCTATCGCTTTCGCGACATGCCGGCGCCGTTCGTCAGCGACTGGCTGCAGGTGGCGGCCGAGGAGGCGCGCCATTTCCGGCTGTTGCGTGCGCGGCTCAACGAGCTGGGGGCGGACTACGGCGACCTGCCGGCCCACAACGGGCTGTGGGAGGCCGCACTCGCGACCGACCACGACGTGATGATCCGCATGGCCCTGGTGCCGCGCGTGCTGGAGGCGCGCGGGCTGGACGTGACCCCGGGCATGATCGAGCGCCTGGCAGCAGCGGGCGATCACGCGACCGTGGCGCTTCTCGAGATCATCCAGCGCGAGGAGGTCGCCCACGTGGCGATCGGCACGCGCTGGTTCCGCGAGTTGGCCCACGCGCGCGGGCTTGATGCCGAGCCGCTCTTCCTCGAGCTGCTGGCAGAGTACATGCCGGGCCGCGTACGCCCGCCCTTCGCCCACGCCGCCCGCCGCGCCGCCGGCTTCACCGACTCCGAGATGGCGCAACTGGAGGCCCAGGCCACCACCGAACCGTCGCCATAGCCCCGACCGCCTGCCTTGTGGTGGCTGGTCCTGGTTCTGCATCCGGTGTTTACGTGCCTTCGGTCGGCCGCCTGCCAGGCGCTGACTCGCCAGCGCGCCCCGAGTGACTTCTTTGCTCGTGCAAAGAAGTCACCAAGAAACACGCCCGACTGCCGCGACCCCGGCCCGCT
>NZ_KB906364.1:0-21079 GCF_000381305.1 Thioalkalivibrio sp. ALE16
TTTTCGCGGGCGGCGCTGAACTCGCTGCGCCTTCGGCTCCGCTCAGACATCCAGCGCCTCTGATCCCGCGAAAACCCTCTCCACTCGGCGCGACGACAACGGGGGTTCAAGGTCAAGACAACAGCGATCCACAGGTTCGTGGTAATAGATGAAGGCTGGGTCTTCCGGCATCTGGGCACGCTCGGCCTTTGGCCGTTGCGTGCCGCGCCCGCGCAGCGGGCGCCGGGGGCTTTCAGGCGGCAGGGCCGTTGTTGTGTCGCGGGGTCGGAATACCTCCTGTCTTGACCTTCCTCCCCCGTATGGAGCCCCTTGCGGAAGGGTTCTCGGGCCGGGAGAAGGCGCTGGATGTCTGAGCGAAGCCGAAGGCGTAGCGAGTTCAGCGCCGCCGGCCCGAGGGCCCTGGAGCAAGGTTCCCGGGCGGAATCCGGGTGCCCTTCTTTGGGCACTTTCTTGGGCAAGCAAGAAAGTGCCTCGGGGCGCGCTGGCGAGTCAGCGCCAGGCAGTATGCGGACCGAAAGCACGTAAACACCGGATGTCGAACCAGAACCAGCCACCACGAGGCAGGGGCCGGACCGGAGGCACCGTAAACACCAAACGACGAACCAGGGCCAGCCACCAATACAGCGCAAGCGGCGGACCGAAAGCACATAACCGCGGGCGACGACGCTGGCCAAGCCAGGATCGCTGCGGGTGTGCGCTAGCGCTTGACGGTAGAGCGCAGCGCGAGACGCACCAGCGTCTCCACCGAGTCGGCCTGGTCACGGACCGCCGCGACCATCTTCTCGGCGCTGGCCCGCGGATAGCCGAGAGACTCCAGCGCGGCCAGGGCCTCGCCCTCCATCGCGGCCGCCGGCGTGGGCTCGCTGCCCGCCGCCGCCCCGGCGGGCGCGGCGGCAAAGCCCATCTCGGCCAGGCGCTCGCCCAGCTCGAGCACCACCCGTTCGGCGGTGCGCTTGCCAATGCCCGGCACCTTGGCCAGGCCCGTCACGTCGCCACCACTGATCAGGCCCGCCAGCTCGTCGCCGGCGTAGGTCGAGAGCATGGCCAGCGCCAGTTTGGCACCGATACCGTTGACGCGGATCAGACGGCGGAAGAGGTCGCGGTCGCGCTTGTTCAGGAATCCGAAGAGCTGGTGGGCATCCTCGCGCACCACCAGGTGGGTCGCCAGCACGACCGTCTCGCCGGGTTCCGGCAGGGCCGCCAGCGTGGACAGCGGGACATCCACCTCGTAACCAACCCCGCCGGCGTCGATCACCACGCCGTTCACCTCGCGACTGATCAGCCGCCCCTCCAGCCGAGCGATCATGGGCGCCCCCCGATCATCGCAGCAGCCGAGCCCTGCAGGCGCGCCTCGTTCTGCCGGGTGTGGGCGTGGCAGAGCGCGACGGCCAGGGCATCAGCGGCATCGCTGCTGGCCGGTTCGGCCAGGCGTAAAAGTTGCTGCATCATGTGCTGGACCTGCTCCTTGTCCGCGCCACCGACACCGACCACGGCCAGCTTGATCGCGCGCGGGGCGTATTCGTGTACCGGCAGACCGGCCTGGGTGGCGGCGCAGATGGCCGCGCCACGGGCGTGCCCCAGCTTGATCGCGGACTGGGCATTGCGGGCGACGAACACCGACTCGATGGCCAGTACGTCGGGCTTCAGCTCGTCGATCACCTCGACTACGCCGGCGAAGATCTCGCCCAGGCGCTCGGGGAAGGCCTTCGCCTTCGGCCGGATCACGCCGTGGCCGCAGGAACGGCCACGACTGCGATCAAACTCGATGACCGCAAAGCCGGTCACGCGGGAGCCGGGGTCGATCCCGAGGATGCGCACGCCGCTCACGCCGCGGCCGGATCAGTCACCGCTGACTTCTTCGGGGAAGTCGGCGTTGGTATAGACGTTCTGCACGTCGTCCAGATCATCCAGCATGTCCAGCAACTTCAGGACCGACTCGGCGGTCTCCGCATCCAGCGGCGCAAGGGTCTCCGGCCGCCAGGTCACCTCGGCGTTTTCCGGCTCCAGACCGCGCTCGGTCAGCGCGGCGCGCACGTCCTGATAGGTCTCCGGCTCGGTGATCACCTCGATGGCACCGTCGTCCTCGACCTGCACATCCTCGGCCCCGCCCTCCAGCGCGGCCTCCATCACCACCTCGTCATCCAGCCCGGGGGCGAAACGGATCACACCCTTGTTCTGGAACAGGTAGGCGACCGAGCCGTCGGTACCGAGGTTGCCGCCCATCTTGGAGAAGGCGTGGCGGACCTCGGCAACCGTGCGGTTGCGGTTGTCGGTCATGCAGTCGACCAGGACCGCCGCGCCACCCGGGCCATAGCCCTCATAGCGGATTTCCTCGACATTGTCGCCATCACTCTCGCCAGCGCCGCGCTTGGCGGCCCGCTCGATGGTGTCACGGGTCATGTTGGAACCCAGCGCCTTGTCGATCGCCAGGCGCAGGCGCGGATTGGTCTCCGGGTCCGAGCCACCCTGGCGCGCGGCGACGGTGATCTCGCGGATCAGCTTGGTGAAGAGTTTGCCGCGCTTGGCGTCCTGGGCATTCTTGCGATGCTGGATGTTCGCCCACTTGCTGTGGCCTGCCATTCGGTCACGACTCCTTGAGTTGGGTTCGGTTGTGCCGACCCGGCATACCGCCGGGCACCGGAATGCGCACAGTCTAATCGCTGGGGCCGCGCTAATCACGGATGCGCACGACGTGCCCACGCGGTGAACCTCAAGCCGTCATTGCGAGAAGCGCAGCGGCGAAGCAATCGCTTGACGGGACCGTAACGTTCGGCCCGCCGCCGGAGCCACCCAGCGAGATCGCCACGGCGCTGCGCGCCGCGCGATGACGATTCTTGTTGCCCCTGACGGGGTTCGCCAGGCGTCAGGGCAGGAACTCGCCCGCCTCCAGGAAGTGCAGGGTCTCGCGCACCACCACGGTGTCGAACAGCATGCCCATGTGCGTGACCGGCAAGGTCAGGTGGCGCGAGACGTCTGGGCCCCGCGTCTCGTCTACCGCGACCAGGCCGTCATGCGGATGCGGCAGGCGCGCGATCAGCGGGCCCGGCCCGATCGCGCGGCTGCCGGCCAGCATGCCGATGTCACGCCCGCGCAGGATCGGGCTGCCACCGAGCAGGCCGCGATCCAGCGCCGCGCCCAGCCACCAGCGCCCGGCCCGGTTCCGCGCCAGCCGCGCCGCCACGCGACTGCCAGCCAGGGGCGAACCCAGCATCACGATGCGGCCCGGGCGCTGCACCGGCGCGACCTCGAACAGGTGACGCACCACCACGCCACCCAGGCTGTGTGCCACCAGGTGCACCAGGTCCCCGGGGACCTGTTCCAGAAAGGCCGCCAGCGCGCGAGCCGCCTGTTCCGGAGACTGACGCTGCGAGGCGTAGCGAAACGGGTACACCGCGTGGCCCCCGGCGCGCAGTCGACGCCGTAACAAGGCCATCTCCAGGCCGGACATATGCCAGCCGTGGACGGTAACAACGCTGGTGCGCATGCCGGCCATGATGCGCGACCGGCCGGGCCGTTACCCGGCCTGTTGCGTAGCGCTGGCACGCAGGCGGATACCCAGTTCGCGCAGCTGTTTCTCGCCGACCGGCGCCGGGGCGTCGGTCAGCAGGCAGGCGGCCGTCTGGGTCTTGGGGAAGGCCATTACGTCGCGAATGGAATGGGCGCCGCTCATCAGCATCACCAGACGATCCAGACCAAAGGCCAGGCCGCCGTGCGGCGGGGCGCCGAACTCCAGCGCATCCAGCAGGAAGCCGAACTTCTCGCGCGCCTCGTCCTCGCCGATGCCGAGGGCCTCGAACGCGGCCCACTGCATCTCCGGGTTGTGGATACGGATGGAGCCACCACCGACCTCGGTGCCGTTGAGCACCATGTCATAGGCGCGGGACAGGGCCTCGCGCGGGTTGGCGCGCAGCGCGTCCGGGCTGTCCACCGCCGGGGCGGTGAACGGGTGATGCAGGGCGTACAGGCGCTTGTCCCCGTCGTCGTACTCGAACATGGGGAAGTCGACCACCCACAGCGGCTGCCAGCCCGCCTCGACCAGCTCCAGGTCGTGGCCGATCTTCACGCGCAGCGCACCGATCGCCTCGTTGACCACCGAGGCCTTGTCCGCACCGAAGAAGATCAGGTCGCCGGCGGCGGCCGCAGTCTTTTCCAGAATCTGCCGGGTCACGTCCTCGGGCAGGAACTTGAGGATCGGCGACTGCAGCCCGCCCGCGAGATCGGCCGGGTCGTTGACCTTGATGTAGGCCAGGCCCTTCGCGCCGTAGCGGCCGACGTACTCGGTGTAGACGTCGATCTCCTTGCGCGTGAGCCTGGCCCCGCCCGGCACGCGCAGCGCGGCCACGCGGCCCTCGGGGTCGTTGGCCGGGCCGTTGAAGACCTTGAACTCTACCTGCTGCATCACCTCGGTCAGCTCGGTGAACTCCAGCGGGATGCGCAGATCCGGCTTGTCGGAACCGAAGCGGGCCATCGCCTCGGCATAGGCCATACGCGGGAACGGATCGGGCAGCTCCACGCCCTGGACCTCGCGGAAAAGGTGGCGGATCAGGCCCTCGGTCACGTCCATCACGTCGGCCTCGTCGACGAAGGCCATCTCCATGTCCAGCTGGGTGAACTCCGGCTGGCGGTCGGCGCGCAGGTCCTCGTCGCGGAAGCAGCGGGTGATCTGGTAGTAGCGGTCCATGCCGGACATCATCAGCAGCTGCTTGAACAGCTGCGGCGACTGCGGCAGGGCAAAGAAGCTGCCAGGATGCGTGCGGCTGGGCACCAGGTAGTCGCGCGCACCCTCCGGCGTGGCCTTGGTCAGCATCGGGGTCTCGAGGTCGAGGAAGTCGCGTTCCTCGAGGAAGCGGCGCATGGCGGCCGTCACCTGCGCGCGCAGGCGCAGGCGCTGCTGCATCAGCGGGCGGCGCAGGTCCATGTAGCGGTAGCGCAGGCGGGTGTCCTCGCCGACGTCCTCGTCGTCCAGCGGGAACGGCGGGGTCTTCGCGGCATTCAGGACCTCCAGCTCCAGGCCCAGGATCTCCACCGCGCCGGTGGTCAGGTCCGGATTCTCGGTGCCCTCGGGGCGCCGGCGAACGCGACCGGTCATGCGGATCACGTACTCGCTGCGCAGCTGCTCGGCGCGCGCGAAGACGTCCTCGCGGTCGGGGTCGAACACCACCTGCACCAGCCCCGCGTGGTCGCGCAGGTCGACGAAGATCACGCCGCCGTGGTCACGCCGGCGGTTGACCCAGCCGCAGAGGGTCACCTCCGAGTCGAGTTCGTTCTCGGTGACACGTCCACACAGATGAGTTCGCATTGCGCTGTTCCAGCCGAAGGGCACGCCCGCAAGGGGCCTGCACGGTGAGTCGGGAAAACGGGACGAACATGGCGTTCGCACCCGCGAAAAGGCCGGAAATCTTACGATTTGCCCTGCCCCTGCGCAACCGGAGCCGGGGCATCCTCGGGGCTTTTCAGGGGGGTGACGACCCCCATGGACATCACGAACTTGAGGCCGTCCTCCACCGTCATGTCGAGTTCAATCGCCTCTTCGCGCGGGACCATCAGCACGAAGCCCGAGGTCGGGTTGGGGGTCGTCGGGACGAATACGGTGATTACCTCGTGCTCGGTACGCTCCTGCACCTCGCCGGTGCCGACGCCGGTCATGAACCCGACCGACCACAGGCCGCGGCGCGGGTATTCGATCAGCATCACCTTGCGGAAGGCCTGGCCGCCATCCGCCAGTACCGTCTCGGTCACCTTCTTCACTGCCCCGTAGATCGAGTTGACCAGCGGGATGCGGTGCACGATGGACTCGCCCAGCGCGACCAGCTTGCGCCCGACGATGTTGGCCACGATCACCCCGGTGACGAACACCACGACGATCGCGACCACGATCCCCACGCCCGGGATGGAAAAGCCCAGCAGCGCCTCCGGCCGCCAGCCCGGCGGCAGGAGGAGGATGGTGAAGTCCAGCAGGTCGACCAGCAGCTTGATAATGAAGCCGGTGACGATCAGCGGCAGCCAGACCAGCAGCCCTGCAATCAGGTAGCGGCGCAGGGAAACCAGCATGGGTCAGGTGCTGGCCGCGGCCTTGCTCGTGGAAGTATCGGACTTGCCGGCGCCACCGCCCGAATCCTTCAGGTTGCGCTTGCCGTCCTTCTTGAAATCGGTCTCGTACCAGCCGCCCCCGGCCAGGCGGAAACCGGCGGCGGAGACCTGCTTGGTCAGGGCCTCGGCACCGCACTCGGGGCAGGTGGTGGCGGGCGGGTCGGAGATCTTCTGCAGGATCTCGGAGATCTCGCCGCAATCCTTGCACTGGTATTCATAGATGGGCATGGCTGGAATCCTCGGAACACATCCGCGAAAACACGGGTTGAGGCGTATTATGCGGCCGTTCGCCGGGAATAAAAGGCCTTCCGCACCGACAGGCGGTGTTTGCGCCGCGCGGCCGCAGCGCGGATGATTCGCCCCATACCCGAATGCACTGCCCGCAAGGACCTGCCATGGCCGAAAAGATCGTGATCATGCTGCTGAATCTGGACCTCGACCGCCCCGGCACCCTGGGCGCCCCGTTCTTCCAGGCCACCGTCGCCGCCGCGATGGATCTCGAGGTCGAGATCTACTTCGCCGCCGGCACCACCCGCCTGCTGCGACAGGGCGTGGCGGACCAGATCTACCCCGGCGAGGCGAAGGAGAAATCCGTCTACAGCTTCATGCAGGACGCCCACGAGGCCGGCTGCGCCTTCTACGCCTGCGCCGGTGCAATGGACGAAAACGGACTGACCCTGGACAACGCGGTCCCGGAACTGGACGGGATGCGCGGCGGCGGCGCCTTCATCGGCGAGGTCGTTGAGGACGGCGTCGCCACCCTCACCTACTGATCCGGCCGCCATGAGCGAACCCTCCCAGCGCGCGGTCCTGATCACCGGCTGTTCCAGCGGCATCGGGGCCTGCACCGCGGGCATGCTGCGCGAACGCGGCTACCGGGTCTTCGCCACCGCCCGGCGCAGCGAGGATGTCGCGCGGCTGAAGAAGGACGGCTTCGAGGCATTGCAGCTGGACCTGGATGACTCCGCCAGCATCCACAGCGCAGTCACCGAGATTCTGCACCGCACCGACGGCCACCTCTACGGCGTGTTCAACAACGGTGCCTATGGTCAGCCCGGCGCGGTGGAGGACCTCAATCGCGCCACCCTGCGCGCCCAGCTGGAGACCAACGTGCTTGGCTGGCTGGAGCTGACGAATGCCGTGCTGCCCGCCATGCGCCGCGCCGGCGAGGGCCGCATCATCCAGAACAGCTCGGTCCTTGGGCTGGTCGCCCTGCGCCTGCGCGGCGCCTACGTGACCTCCAAGTTCGCGATCGAGGGCATGAGCGACACCCTGCGCCAGGAACTGCACGGCACGGGTATCCATGTCTCGCTGATCGAGCCGGGCCCGATCCGCAGCGAATTCCGCGCCAACGCCCTGAAGGCCTTCCGCGAACGCATCCAGCGCGAGCACAGCCCGTGGCAGGAGACCTACCGTGCCGCCGAGGCCCGCATGGCGGACGCCGAGTCCGATGCGCCGTTCACACTGGGGCCCGAGGCAGTCGCGCGCTGTGTGGTGCACGCCCTGGAGGCCCGCCGGCCACGGGTGCGCTATCACGTGACCTTCCCCACCCGGTTGTTCGCCTTCCTCAAGTGGCTGCTGCCGGCGCGGGCGCTGGATGCTGTGCTGCGCGGTGTATCACGCGGAGAGAACCGCTGACCGTGGCAAACTGCGAGGCATGAACCTGATCTTTCTCGCCCTGATCGTGATCGCCGTGGCAACGGCCGCGATCCGCGAGATCCGCTCCACCGACCCGGACGAGCAGCCGATGCAGGCGCTGTCCGAGGGCGCAATCGACGCGGCCGGCTCCGCGGTGGAACTGGCGCTGGGTCTGGTCGGGGTAATGGCGCTGTTCCTGGGCCTGATGAAGATCGCCGAGGCTGGCGGCCTGCTGACCGTACTGGCCCGCCTGCTGCGGCCGCTGATGACCCGCCTGTTCCCGTCGGTCCCGCCGGAGCACCCGGCGATGGGCGCGATGATCCTGAACTTCTCCGCCAACATCCTGGGGTTGGGCAACGCCGCGACCCCGTTCGGCATCCGCGCGATGCAGGAGCTGGAGAAGCTGAACCCGCACCCGGGCACCGCGACCAATGCGATGGCCCTGTTCCTGGCAATCAACACCTCCAGCATTACATTGCTGCCCACCGGGGTGATCGCGCTGCGTGCCTCGCTCGGCTCCGAGGCCCCGGCGGCGATCCTGCCGACCACGCTGTTCGCCACGCTGTTCGCGACCATCGCCGGCATTACCAGCGCCCTGATCCTGCAGCGCTATTTCCGCAGCCCTGCGCCGACCCGATCGATCGACCCGCACGCCGCCGATCGCGACGGCGCCACGGACCTGGACGACACGGTTCGCGCGACCGAGTCCCGCAGCACCCCGTCCGACGCCGAAGCGGGCGCGACCGAAGAACCCGCCCCGGAGCAGCAACCGATGAACATCGAGGTGCCCACCGAGGGCTACCCGGCCTGGGTCTCGCTGACGGTACTGGCCGGAGTGCTCGCGATCATCCCGCTGACCATCCTCTACGGCCAGGCGATCGCCCCCTGGATCATCCCGGGGCTGGTGGTCGGCTTCCTGTCCTACGGGGTGATCCGCGGCGTGCCGGTCTACGAGGTCTTCGTCGAGGGGGCCAAGGAGGGCTTCAACGTGGCCCTGCGCATCATCCCCTACCTGGTCGCAATCCTGGTCGCGGTGGGGATGCTGCGCGAGAGCGGTGCTTTAGGCATGTTCGTCGGGCTGGTCGGGCCGCTGACCACGCCGTTCGGTCTGCCGGCCGAGGCCCTGCCGATGGCACTGCTGCGCCCGCTGTCCGGCTCCGGCGCCTATGGCATCATGGCCGGCATCATGCAGGACCCGGCCACCGGGCCGGACACCCACGTCGGCATCCTGGTCTCCACCCTGCAGGGCTCGACCGAGACCACCTTCTACGTGCTCGCGGTGTACTTCGGCGCCATCGGCATCAAGCGCGTGCGCCACACTCTGGCGGCCGCGCTGACCGCGGACGCCGTCGCCGTGGCCGCGGCGATCGCGATCGTCGCATTCCTCTTTCTTTGAGAATCGCCGACGCGCGCGGCGGCTCAGCCGCTCGCGCGACCCGCGGCACAGCGCTGCAGCGCGCCCAGCAGATCGCTCGCCCCGATCGGCTTGGTGAGCAGAGCATCAAAGCCGGCCGCCGCCACCCGCTCGCGCGTGGCCTCGGTGGCATCGGCCGTCACCGCGATCACCGGGATCGCCGCCAGCGCCGCCTCGGCGCGCAGCGCGCGCAGCACCTGAAAGCCGTCCATCACCGGCAGATTCAGATCGAGCAGGACAAGCCCCGGCGGGTCCCGCAGGGCCATGTCCAGGCCCGCCACGGCGGAGTCCGCCACCCGGCAGTCGCTCACCCCCTGCTGCCTCAGCATCTCGCGCAGCAGACGCTGATTGGCGGCATGATCCTCGATGCAGAGCACCCGGCAACCCTCCCGGATCGCAACGTCCGAGGCTGCGCCCACGTCCTCTCCGGCCGCGGGCGGGAGGTGCTCCTGCGCCGCGGGCAAACGGAACCAGAAGGTGCTGCCCGTACCCGGTATGCTGTCGACGCCGATCTCGCCGTCCATCAGCTCCACCAGGTTGCGGGTCACCGCAAGGCCCACCCCGCTCCCCTCGATTCCCTGCTCCTCGGCCACCAGGCGCTCGAAGGGCTGGAACAGCCGCTGGCACTGCTCCGGCGTCAGCCCCGGCCCGTCGTCGTGCACCGCGATCCGCACGCCGGAGCCCTCGTGTTCGCAGGTCACGCGCACGCGCCCGTCCGGCCGGTTGTACTTGACCGCGTTGGACAACAGGTTCAGGAGTACCTGCCTCAAACGCCGGGGGTCGGCCTGCACCATCACCGTCGGCAGGGGCTCCGCTGCGAGCACCACGCGATGCTCGCGCGCCAGGGGCTCCAGCAGGGACAGGCATTCATCCAGTAGCGGGTCCACGGCGACCGGTTCCGGCTCCACCTGCATGCGCCCCGCCTCGATCCGCGCCAGGTCCAGGATCTCGTTGATCAGGTCCAGCAGATGGCGCCCGGCGCGCATGATTTCATCGAGATGGCCGCGCTGGTGTTCATCCAGAGCCGGATCGCGCTCCAGCAGCTGGGCAAACCCGAGAACCGCGTTCATCGGCGTGCGCAGCTCGTGGCTCATGTTGGACAGGAAATCCGACTTGGCCCGGTTGGCCGCCTCGGCCGCCTCGCGCGCACGGTGCAACTCGGCGCGACGGCGCAGCTCGTCGGTGAAGTCGCTGAAGATATTGAAGCCGTATTGCGGTTCGCCGCGGTCGTCGAGGACGACGCCGATGTTGCTGACGGTGATGAACACCGCCCCATTGGCGCAGCGGTGGGGCAGCTTTCCGGCCCAGGAACCGCCTTCGGAAAGCACCCGGTCGATCTCCCGCGCCTCCTCTTCGGAGTCCTCGGGGATGATATTCATCTCGCGGAAGCTCCGGCCCAGCATCTCGCTCGACTCGTAGCCCACCATCTCGCGCGCGGCGGCATTCACGTAGACGAAGCGGCCCGCACGGTCCACTACCGCGATGCCCTGCCCGGAGGACTCGAAGATGCGCTGGAACAGGGCCAGATGTTCCTGGGCCTCGTGCAGTTCGGTGATGTCCTGCAGGCTCCCGGCGATGTGCGCGGGTCGGCCCTCTGCATCCAGGCTGACACTGGCGATGACGTGGACAAAGCGGGTCCGCCCGTCCCGGAATTGCACCCGGTGACCGAGTTCGTGGTGTCCGGCCGCGTTCAGGCCCTGCAGAAAGGCCGTCACCGGCTCGCGATCCTCCGGGTGCACCAGCGCCAGGTATGTGTCGCGCCCGAAGGACGCATCCCCCGCATCCGCCTCGAAGATCTCGTGGATGACCCGCGACCATGTGATCGCCCCGCTTTGCGGGTCCATCTCCCAGTTGCCGATGCGCGCCAGGCGCTGCGATTCCAGCAGCCGGGTAGACAGCTGGGACAATGCCAGTTCCGAGGTCTTGCGCTTGGTGATGTCCTGCATCACACCCAGCATGTACAGAACCTCGCCGTCCTGATCCCGGACCACGTCGCCGCGCTCGAGCAGCCAGTGCTCCGAGCCGTCGGGCCAGATGACGCGATGCTCCAGTTCAAGATAGGACCCGCGACGCAGACTGCTGGCGATCGCATTGCGCACCCGGATGCGATCGTCGGGGTGCACCGCCTGCACGAAATTGGCGACCGTGGGTTCCAGCCCGCCCTCGGGATAGCCCAGAAGCGGCGGGATGCGCTCCGACCAGCCCAGCGCCTCGCGGTTCGGCGCCCATTCCCAGGTCCCCATGTTGGCGAAGATCTGGCTGGAGCGCAGGCGGTGCTCCTGATGCTTCACGTGGGTGATCTCGGTGCGGATCGACACGTACTGGTAGGGGCGCCCGTTGCTCCCGAGATACGGGACGATGGTGGTCTCCACCCAGTACAGCGAGCCGTCGCGCGCACGATTGCACATTTCGCCCTGCCAGACGCGCCCGGACGCGATGGTGGACCAGAGCTCGGCATAGAATTCCGGTGGATGCTGGCCGGACTTCAGGATGCGGTGATTGCGGCCCATCAGCTCGGACACCGCATAGCCGCTGCCCCGGGAAAAGCGCTCGTTGGCGTAGACGATGTTGCCGGCCACGTCCGCGATACTGACCAGGGCATGTTCGTTGACGGCCACATGCTCGCGTTCGCGCTCGTACAGGGCATCGCGATAGGACTGGCTGACCCCGTCGATCTGGCGCATCTGGCGCGCCCGCGCGGCAATCGCGGCCTGGATACGGGCTGGCTCCACGGGCTTCAGAAACACCCCCGCCACACCGGGGTGCACCGTCATCAGGGCGTTGATCCGTCCGGGGTCCTCGGTCAGGAACAGCAGCGGGACCGCCCCCCCGTTGTCCCGAGTACGCAGCAGCGCGACAAACGATTCCGCCGGTTCGTCCAGCCCCTGCAGATCGAGGACCACCACATCGGCGCCGATCTCGCCCAGCCGGAGGCGCGCATCCTCCGGGTCGGACACCGTCGATACCTCCAGCCCGGAAGCGGCCAGATGATGAGCGAGTTCGCTGTCCGCCTCCCCGGCGACCAGCAGCACGCGATAATCCGACTCCACGATTACGCCGCCGATCTGCATCAGCTGCTCGACCAGGGTGTCGGTTACCAGGGGGTGATCGAGGCAGCGCGTCACCCCCTGGCGCACGCATTCGAGGCGGGCGCCGGGACTCCAGGCCTGAGCGACGGCCAGCACCGGAAGCCCGCTGGCCAGCGCAGACGCCAGCCCCGGCAAGCCGCCCCCGTCCGCCGCGACCACGTCGGCACACAGCACCACTGCGGAAAGCGGCTCGTCGTCGGCCACGGCAGCCTCGCCCCGGGTTACACGAAAACCCTGGTCGGCCAGCATGCGGGCCACCGCCTCGCCGACCGCGCCGCCGTCGTCGATCAGGCGGACTCGTGACTCCGCCGGACGCCCCCCTACAGGCTGCATGCGCGCCTGCGCCGCCGGCCGCGCCCGCTGCCGATAGGCCTCCACGGCCGTGGCCAAGCGGCGCACCCCCGCGACAATCAGGTCACGATCCGGTCCGGGCGGGGCCCGGCGTACGCCGGCCAGGGCGGCCCGCAGCGATTCCGCCGCGCCGCGGATCAAGCCGACATCGAAGACCTGCCCCGACTGCGCCAGCGCCTGGGCCTCGCGGTACAGGGTGATCAGGCGTTCGCCATCCGCAAACGTGCCGTCGAGCTGACCGGACAGGGCCTCCAGATCCGCGACCCGCTGCCCCAGTGACTCGAGGAATTCGCCCCGCAGGCGTGCCAGCCCCGGCGATGCCGGGGCTGGTGTCACGAGAGGCGTACGTGACGGATGCACCGAATCAGTTCGGCGGGCCGCCCGGATTGATGTCCTTGTCCTTGACGATAAAGTAGACCCCGATCGCCGCCAGGCCCATCCACATCAGCAGTGCAAACACCCCGAGGATCTCCCAGAGCGTCACGAAGAAGAACAGCATGATGGCGGCGGCGCCAAGGAAGATGTTGCCGATCACGAAATTGGACGGCCGGCGGGAATCATTGTCGGGCATGGAGCACTCCGGTACGGGTGCCAGGGACGGCACCGGGCAGGGCTATTGCTTCTTGTAGGGGGCGAAGTCGAACTGCCCGGCGGTCATGTCGTCCCACAGATCGCTCTGCAGCACGGCCAGCAGCTTGAACAGCTTGCGCAGTTCGGGGTCATCCATGAAGCGCTGGTCCTCGCTGGCCTTCAGCGTCTCGACCAGGGTGGCGCACTGTTCGCGGCTGATTCCGAGGACGTTCAGGCCCTCTTCTCCCATCTCGACATCCATCGAGCGTCTCCGGTTCGTTCAGGTGGCACCGATTGTAGCCGCATGCCGCCGCACGGCGAAAACACCGGAACCCGCCCGCGTCATTGCGAGGTCCTGCCAGGGGCTATGGCACAAAAAGCGCGACGCGCGTTGAGCGGCCGCAGGCCGGCCCGAAGGGCGAGCGCAGCGGGAACCCCGCGACGAAATCCCGATGCTCGCCCCACCCGAAGTCGCAGCCGGCCACAGAGATCGCCACGGCGCTGCGCGCCTCGCGATGACGGGATCCGCTTACGCCGCCTGGGCGCGGATCAGCTCGACCCGGTTGCGCACGTACAGGTAGTACAGCACCGGGATGATCACCAGCGTCAGCAGCGTGGAGACAAACACGCCGAAGATCAGCGAGATCGCCAGGCCGGAGAAGATCGGGTCATCCAGAATAAACCCGGCGCCGACCATCGCCGCCAGCCCGGTCAGGATGATCGGCTTGGCGCGCACCGCACCCGCGTGCACCACTGCCTCGATCACCTCCACGCCACGGCGGATCTCCTCGTTGATGAAGTCCACCAGCAGGATCGAGTTGCGCACGATAATCCCGGCCAGCGCGATCATCCCGATCATCGAGGTCGCGGTGAACTTGGCGTCCATGAAGAAGGCATCCATGAAGGCATGCCCCGGCATCACCCCGATCACGGTCAGCGGGATCGGCGCCATGATGATCAGCGGCACCATGTACGAGCGGAACTGCGCGACCACCAGCAGGTAGATCAGGATCAGCCCCACCGAGTAGGCAATGCCCATGTCGCGGAAGGTCTCGTAGGTCACCTGCCACTCGCCGTCCCACTTCAGGGAGAAGTTGTACGGGTTGTCCGGCTGGCTGATGAACAGCTGCTCCAGCGGCTCGCCATAGGCCATGGGCTGATCGCGCAGGCCGAAGAACATGTCGAACATGCCGTATAGCGGGCTGTCCAGACCACCGGCCAGGTCGCCCATCACGTAGACGACCGGCAGCAGGTTCTTGTGATGGATCGAATGCTCCAGGGTCGAGTCCACCACATTGACCACCTCGGACAGCGGCACCAGCGTGCCGTCGCGCGAGCGCACCTTGAGCCCCAGCACCGGGTCCAGGCTGCCCTTCTCGGCCTGTTCGAACTCGAGCCGCACGGGCACCGCGTACTTCACGTTGGAGCCGTAGAGGTAGGTCACGTCCTCGCCGGACAGCGCGGTCTCGATCGCCTGCACCACCGCCTGCTGCGACACGCCCAGGCGCGCGGCCCGCTCGCGGTCGACCTGCAGGATCTTCTTCTGCCCCGGGTATTCCACCGAGTCGTCGATATCGGTAATGCCGTCGGTGTTCTCGAAGCGCTCGCGCACCTGGCGGGCGATCTCGATCTGACCGTCGTAGTCCGGCCCGTAGATCTCGGCCACGATCGGCGACATCACCGGCGGCCCCGGCGGCACCTCGACCACCTTCACCGCGGCACCGTGACGATCGGCGATCTCGTTGATTGCCTCGCGCACACCGAGCGCCACCGCATGGCTCTGGCGCGAGCGCTCGGAGGCATCCACCAGATTCACCTGGATGTCGCCGACGTGCGAGCCCTCACGCAGGTAGTACTGCCGCACCAGGCCGTTAAAGTTGATCGGCGCCGCGGTACCCGCGTAGGTCTGCACGTTGTGCACCTCGGGCACGGTCTTCAGATAGTCGCCCATCTCCGCCAGCACGCGGGAGGTACGTTCCAGGCTGGTGCCCTCCGGCATATCCAGCACCACCTGGAACTCCGACTTGTCGTCGAACGGCAGCATCTTCATGACCACCAGCTGGAAGTAGGCCAGTGACACCGAGCCGAGGATCAGCACCAGGGTCCCGACCCACAGCACCAGGCGGTTGGTCTTCTTGCGCCCGGAGGTCCCGAGAAACGGCAGCAGCAGGCGGTTGAAGATCTTCATCAGCCCGGCGGAGGCGCTCTCGCCTTCCGCGCCGTGCCCGCCGCCGGCCGGTGCGGCATGCGCGTGCTGCTCGGCCTGGCGTCGCAGCACCTTGTACGTCAGCCAGGGCGTGACCACGTAGGCCACCGCCAGCGAGATGATCATCCCCATCGAGGCGTTGATCGGGATCGGGCTCATGTAGGGCCCCATCAGCCCGGTCACGAAGGCCATCGGCAGCAGGGCCGCGATCACGGTGAAGGTCGCGAGGATGGTCGGTCCGCCGACCTCGTCCACCGCGAGCGGGATGGCCTCGAGGAATTTCCTGCCGCCCTTGGCCATGTGCCGGTGGATGTTCTCCACCACCACGATGGCATCGTCCACCAGGATCCCGATGGAGAAGATCAGCGCGAACAGCGACACGCGGTTGAGGGTGAAGCCATAGGCCCAGGAGGCGAACAGGGTGATCGCGAGCGTGATCACCACGGCCACACCGACGATGAAGGCCTCGCGCCAGCCGAGTGCGATCCAGACCAGGATCACCACCGACGCGGTCGCGAGGATCAGCTTCTGGATCAGGGTGTTCGCCTTGTCGTCCGCGGTTACGCCGTAGTTGCGGGTAATGGTCGTCTCGATACCGTCGGGGATATAGGTCCCGCGCAGTTGATCCAGGCGCTCGACCAGGGCGTCGGCGATATCCGGGGCATTGGTCCCCGGTTGCTTGGCAATCGCCACGGTGACCGCCGGGTGGCTCTCGCCCGCGCGCGCTCGATCGCCGGCGGCCGCGCCATGGGCAAAGCGCACGTGCTCGGTGGCATAGGCCGGGCCCTGCACCACCTCGGCAACGTCCTCGAGGTAGATCGGACGGCCGTCGTGCATGCCGACCACCAGACTGGCGAAAGCCTCGGGTTCGGTAATGAAGTCGCCGGCCTGGACGAGGATCTCTTCATCGTCCTGATAGAGCTGACCGGCGTCGCGCGAGAAGTTGGAGGCCTGCAGGCTGGTGCGCAGGTCATCCACCGACAGGTTGTAGGCAGCGAGCGTCTCCGGCTTGAAGCGCACGTGCACCACGTGGTCCGGGCCGCCGACCGTGTAGATATCACGGGTACCCGGGACCCGCTTGAGCTCGGCCTCGATCCCGTGCGCCACGCGCAGCAGATCGTGCCCGCCGCGCTCGGGGTCCTCGGTCCACAGGGTCACGTTGACGATCGGCACGTCGTCGATGCCCATCGGCTTGATGATCGGCTCGCCGACCCCCAGCCCCGGCGGCAGCCAGTCCTGGTTGGAGAACACCTGGTTGTACAGGCGCACCAGCGCCGCGGTGCGGTCCTCGCCGACCTCGAACTGAATGGTGATCTGCGCCATGTTCGGGCGCGAGACGGAATAGATGTCATCGATGCCCTCGATCTCCGAGAGCAC
This sequence comes from Thioalkalivibrio sp. ALE16, assembly GCF_000381305.1. Lineage (NCBI taxonomy): Bacteria > Pseudomonadati > Pseudomonadota > Gammaproteobacteria > Chromatiales > Ectothiorhodospiraceae > Thioalkalivibrio > Thioalkalivibrio sp. ALE16. The sequence continues at coordinate 16,736 of NZ_KB906364.1, forward strand.
CTGCTCGGCCGGCGTGGCGACCAGTTGCGCCACCTCCTGCGCGCTCGCCCCGGGGAACGGGATGAACACGTCGGCCATGGTCACGTTGATCTGCGGCTCTTCCTCGCGCGGGGTCACCAGAATCGCGAACAGCCCCAGCAGCAGCCCCAGCAGGGCCAGCAACGGGGTGATCTGGGTGGTCAGGAAGGCCTGCGCGATGCGCCCGGAGATCCCCATCCGCTCGGACGCCCCCTCCGTGGTGGCATCGCTCATGGGTTCACCTGCTGATGTTCCTTCAGCCAGATCTGCGCGTGGACCGGATCCAGCGCCACGCGCTCGCCGGCCTCCAGACCGCCGTGGATCTCGATCAGGCCGTCATGCTGACGCCCGACCCGTACCTGGCGGAACGCCACCCGGTCGTCCGCATCCACCACATAGACGGCGATGACCTCGCTGCGATAGACCACGGCCTCGGTCGGCACCACCAGGCGCTCCACCGCGTCCACGACGAAGGCGGTCTTCACGAACATGCCGGGGAACAAGCCCAGATCCTGCTGCTCCGGCAGGTTCACGCGGATGCGGAAGGTCGAGCTGGCGGGATCGGCGTAGGGGAAGATGGTCAGGCTTTCGGCCGCCACCCGGTCTCCGTTCAGCAGGACCTCGGCACTGCGCCGCTCACGCACGCTGTGAATCAGACGCTGCGGCACATCCACCGCCACCCGCAACTGGTCCAGGCTGATCCCGGACAGCAGCGGCGACCCCGGGCTGACCGACTCGCCGACCTCTACATGGCGCTCGGTCACGATCCCCGAATAGGGCGCGTACACCTCGGTGTAGCCCAGTTGTTCACGGGCCTCCTCGACCCGACCCTCGGCCGAGCGCAGGCGGGCACGCGCCGACTCCAGCGCGGCCTCGGCTCGATCGAACTCGGAGCGCGACACCACCCCGCGATCGAACACATCGCGAATGCGCTCGAACTCCGAACGGGCCTCGTTGAAGCGGGCGCGGGCCTCGGCCAGATCGCCCTCGGCCTGGCTTACACGAGCCTGCTGCTCGGTGTCGCTGACCCGGACCAGCAATTCATCGGCCTCGACGAAGTCGTCGACATCCACGTAGATCTCGCGGATCCGCCCGGAGGTCTGCGCCGAGATCGTGGACCGCTGCACTGCCTCGACGCGGCCATCCAGGATCCGTTCCTGGGTGATCGTCTGGCGTTCGGCGGTGGCCGTCTCGAACGGCAACTCCGCCTGGGCCGCAAACGGCAACAGCAGCAGGGCCCACAGGGTGTGGCGCATCCGGTTTCGTGTCATGAGGCGTCTGTCCTTGCTCGAAGAGGTCGTCGGGGGTGCGCAGGCGCGCACCGGGCCCGGAACCATATATTAGATTTTTCTAATTTATTATTTCCTGATGTTGAACGCAATCCGGCCGTCCGGCCCCGCCGCGTTCGTCTCCCTCGCAGCGAGTATAGCCACCCTGACAAGGGTTTCACCCGCTAGGGAGACGCTGATTGAATCGCACGTCCGCGTTGGTGCCCCCTGTTTTCCGAGGCAAGGCGCGTCGTGCAGCGGGTAGTGGTTCTACCCGCAAGCGGCGCAACGCAGGATCGGGGAACAGGGGGCACCAACCCCACAAGCCACTGGCCGCTTTTGCATGCGCACGGCGTTGCGGCTCCCTTGTGCAGAATGACTGCACGGCAGTCACCGCGCATTAAACGCACGCAAAAGCGACTCGAGCGCGGACGTGCGATTCAATCAGCGTCTCCCTAGGCTGACGCGAGCGCTGCACCGACCCCGCGCTCCCCGTATCATGGCGACCTTTCGCCGCAACGCCCCGGAGGATGCCATGCCGCTGCTGCAAGTCGAGACCAATGCCGCCCTGCCCGACGACACCGCCACGTTGTGCCAGCGTCTGTCCGCCGCGGTCGCCGACTGGCTGGGCAAGCCCGAGGGCTACGTGATGGTCGCCTGCCGCCACAACCCGGCCATGTGCTTTGGCGGGCGCACCGATCCGCTCGCGTACTGCGAGCTGAAGAGCATCGGCCTGCCCGAGGGCCTGACCCGCGAGCTGTCGCGCAAGCTGTGCGACAGCCTGCAGGCGGAACTGGGCATCGAGCCGGCCCGCGTCTACATCGAGTTCGCCGACGCCCCGCGCCACTTCTGGGGCACCAACGGCACCACGTTCTGAATCCTTTCCAGCCATCAACCACGGACTGCCCCCGATGCGCGTCTCGCAATTCCCGCTGAACACCCTGAAGGAAACCCCGGCTGACGCCGAGATCGTCTCGCACCAGCTGATGCTGCGGGCCGGCTACATCCGCCGGCTGGCCTCCGGGCTGTACACCTGGCTGCCGCTGGGCCTGCGCGTACTGCGTCGAGTGGAAAACATCGTACGCGAGGAGATGAACCGCGCCGGCGCCCTGGAGGTGCTGATGCCGGCGGTGCAGCCGGCCGAACTGTGGCAGGAATCCGGGCGCTGGGACTTCTACGGCGCCGAGCTGCTGCGCCTCAAGGATCGCCACGAGCGCGACTTCTGCTTCGGCCCGACGCACGAGGAGGTCATCACCGATCTGGTGCGCCGCGAGATCCGCAGCTACCGCCAACTGCCGGTCAACTACTACCAGATCCAGACCAAGTTCCGCGACGAGCGCCGCCCGCGTTTCGGCGTGATGCGCGCCCGCGAATTCCTGATGAAGGACGCCTACTCCTTCCATATCGACGCCGACTCCCTGGGCGACACCTACCAGCAGATGCACGCGGCCTACACCCGCATCTTCGAACGCTGCGGTCTGGACTTCCGCGCGGTGGAGGCCGACACCGGCGCCATCGGCGGCAACACCTCGCACGAGTTCCACGTGCTGGCCAGCTCCGGCGAGGACGCCATCGCGTTCTCCCCGGCCGGGTTCGCCGCCAACGTCGAACTGGCCCCCTGCCCGGTGCCCGCGCCGGCCCCGGCCCCCGGCGCGGCGCTGGAGAAGATCGCCACGCCCGACGTGCACACCATCGACGATCTCGCGAAATTCCTGGACATCCCGACCGAGCGGACGGTGAAGACCCTGGTGGTGGCCGCCTCCGACGCGATCGACGCCGACCTGGTCGCCATCGTGCTGCGCGGCGACCACGAACTGAACGCGGTGAAGGCCGAGAAGCACCCCTGGGTCGCCGAGCCGCTGCGCATGGCCGAAGCCGCCGAGATCCGGGCCGCCTTCGGCGCCGATCCGGGTTCGCTGGGCCCGGTGGGAAGCCCGATCCCGGTGCTGGCCGATCAGACCATGCTGGGCATGGCGGACTTCGTGGTCGGCGCCAACGAGAACGGCCACCACCTGACCGGCGTGAACTGGGGCCGCGACCTGCCGCAGCCGGAGAGCGCCGACCTGCGCAACATCACCGAGGGCGAGTTGGCCCCGGACGGCTCCGGGGCGATCGAGATCCGCCGCGGCATCGAGGTCGGCCACATCTTCCAGCTCGGCGACAAGTACAGCCAGGCCCTGGGCGCCCGCGTACTCGACGAGGACGGCCGCGAGCAGGTCGTAACCATGGGCTGCTACGGCATCGGCGTCTCGCGCGTGGTCGCCGCCGCGATCGAGCAGAACTCCGACGAGCGCGGCATCTGCTGGCCGACGGCGATCGCCCCCTTCGACATCGCCCTGTGCCCGATCGGCGCCAAGAAGTCCCAGCGTGTGCGCGAGGCCGCGGAGAAACTGCACGACGAGCTGGAGGGCGCCGGCTTCCAGGTCCTGCTGGACGACCGCGAACAGCGCCCCGGCGTCATGTTCGCCGACATGGAACTGATCGGCATCCCGCACCGTCTGGTCATCGGCGAACGCGGCCTCGACGCCGGCGAACTCGAATACCAGGCACGCACCGCCAGCGAGGCCGAACACCTCCCGATGGATGGCCTGCTCGACGCCCTGCGCCAACGCCTGCAATAAGGGCTCGGCGGTCACCGTGCCTCGCCCGCAGAAAACAGCGCCGAAGTGACGGGCGTATTCGGGACCGGTATTTCCCGGGAGAGTCCGGTTCGACAACCGTTTGCGCGCTAATAACGCAGCGCGTTAACATTTATCCATGATCCAGAGCTACCGCGGCAAGGAAGCCGCGCGGCTGGCCCGGGGCGAGAGGGCACGCCGCCTGCCCGACGAGGTAACGCGCCGGGCACGAATGCGTCTGGCGCGCATCCACGCTGCCACGCGTCTCGAGGATCTGCGCCAGCCTCCCTCGCATCGACTAGGGAGACGCTGATTGAATCGCACGTCCGCGTTGGTGCCCCCTGTTTTCCGAGACAAGGCGCGTCGTGCAGCGGGTAGTGGTTCTACCCGCAAGCGGCGCAACGCAGGATCGGGGAACAGGGGGCACCAACCCCACAAGC
>NZ_KB906364.1:21179-107470 GCF_000381305.1 Thioalkalivibrio sp. ALE16
TCGGCCGCTTTTGCATGCGCACGGCGTTGCGGCTCCCTTGTGCAGAATGACTGCACGGCAGTCACCGCGCCTTGTTCGCACACAAAAGCGACTCGAGCGCGGACGCGCGATTCAATCAGCGTCTCCCTAGAGGCACTGAAAGGCGACCGCGCGGGTCAATACAGCATCAGGATCAACGACCAGTGGCGCATCTGTTTCGAATGGCGAGACGGTCACGCCTACAACGTCGAGATCGTGGATTACCACTGATCCGACGACCACCAGGGAGGCAACGATGACAGCACAGGATATCGAGGCCCCGATCCATCCGGGCCAGCACCTGGCCGAATTCATCGAGGAGGCAGGCATCAGCCAGTACCGCCTGGCGCACGACATCAGCGTGCCCCCCCGCCGAATCAACGAGATCGTGCAGGGCAAGCGCGCGATCACGGCGGATACGGCGCTTCGCCTGGGCCGTTATTTCCGCACCTCGCCCGAGTTCTGGATGAACCTCCAGGATCACTTCGAGCTCGAGCAGGCCCGCCAGTCCCTGGGGCCCCGGCTCGAGCAAGAAGTACATCCGCGCGTTGCCTGATTCACGCGGCCCCCTCATCGACTGCCCCGCCGCAACCGATCCCCGCAAACAGGGCCGCTTCTGATGGGGTCGGTCGCCTTTACCCTGGAGATGGGGATCGTGTTCGGCCTGCTGGGGCTGACGATCCTGCTGTTCGTGACGGAGGTGATCCGGATCGACCTGGCGGCGCTGAGCGTGCTGTTCCTGCTCGGCATGGTCGCGCTGGTGCCGGGGGTGGCGCCGATCGTCGAGGGCGAGGCGCTGTTCTCCGGCTTCGCGTCGAACGCGGTGATCGCGATCATCGCGGTGATGATCATCGGCAAGGGGCTGGACCGCTCCGGGGTCATGAACCGCCTGGCGGACCTGATCCTGCGCTTTGGCGGGCAGACCGAGCGCCGCGTGATGGCCACCACCTCGGGGGCCGTCGGCATCATCACCAGCTTCATGCAGAACATCGGTGCCGCCGCCCTGTTCATGCCGGTGATCAACCGCATCGGGGCCGCCGCGCGCATCCCGCGCTCGCGCCTGCTGATGCCGATGGGCTTTGCCGCGATCGTCGGCGGCACCCTGACGCTGGTGGCCTCCAGCCCGCTGATCCTGCTCAACGACCTGCTGCCGCGGGATGTCGAGGGCTTCGGGCTGTTCGACGTCACCCCGATCGGACTCGCCCTGCTGGGTACGCTGATCCTCTACTTCGCGCTGTTCGGACGCTGGGTCCTGCCGGCCCGCGATCCCCAGACCGAGGACCCGGACGAGAGCCGGGTGCAGACGACCTCGGCCTGGTTCCGCGATGTCTACGGCATGGATTTCGGCGTGCGCGAGGCACGCCTGGACGAGGACAGCTCCCTGGCCGGAATGCGTGTGGGCGATTTCGAGGCGGCCTTCGGGGTGCACGTCGTGGGCGTCACCACGGGCGACGAGACCCGCATCGAACCCAACCGGGACGTGGAGCTGGAGCGCGGGGCACACCTCGCCATCCTCGGCCCGGTCACCACCATCGAGACGACCTGCGACCACACCGGCACCTTGCTGAAGGACGAACTGGACGTGTTCGCCCGCGCCCTGTCCGCTCGCCACGGCGGCATCGCGGAGGTGATTATCCCGCCCGGCTCCGACCTGATCGGCCAGACCGTGCGCGACAAGGGCATGCGCCGCAGCTACGGCATCTCGGTGCTGCGCATCCAGCGCGGTGATGACCTGATCGTCGACGAGGTCCCGGATACCCCACTGAAGGCCGGCGACACCCTGGTCGTGCATACCCCGTGGGAGAACCTGCAGGCGCTGGAGGACGACCGCGACTTCGTCGTGGTCACCAGCCGCTATCCACGACGCAAGCAGGAGGCCTCAAAGACCCACCGGCCGCTGGCCGCGCTCGGCTCCCTGGCGCTGGGGCTGGGGCTGGTGCTGTTCACCGACCTGCCGCTGGCACTGGCCCTGCTGGGCGGGGCCCTGGGGATGATCTTCACCGGCGTGATCACGATGGACGAGGCCTATCGCGGCATCAGCTGGAAGACCGTCTTCCTGCTCGCCTCGCTGATCCCGCTGGGGCTGGCGGTGGAGAACTCCGGCGCCGGTGAGTGGATCGCGACCAACGGCATGCAGCAACTGGAAGGGATGCCGGTCTGGGTGCTGCAGGTCGCGGTGTTCCTGCTGACCACCTTCTTCACGCTGGTGATGTCCAACGTCGGGGCAACGGTTCTGCTGGTCCCGCTGGCGGTCAGCTTCGCGAGCGTCGCCCAGGGCATGGGGATCGACGCCGACCCGCGCGTGTTCGCGCTGATCGTCGCGATCGCCGCATCCAACTCCTTCATCCTGCCCACCCACCAGGTCAATGCCCTGATCATGGATCCCGGCGGGTACCGCGTGGCCGACTACCTGCGCGCCGGCGCCGGTGTGACCCTGCTGTTCATGGTCGTCTCGCTGCTCGTCATCAACCTGCTGTTCTGAGGGAAACAGTGTTTCCCTCAGCCCGGTTCAGGGCCGGTACAGGCTACTCGGACAGACTCGGCTACAAACCCACACGGAAATCGCGCATGCCCGCAACGCTTCGTCTGTACCCGGTCCTGGCAGCCCTGGCACTGCTGCTGGCCGCCTGCAGCCCGCGGATCTACGGGGTAAGCGAAGAACAATGGGACGCCATGGGCGAGGCCGAACGGGTCGAGGCCATCCGCGCCTGGGAATCGGTGCAGAAGGCCCGCGAGGCCCGGCTGCAGGCCGAAGCCGAGCAGGAGGCGGCACGGGCAGCCGAACGCGCCGAGCGGGTCGCGGCCATCCGCAGTGGCCAGGCCGGCCTGCCCGGAGACCTGATCCGCGTCAGTCTCAGCGGCGGCACGCTGCGGATCGGCGGTCGCGAACGCGCGCTGGAGCCAACGGCCTTTACCCTCGCCAGTGGCGAGAGCCGCAGCATCGAGGTACACGCCGAGCGCTACCGCAGTGAGCTCGAGGTCGCCTATGAAGACGGCCTCTTGCTGATCGACCTGCCGCGCCATTCGCGCACCGGGGCGGCCCGCCTCGCCTGGGACGGCGCCTGGATGCAGGGGGCCGAGACCCGCATCCGGTCGGAAGGTCCGCACCGGCTGCGCGACGTGCGTGCCTTCGTCCAGGTCATTCCGCCACCGGGTCGCCCGCTGCGGCGCTACTGAGGCACCGCCGAGTCAGCCCGTGGAGAACTCGCGCGGCGCCGGCTCCGGGGGTTCCAGCTCCTCGGCCTCCACCGCATCCACCCGCGCCATGCGCGGCCCGTCGGCCAGCCACTCCTCCAGCGTGTCCAGCGCCCTGCGCGGGCCCACGGCCAGCACCTCGACGCTGCCGTCCGGCTCATTACGGGCATAACCGGTCAACCCGAGCCGCCGGGCCTCGTCGCGGGTAGAGGCGCGGAAGAACACCCCCTGCACCTGACCGCTGACACGCCAGCGGCGGGCATGGTTATCATTGGCCTCCGTCATTTTTCGTCCTCCGGAGTGGATTCATGTCCGATGCCCCTACGCTGTACCACAACCCGCGCTGCAGCAAGTCGCGCGCGACCCTGGCACTGCTGCGCGAGCAGGGCGTGGAGCCGCAGATTGTCGAATATCTGAAGACGCCGCCGGATGCCGCCACCCTGCGCGCCATCGTCGACCGGCTGGGCATCGCCCCGCGCGATCTCCTGCGCACCGGCGAGGCGGAGTACCGCGAACTGGGCCTGAAGGATGCCGAGCTGGACGACGAGGCGCTGATCCAGACCATGGTGCAGCATCCGAAACTGATCGAACGCCCGATCCTGGTCATGGGTGAGCGCGCCCGCATCGGGCGTCCGCCCGAGCAGGTGCTGGAGATCCTGTCGTGAGCGCGGTCCCCGAGGTCCTGGTGCTGTACTACAGCCGCTACGGCGCGACCGCCGAGCTGGCCCGCCACGTCGCCAGCGGCGTGGAGCGCGCCGGCGCCGTCGCCCGCGTGCGCACCGTGCCGCCGGTGAGCACCAACATCACCGGCGAGGCGCCGGCGGTTCCCGCCGACGGCCCGCCCTACGCGGAGACCCGCGACCTGGAGGAATGCGCCGGGCTGGTCATGGGCTCGCCCACGCGCTTCGGCAACATGGCCGCGCCGCTGAAGCACTTCCTCGACGGCACCAGCGGCCTGTGGGCCAGCGGCGGCCTGGTCGATCGCCCGTTCGGGCTGTTCACCAGCACCGCCACCCAGCACGGCGGGCAGGAAACCACCCTGCTGACCATGGCCCTGCCCCTGATCCACCAGGGGATGCTCTGGGTCGGCGTGCCCTACACCGTGCCGGAACTGAGCACCACGACCTCCGGGGGCTCGCCCTACGGCGCCAGCCATGTCGCCGGTGGCCAGGGCGAGCACCCGGTGACCCGCGAGGAGCAGCGCATCGCCACGGCCCTGGGCGAGCGGGTCGGGCGGATCACGCGCCGCCTGCAGAACGGGGAATCGGCATGATCCTCGCGGCGCGCGCGCTGGCGCTGGTCGCCTATCTGGCCCTGATCGGCCTGATCCTGGTCTGGACCACCTGGATCGACCGGCCGGAGATCGTGCCGGTCTCTTTGGCGCTGGTGATCCTGGTCCTGCCGCTGCTGTTCCCGCTGCGCGGGATGCTGCACGGGCGCCGCTACACCCACGCCTGGTCCAGCCTGCTGGCGCTGGCCTACGTGACCCTGGGGATCACGCTGGCCGCGGCGGCCGACGCGCGCCTGTACGGGCTGCTGATGACCGCCGCCAGCCTCGCCTGGTTCGCCGGCTGCCTGCTCTACGTCAAACTCGACGCCCGCCGCGCTCGCAAGCTTACTTCCTGATTTTCACCACGAAGCGCACGAAGACACGAAGAAGGTCAAAACCCGTTCACAGGAAGACGGGAAGGCTGGAAGAGGGCATTTTGTTTACAGGAGGTTGCGGGAAAGTCCTTTCCGGTGCGCAATGTACCCACGCTTCGGCCGGAGCGAGGCGCCCAGCCAGCATCCCCGGGCCGAGGACCGCCTCCCGGTACGCCCCATCCAGAATCTTCCGTCCTTCCCGTCTTCCTGTTAAACGCCCTTGACCTAGCCCTTCTTCGTGCCTTCGTGTGCTTCGTGGTGAAGATCAGGAACGCGCGAGCTGGTCGCGGACGAAGGGGATGGTCAAGCGCCGCTGTTCGGCCAGGGCGGCCAGGTCCAGGCGGTCCAGCAGGGCCAGCAGGGCCACCAGATCACGGCGGTAGTGGCGCAGCAGGTAGTCGGCCACCGCCTCCGGCAGCTCCAGCCCGCGCAGTGCGGCGCGCTGGGCGAGGATGCGCTTGAGGTCGTCTTCCTCCGGTGCCTGCATCCGGAACACCGGCCCCCACGCCAGGCGCGAGGTCAGGTCCGGCAGGCGACTGCCCAGCCCGTCCGGCGCATGGGTCGCCGCCAGCAGTACCCGGCAGCCGCTGTCGCGCAGGCGGTTCAGCAGCCCGAACAGGGCTTCGTCCCAGTCGCCCTGCCCGACCACCTCGTCGAGATCGTCCAGTGCCACCAGGCGGGCACCCTCCAGGCCGTCCAGCACCGCCAGCGGCGGGGCGGATGCGACCTCGCCCAGCGGCAGGTAGGACACCGGATCGCCGCGTTCGTGGCTCTGATGGCAGGCCGCCTGCAGCAGGTGGGTCTTGCCGACGCCGGACGGCCCGTGCAGCAGGATCTGTGGCTCGCTCATGCCAACCCCGACGGCCAGCGCCTCGACGGCATCCCGGGCGAGCGGATTGCCGCCGGGATAGAAGCCGGCAAAGCGCGACGTATCCCGCAGGCGCAGGTCCAGCGGCAGCTGGCGCTGCGGGGCAGCCTCGCGACCCTGGCCGGCACTCATTCCCCGGGACCTCCCGGCTCCGAGGGCGCTTCCCCGGCATTCAGGCGCCGGTAGTGCACCAGCAGGTGGCGCACGCCGACAGCCAGCACCGCCGCCACCGGCAGCGCCAGCAGCACGCCGAAAAAGCCGAACAGCTGTCCGCCGGCCAGCACGGCAAAGATCACCGCGACCGGATGCAGCCCGGTGCGGTCGCCCACCAGCCAGGGCGTCAGCACCATGGACTCCAGCACCTGGGCCACGGCGAAGATCACCAGCACGATCAGCAGCAGGGTCCAGCCGTCGCCCTGCACCAGCGCGGCGGCGCTGGCGAGCAGCACCCCGACGATCACGCCAACATAGGGGATAAAGCTGACCAGCCCGGCGATCAGGCCAATCGCCAGCCCCATCTCGACCCCGGCCACGGTCAGGGTGACCGCATAGAACAGGCCCAGCGCCAGCATCACCAGCATCTGTCCGCGCAGAAAGGCCCCCAGCGTTTCGTCCGACTCCGCGGCGAAGGTCATCACCGCCGAACGCCAGGCCCGCGGCAGCAGGTCGCGCAATCCGTCCAGCAGGCGCGGCCAGTCGCGCAGCAGATAGAAACTCACCACCGGGATGAGCACCAGGTTCAATACCCCCAGCACCAGCGCGCCGGTGGAGCTGCCGATCCACTGCAGTACACCCCCGGCCAGCCCGCCGGCCTCGCGCCAGTGCTCGGTGACCAGCCCCTGCAGCGCACCGGCGTCCAGCGGCGGCAGGCCGTCCCCGGCCAGTTCCTCCAGCCACGGCCGCACCTGCGCATCGAACCAGCCGAGGATCTGCGGCAGCGCCAGCGTGAGTCGTTCGAACTGGGCGATCGCCAGCGGGATCAGGATCAGGATCAGCGCGGCCAGCCCGAGCATCACCAGCAGGAAGATGACCACCGTGGCCAGGGTGCGCGAACGCCCGGTGCGCACCGCCAGACGTGTCACCAGCGGATTGAACAGATAACCGATCAGCAGCGCCACGACGAAGGGGGTAAGGATTGGCGCGAGCAGGTACAGCGCCCCGCCCAGTACCAGCAATCCGACCAGGGCGGCCAGGGTCGCGGCCGAGACCGGGCCGACGCGCTCGCGCAACTCGATCCCCGTGCTCATGACGCCCTCCCGTTCGCCGCGTCCGACCCGCCCTGGCCGCGCAGGTAACGCCACGCATACAGGCCCCACTGCACGGTATAGGCCAGACCGCTGGCCAGGGTCGTGAAGGCCACGACAATAATCAGCAGCTGCACCCAGATCGGGTCCAGTGCCAGCAGACCGACCTTCACGATGGCCACCAGCACCAGCGCGATCTGCAGGAAGGTGTTCACCTTGCTGATCAGCAACGGCCGAATGGCCAGGGGCCCGACAAACACCCGGTACAACGCGGAGCCAAGGGTCAGCCAGACATCCCGCCCCACCACCAGCAACAGCAGCCAGAGGGGCAGCAGTCCGGACAGGGTCACGGCCACATAGATCCCCAGCATCAGCAGCTTGTCCGCCGCCGGATCCAGCCAGGCACCCAGCGGCGTATGCCAGCCGTAACGCCGGACCAGCCAGCCGTCCAGGGCGTCACTCAGTCCGGCGATTGCCAGCAGCACCACCGCCACCAGGTAGTGCTCCAGCGCCAGCAGCACGACAATCGGCGGGATCAGCAGGATCCGGCCGATCGTGACGGCATTGGGGATCTGGTGGCGGGGCAGCATCCGGTTCGCCGTGACAGCAATCAGCGCCGATCAAGCCAGGCATCGGCCTCGGGTGCCGCATCCGGCGCCTCGGCCCGGGCAAAGCCGGAGCCGCGCAGCAGGTCGACCAGGTCATCGCGATCAAGGCCGGTGCGCACCTGCAGCACCACGCTGTCGCCGGCCAGCGCATCCAGACGCGCCGCCTCCACCGCCTGCAGCCGCGCCAATTCCGCGCGCAGGCGCTCGAAGGCCGCAAAGCCCTGGATCCCGGCAAACCCCAGGCGCAGCCATTCCGGCTCGGCCGCGACCCGTGCCAGGGGCTCGGCCACCCGGTCCAGCGCCCGCGCCACCGCCTCGCGGGCCGCCACTGCGGGGCTGTCCCCACTGGCGGAACTGCGGTATTCACGGGTGTCGTGCACCGCGACCACCCGCGCCTCGGCCCCGCTCGCGGTCTCGCGCACGTGCAGCAGCAGAACCCCGTCGGCCTCGTATCGGCGCGCGGCCGCAACCAGCGGCTCGCTCACACCGCCCACGATATCGGAGGGTTGGGCGGACCGGCGATCCTCCAGATCGCCGAGCGGGAACAGCAACGGCATGTCCCGGGCCTCGGCCAGCTCGTCCAGCGCCGCGAGGATCCCCGGGCCGTCCACCGCATCCCCGAGCAGGTCACGCTGCCCGCCGGCATCATGTACGGCCCATACCAGCAGCGCCGGACGCTCGCCCAGCAAGGCCGGCACACCCGCGTCTCGCAACGCGGTGCGCAGACGAAACGGGTCGAACTCCAGGCGGTAGCGGTCCTCTTCGAGCTGTTGCCGCCGCTCCAGCGCCGCGATCCAGCCCTCGTCGTCGCGGCCTTCGAGCAGTTCACCCGCCAGATCCAGCACCGGGCCCGAACGCAGCCCCGCCAGCCTTACCAGCGCCTGTTCCAGCCCCTGCTCCAGGGCCCGGGCCTCGTCCTCGGCGGTGACCGTCACCACCAGCGCGTCATCGGCGGCCCCGGCCGGGGTCAGCACCAGGAAAAGGAGGCCCAGCAGGAAGGCCAGGCGGGAATGCGCTCGAGGATGCAGGGGCATGGTCATGATCGGTTGTTCGACAGGCGCCACAAAATACCACAGGCATGCGCCCCGGCATCGCCGGAGAAGGCTCGCCAGCGCCGCCCGTTCGCACCCGCCTTCTTCGCCGCGAAACGCTTCCCGGCTTTGCACCCCCGCACCCGGCTCGCTACCATGCCGGGTTCTGCGAGACCGCCGCAGCGCGCGGCCTCCACCCGCGCTCATTCAACATCGGGGAACCCATGTCCGAATCCCGTTCAGGCCTGACCTACCGCGAGGCCGGTGTCGACATCGAGGCCGGCGCCGAGCTGGTCGAACGTATCAAGCCGCATGCGGCGCGCACCCGACGCCCCGGCGTGATGGCCGGCCTGGGTGGCTTCGGGGCCCTGTTCGAACTGCCGATGGATCGCTACCGGCAGCCGGTCCTGGTATCCGGCACGGACGGCGTCGGTACCAAGCTGCGCCTGGCGCAGGAGACCGGCCGGCATGACCGCATCGGCATCGACCTGGTCGCGATGTGCGTCAACGACATCGTCGTCCAGGGGGCCGAACCGCTGTTCTTCCTTGATTACTACGCCACCGGCCACCTGGATGTGGACATCGCGGCGGACGTGGTGACCGGCATCGCCGAGGGCTGCGAACAGGCGGGCTGCGCCCTGATCGGTGGCGAGACCGCCGAGATGCCCGGGATGTACCAGGGCGAGGACTACGACGTGGCCGGCTTCGCAGTCGGCATCGCCGAGAAGGACGCCCTGATCGACGGCAGCCGGGTCGCCGCCGGGGATGTCGTCCTCGGCCTGGAGGCCAGCGGCCCCCATTCCAATGGCTACTCCCTGATCCGGCGCGTGCTGGAGCATGCCGGCACGCGCCTCGACGCACCGCTGCCGGGCGCCGACGGCATCACGCTGGGCGAGGCCCTGATGGCCCCCACCCGGATCTACGTGCGCCCGTTGCTGGAACTGCTGGAGCAGTTCCCGGTGCACGCCATGGCCCACATCACCGGCGGCGGCCTGACCGAGAACCTCCCGCGCGTGCTGCCCGACACCCTGGGCGCACGCATCGACCCCGACAGCTGGGCGCGGCCGCCGGTGTTCCACTGGCTGCAGCAGGCTGGCGACATCGCCGACGAGGAGATGCTGCGCACCTTCAACTGCGGCATCGGCATGACCGTCATCCTCCCCGAGGACCGGGTTGAGGCCGCCAGCACACAGCTCGCGCGGGCCGGCATCCGCAGCTGGCCGATCGGCGTGATCCGCGAACGCGACGAGTACCAGCCCGGCGTCACCTACGCCGCCGCATGAGCGGACCCATCGGGCAATCGGACACGACTCCGCGGCGCCTGGTCGTCCTGATCTCCGGGCGCGGCAGCAACCTCGGCGCCCTGATCGAGGCCTGCGAACAGGGCCGCATCCCCGCGCGGGTGGTCGGGGTCATCAGCAACCGGCCGGATGCCGGCGGGCTCGCGCTGGCCGAACAGCACGGCATCCCGCGGCGTGTCCTGAACCATCGCGACTACCCCTCGCGCGAGGCCTTCGACGCCGACCTGGCCGCCGCCATCGAGGACTATGCCCCGGACCTGGTCATCCTGGCCGGCTTCATGCGCATCCTGACCCCCGGTTTTGTGGACCGATTCACCGGCCGCATGCTGAACATTCATCCCTCGCTGCTGCCCAAGTATCGCGGCCTGGACACCCACGCCCGCGCCCTGGCCGATGGCGAGACCGAGCACGGCGCCAGCGTCCACTTTGTCACCCCGGAGCTGGACGGCGGACCGGTGATCATGCAGGCACGCGTGCCGGTGGCGCCCGACGATACGGCCGACACCCTGGCCGCCCGCGTGCAACGGGCCGAGCACCGGCTGTACCCCGAGGTCGTCCGGCGCGTGTGTTCAGGCGAAATTCAGTGGTGCGGGCGGATCCTGCAGGGCGACGGCAGGCCGCTTGAGGCACCGCTGCAACTCGACGAGGACACCCATGAACGTTCAGGCCCCGACGACCGGCGCTAGCCGCGCGATGACCCGGCGTGCTGTTTCCATAATGCTGGCCCTGGTGCTGGCCCTGCTGGCCACCCCGGCAGCCGCGGACCGCGACCTGCGCCCGATCCCGCCCTACACCGCCAGCTACGAGGCCAGCGCCATGGGCAATACGCTCAAGGCGCGCATCACCCTCAACCACGAGGACGTGCAGACCCGCATGGCGATGGATGCCCACGTCTCCGGCTTCCTGCGCATCCTCGGGCGCTTCGAGCTGAGCCGCGAGGCCCTGATGAACAGCCGCAACGGCGACCTCCAGCTGGTGCAGTCGCGCAGCCAGCAGATCACCCCGCGCCGCGAGCGCAAGGTCGAGACGCGTTTCGACTGGGAGAGCAACCGCGCGATCGGCACCATCAATAGCGAGCGCTTCGATCTCGAGGTCCCGGAACAGACCCTGGACTTCCTCGGCTCGCTGTACCTGATGATGCAGCGCCTGGAGACCGGCGAACTGGCCGCCGCGGGGGACCGCGAGACCATCCAGGCGCTGGAACGCGACCGCCTGCGCGAATACGAGTTCGAGGTCGTCGGACGCGAGACCATGGACTCCCCGATCGGCCGCGTGGAGACCATCCGCATCGACCGCCGCAGCAAGGACAGCGACGTTGCGCTGTCCGCCTGGTTTGCGCGCGAGCTGCGCCACGTCCCGGTGCGTTTCGACTACGAGGCCGACGGCCGCGTGTTCGAGCTGAACCTCACGCAGCTGGAATGGCACGACCCGATCATTGACCTGACCGAGTAGACACCATGAGCGAGACCTTTGACCTGGCCATCATCGGCAGTGGCCCCGGGGGCTATCGTGCCGCCGTTCTGGGCGCCCTGCGCGGACTGAGCGTCGTCATCATCGAGAAGGGCGACTGGGGTGGCTGCTGCCTCAACCGCGGCTGCGTACCCAAGAAGGACTGGTACCACACCGCCCGCACCGTCGCCGCGCAGCGCCACTTCGAGGGCCGCGGCATCAGCGGCAGCCTCACGGCCGACATGGATCGCGCCTGGGACCACCAGAAGGACGTGGTCACCGAGGTGCGCAACTCCTACCTCGGCTACATGAAGCACCTGAAGATCCAGTACCGCCACGGCACTGCGAGCTTCCGCGACGCCGAGATCCTGGAGGTCGTCACCGACGACGGCACCGAGACCGTCAGCGCCCGCCACACCATCATCGCCACCGGCGCCACCGCCACCGTTCCGGCCCCGTTCACGGCCGAACCCGGGCGCGTACTGACCACCGACATGCTGTTCGACGACAAGCCGCCGGCGGGCGCACGCGTCGCGATCATCGGCTCCGGCGTTGTCGCCACCGAGTTCGCCTGGATCTTCCATCATCTCGGCAAGCAGGTGACCTGGCTGTCGCGCTCCAAGCCGCTGTCCAACCAGAAGTTCAGCCCGCAGGCACTGGGCACGCTGAAGGAACAGCTGGCCGCGGACGGCATCGAGCCGGTGCGGGTCAAGGGCTACGAAAGCGTCGAGACCTCGGATGACGGCGTCACCATCACCGACAGCGAAGGCAACAGCTTCGAGGTCGACTGGGTCCTGCTCGGCACCGGACGCACCCCGCACACCGAGGGCCTGAACCTCGACGCCATCGGGGTGAAGACCGACGCCCGCGGCTTCGTGAAGCGCCGCCCCACGCTGCAGACCGATGTCGACACTATCTACGCCATCGGCGATGTCGCGAGCGAATGGCAGACCGCCAACCACGCCCTGGCGGACGCCACCATCGCGGTGGAGAACATCCAGAACGGCAATACCCGCGAACAGGACGAGCGCTTCGTGCCAATCGCGATCTACTCCGCGGTGGAGATGGCGCGTCTGGGTATGGACGAGGATGACGCCGAGGACGAGGAACTGGAACCGGCGGTCGGCTTCGCCGCCTTCGAGACCTCCCCGCGCGCGCTGGGCCAGGACGAGCCCGAGGGCTTCGTCCGCCTGATCGGCGACATGGACACCGGCGCCCTGCTGGGCGGCGAGGTCATCGGCAGTGATGCCGGCGAGCTGATCCACATCCTGTCTCTGGCCCCCGACCGCGACACCGCGCTGGCCTGGATCGCCCAGGGCCAGTGGAACCACCCGGCCCGCGCCGAGGAGTTCCTCAACGCCACCGAGACCCTCGCCTCCAAGTGGAACCTCAAGTCCGAGATCTTCGGCCTCTGAACCACCGGCCCGTGTGCGGCCGGCAGGACCGCCGCCGCGGGTGATCCGGGGGGCCGGGCCGGGCTCTACTTTGCCTTGCGGGCGCGCTTGGCCGCTAGGGAGGCGCTGATTGAATCGCACGTCCGCGCTCGAGTCGCTTTTGCGTGCGAACAAGGCGCGGTGACCGCCGTGCAGTCATTCTGCACAAGGGAGCCGCAACGCCGTTCCCGCGCAAAAGCGGCCGAGCCCCTGCTTTCAATGGCTTGTGGGGGGTTGGTGCCCCCTGTTCCCCGATCCTGCGTTGCGCCGCTTGCGGGTAGAACCACTACCCGCTGCACGACGCGCCTTGTCTCGGAAAACAGGGGGCACCAACGCGGACGTGCGATTCAATCAGCGCCTCCCTAGGACCTCGGCGTCGGCCCGCTGGACGAGCATGTCGAGCTGCGTATCGGCGGCCTCGAAACCGGCGACCCCAAGGCTCAGGGCCACACCCGCGTCCTCCTGCACCTGAGTACGCAGGCGCTCGCCCATCTGGCGCGCGGCCGCGAGGGGCGTATCGGGGAGGAGCAGCACGAACTCATCCCCGCCATAGCGGGCAAACAGGTCATTCGCGCGCAGGGTCGTCTGCACGCTCGCCGCTACCTTTCTCAACACGGCGTCGCCCGCCGCGTGACCGTCCTGGTCGTTGATGCTCTTGAAGCCGTCGAGGTCGAACATGAGCAGGGACAAGGCGCCACCATGCCGTCGCGCGCGTTCCATCTCGCGCTCGGCCCCCGCCTGGAAATGCCGGCGGTTGCCCACCCCCGTAAGGGTATCGCTCGAGGCGAGCGCCTCCAGTTGCCGGTTCGCCTCCTGGAGCTGCTGGTTCACCGCGTTCAGGGCCCGTGTGCGCTCGTCGACCACGGCCTCGAGGTCGCGGTTGTAGCGCTCCAGGCTCGCGCGCGCCAGCCGCAGCTCGGTGACATTCTGGGAGACCCCGAACAGGTGCGTGATGGCCCCGTTCGGGTCGTGTACGGGCACCAGCAGGGTCAGCCAGTGCCCCTCGCGTTCCTGGCCACGGGCATCGTGAAAGGTCGCGTGTTCCTCGTAGCGCAGAGGGGCATCCTGGCGCAGACACTCGCGGTAGTGCGCCACCACCTCCTCCGCGACCGACCAGGGCAGGAAGTCGTGCAGGCGCTTGCCGCTGCAGTCCTGCCCAAACAGTTCCGTCATCTTCGGGTTGGCCGCCTCGACCAGGAAGTCCGGCCCCTCGACCCGGATCAGGAACATGTTCTCCGGGAAGTACTCCCAGATCTCCACCAGCAGGCCCGCCTGCTCGATGGCTTCCAGAAATCCCGGTTGCTGGCGGTCCGTCATGCGTTCGATCCCTCTGGGTCCGGGTTGCGTGCCCGGCAGCCCCGGGCTCAGCGCATGTAACCGTAGCCGTCCTGTTGCTGCAAGCGCACGATCTCGGCATCGGCCATCGGGACCACGCTGGCGAAGCCGTGGAAGTCCTCCGGTCCATAGCCACGGCGGGCGGCGCCGGCCTGGCAGATTCGGTACTCGATGACGCCATTCAGCGTGAGCCCGCGGGCGCGGGTCATCAGGGTTTCATGTTCGGCAAAGTGTTCACGCGCGAACAGGTCCAGTGCGTCCCCGTGGATGACCAGCACGATGTGACTGTCGAACGGATCGTCACCCGTCATGCGGCTCAGGTAGGCGGCGTGATCCAGCACGTCCTCCAGGGCCTCCGGGGTACCGGCCGTCACATCATAGACGGCCTTCAGGCCCGCATAGTCCTGCTCCACCGGCGCGGCGCTTCCCCAGGGTGCCGGGGTCTCCTCCGCGTGAACCAGGGCGGCCGGAACGGCCAGGAGCCCAATCCACAATCCGGCAAGCACCCGCGACCGCCACCTGCCCTGCCGTATCCGAATCATTCCTGCTCTCCTTGGGTATCAATCGTCCCGTGATCGGCGGCGTCCGTTCCGGCCGCAACCAGTGCCTCGAAATCGGCCACCGGCATCGCGTGGTGGTACAGATAGCCCTGGAAACGATGGCAGCCGTGGCGCACCAGGAAGTCCCGCTGGGCCTCGTTCTCGACCCCCTCCGCGATCAGGCTGAGCCCCATGTTGTGGGCAATGGCGGCGATGGTCGCGACGATATTGGCGTCATCGGCGTCGTGTTCGATGTCCTGGACAAAGGAACGGTCGATCTTCAGCACGTCCAGCGGCAGGCGCTTGAGGTAGCCAAGGGACGAGTAGCCGGTCCCGAAGTCGTCCAGCGCCAGGGCGACGCCCCGGGCCCGCAGGGCCTCCAGGTTGGCAATCAGGGGCTGCGAGGCATCCGCCATCACGCTCTCGGTAACCTCGATATGCAGCCGCTGCGCGGCGGCCCCGGTCTCGTCCAGGATGGCGGTCACCTCCTCCATGAGCCGGGGCTGGCGCAAATGATGCGGGGACAGGTTCACCGAGATCGGCAGCCTGTCCAGAACCGGGCGCCCCTGCCAGGCCCGCAGGGTGTGGCAGGCCTGCTGCAGCGCCAGGCGCCCAACCTCGAGGATCTGGCCGGTGTGTTCGGCCACCGGGATGAATTCACCGGGCGAGATCCAGCTGCCATCGGGCTGCGGCCAGCGCATCAGGGCCTCCGCCCCGAGGATCCGCCCCTCCGGGTCGACCTGGGGCTGCAGGTGGATCACCAGTTCCTCGCCCTGCAGGGCCCGGCGCAGCTTGCGCTCGAGTTCCGCCTCGCGCAGCAGCGTGCGCTGCATGGCGGGATCATAGAAGCTCACCCCGTTGCGCCCCTGCTGCTTGGCCTGGTACATCGCGAAATCGGCCTGCTTGAGCAGCTCCTCCGGGGTGTCAAAGCCACGCGGGAACAGCGTGATACCGATGCTCCCGGACATCACGTGCTCGATATCGTCGATGCGCACCGGCTCGCGCATGGCCTTCAGCAACTCGCCCGCGATGCGCTGGGCGTCCGCGCCGGCCTGCGAGCGATCCGGGCTCAGTTCCTCCAGAAGGGCCACGAATTCGTCCCCGCCCAGACGGGCCACGATATCCTGATCGCGCAGGCGCGCGGTAAACCGCTGCGCGAGGGCCTGCAGCAGGCGGTCGCCGGCGGAATGGCCGCAGGTGTCGTTGAGCGTCTTGAAGTTGTCCAGGTCGATCAGCAGCAGTGCCGCGTGGCGCCGGGTGCGATTGACCGTGTGGATGGCGTGCTCCAGGTGCTCCAGCAGCAGCCGCCGGTTCGGCAGGTCGGTGAGGGCATCACGAAAGGCCAGCCGGGCATTCTCTTCCTCGATCTCCACGATATGCCCCAGGCGGCCGGCCATGGTCCGGGTCACCTCCTGCAGGCGGGCGATCTCGGCCACGCGCGAGTCGGCTTGCAGATCAGTCTCGAAGTCCCCGTGACCGATCCGGTCCAGCGTATCCATGGCCCGCCGCATCGGGCGCAGGGTGCGCCCCAGCCACCGGTACAGCCCGCCGGCAATCAGCACGAGCATCCCGAAGGCGGCGACGTAGGTCGTGGCATTGATCAGGTTCTGGGTCGCCACCGATTCGGTCAGATCCCGCGCCAGGACCACCGTGGCCGTCGCCTCTTCGCCACCAAACGGGACCAGCGGCAGGTAGACCAGCTGGGAATGCCGGCCATCTGCGTCAACGCGGCTGGCCGCCGCCTGCTGGTGCAGTCGCTCGCCCGGCGCGAGCGCCATCAAGAACGGCGCGGTCAGCGCCAGCGGCCCGCGCTCATCCAGCAGCGCGGCGCGCCCCCCGATGGCTTCGGCCATGGACTCGAGCGCGGAGGTCGACAGGTCGCGCAACTGCACGACTGCACCGATCGGATTGCCCCCCGATACACCGGGATCGCCAGCCCGGCATAGACCCGCTCCCCGGGTACATGATGCAGCCCCTCGTGGAAGCGCCCGTCCTCCAGCGCCGCGCGCGCCAGCGGGACGCGTTCGCCGTGGTTGTCCGCGGAGTCGTAGCGCACGCCCCCCTGGGCATCGACGACCACGATCCGGTCCGCGATACCCCCGGCGCGCAGCCGGTTGTACAGGGGGTCGGCATAGGTCCGGATGCCGGCATCGTCGCGCAGCGCGCCGATCAGCGCCTCGTTGCGGGTCACGGCCGTCGCCTCGGCGCGCATCCGCTGCCATTCGTTCGCCAGCGTCTGGCGCCAGGCGGCCGACTGGCCCTCCACGTCCAGCCGGTCCAGGCGCTGCTCGGCCTGACCCACGGCGAGATGAGTGCCGGTGGCCAGCGTCACGCCCAGCACCAGGAGCCCGGCGAACATGACCCCGGCCAGGATCGTCTGGAGCCGGATTCGCCGCCCGGTGGGTGCGCCTGCAGACACCACGCGATTATTCAAACGGATAGCCCGAACGGATCCACTCCGGGAAGCCGCCGGGGAAGTAGTAGAGGTTCGTAAAGCCCCATTCCAGGGCGCGGCGGGTGGCCGCCTCGGTACGCCAGCAGTCCCGCTCGTTGCAGTACATCACCACCGGTGCGTCGACATCGCCGATGAACTCCAGCAGGTTCTCGCGGGTGAAGCGATTCCGCTCGTCGTCCCGGTCGCGCATGATGGTCAGATTGCGCGCCTCGGGCACCCGCCCCGCCTCGTAGTCCGCACGCAACCGGGTGTCGACAAACGGCACCCCCGCGCGGAACAGCGCCCAGGCCTCGGCGGCCTCGATGGTCTGACTCCCCGGGATCATCTCCGGCGCGCGGTAGGGCCCCTGGGCCGCCGCCTGCTGCGCGAATAACAGCAGGCACAGGACCACCAGCCCCACCCGGACGAGCGATCCGCGGCGGGGCCGGAAAAGGGCCTGGTGAAATACAGCATTCATGCGCGAACGGTAGCACGGTCCGCGCCCCGAACCACACGAAAATGCGGCCGTTTCGGGGCAGATCCGTGCAGGCACGGCCCGCATCAGCCCTCCCCCGCGCACCCGGCTCCACACGAAAAAGCCCCGCACAAGGCGGGGCTCTTCAACAACCTGGCGCTTGCGCGCCGGGGTTGTCTTACTGCGCTTCGACGTTCGCGGCAGCCGGACCCTTCTGGCCCTGCTCGACGTCGAACGAGACGCTCTGGCCTTCGGCCAGGGACTTGAAGCCACTACCCTGGATGGCGCTGTGATGGACGAACACGTCCTTGGAGCCATCGGTCGGGGTAATAAAGCCAAAGCCTTTTTCGTCGGAGAACCACTTCACTGTACCTGTAGCCATTTCGGTTACCTCTGTTTTGTACGTACTGGATTGGGATTTCGAGGGGGGAGAGACTGGAGGGCAACCGAACGACGGTGAAGATTGATCGTGATTCTCTGCGGCCCCAACCGGGACCGGAACTGCGAATCTGAACGCCCCTTGCGGGGTGTCGCCTGGTGCTGCATGGAGCCTGTTACCGTTACCTCGCGGCCATTGTCCGCCCAAACCGCGGTGCATTGATAGTGTTTTTTCGGGTTTTCTCGGGTGCCGGCCCGAAACCCCTTTGGGATCCGTGACTTGCCAGCGAATTTATTTTTCGGTTCGCACACGGGCCAGACCGTCCCCGCGGCAACCGAGCGCAAAACCCGCGATTCTGCCCGCATCGCGTTCAGACGCCGCCCTCGCCGGTCGGCTGGGATCCAGCCCAGTCGTCCACGGCCAGCGGCAACGGGACATGTAGCGCGGCCGCCATCACCCGCATCAGTTCGACCTCGGCGGTCACCACCTGCCCGCCATGGCTCGCGGTGGTGACCATGGCCTGGATCAGCTGGTCCTTGTCGCGCATGCGCAGGCCATCCAGTTGCTCCAGCACACGGTCCAGCACACTGGCCCAGGCGCGGGCCCCGGAGGGACCGGTCAGGGCCTCTGGAAGCTCGACTGTCAGCGGCAGGGCGCCGGTCAGGACACCCACGCCGGCCGTCAGCGCCGCGCGCGCCGCGGCCGGATCGGCCGCGTGACCGTGATGGGCAAGCACCGCCAGCAGGAAATGCGCGCCCTCCTGGTGGTCCTCCAGGGCAGCGTGGCGCGGCCGGGACGCGGCGGCCGGGTCCTGAATGTCCCCGAGCTGCCGGTCAAGAAGACGCCCCAGCGCGTATTCGAAGACCGCCACTCGCCCGTCGGCATGGATCAGGCGATCGACCAGGGACCGCAGGCGTGCCCTGTCGTCCGCGTCCAGGCGCCGCAGGGCCGGGAATCCGAGCTCCAGCAAGGGCAGGCGCAGATCGTCCCGCAGCTCGGGTTCCGCTGTCTGCAGGCGACGCACGGCCTCCTGGAGGTCGCCGCCCAGCGCCTCGCCGATCACCGCCAGCTGCCGTTCGCGTACCTCCGGGTCCGGGTTCAGGAGCAGATACAGCACCACCTCGATCGCCCGCGCCTCCGAGCGCGCGGCCCAGGCCAGCGGCCCCGGGATGGCGGCCAGCAGCATCCCCGCCCCCAGGATGTGGGTCAGGGCCGGATGGCCACCCAGGGCGTCCTCCACGGCCTCCGCCCCGGGCAGACGCCCCTCGCGCTCGCGCTGCATGCCATCCACCGCGCGCTCGCGCGCCCGTTCGCGCACGCGGGCATTGAGCCGCTCGCGCAGGCCCTTGAGCTCCTCCGGATCGAATTGCGGCTGCAGGATGCGTACGCGCTCCAGCAGCGGCGGATGGGTCTCGAAGAGCTGCCCGATCGCGTCGCTGGCAAACAGCATATGGGTGATCTCCTCGGTATTGCCGTTGAGACCGGCATAGCGCGCCGCCACCTTCTTCAGGGCGCCGGCCAGGCCGTCCGGCTCGCGGGTAAACTGCACCGCGTGGGCATCCGCCAGGTATTCGCGCTGGCGCGAGATGCCCGCGCGGATCCAGCGCGCCAGCGCCAACCCCGCATAGCCGACCACGATCAGCGTGACACTGAGCACCCCGACCCCGGTATCCGCGACATCCCCCTTGTGGCGGCGGCGCCGGCGCGCCAGCCCGCCCTGGCCCAGCAGCGCCAGGACCTCGATGCCGTAGAGGATGCCGATCAGGCGCATGTTGAGGCGCATGTCGCCATTGAGGATATGTCCGAACTCGTGCGCGACCACCCCCTTCAGCTCGGCCCGCTCCAGGCTGTCCAGGGCGCCGCGGGTGACCGCGATCACCGCGTCATTCGGGGCAAACCCGGCCGCGAAGGCGTTGATACCCAGGTCCTGTTCCAGCACGTAGACCTCGGGCACCGGCATCCCGGAGGCAATCGCCATCTCCTCGACCACGTTGCGCAGCCGCTGCCACTGGGGGTCGGCGGGGTTGCCCGCGATGCGCACGCCGCCCATCTCCTGCGCGATCAGGCCGCCACCCCCGGCCCGCAGCTGCCAGGCCCGGTACAGGCTCGCGAGCACGATCAGCCCCGCCGTGATCCCCATGGTCCAGGCAATCGCCGCACCGCCGCCGCCCATGAGCCAGACCGCAATGCCCAGCACTCCGACAACCGCCAGCACCGCCAGGGCGAACAGAACCAGCAACCAGCGGGTCCTGCGCTGCACCTGGTCCTGCTGTTCGAAAAAGTTCATGGCTGTCCCTCGCCCGCGCTAGGGAGACACTGATTGAATCGCACGTCCGCGCTCGAGTCACTTTTGCGTGCGTTTAATGCGCGGTGACTGCCGTGCAGTCATTCTGCACAAGGGAGCCGCAACGCCGTGCGCGCGCCCGTTTTTCGATCAACAACGGGCGGCCGAGCCCGCTCTTTCAATCACTTGTCGGGTTGGTGCCCCCTGTTCCCCGATCCTGCGTTGCGCCCCAATCCATCAGAAACGGGCGGGTAGAACCACTACCCGCTGCACGACGCGCCTTGTCTCGGAGCGCTTTGTTTCGAAAAACTGGGGGGCACCAACGCGGACGTGCGATTCAATCAGCGTCTCCCTAGGCCGCCGCCTCGCGGGGTCGGGCGGTCACGGCCATGCAGCCACACGACGAGCGTAGCAGCGTGGAGGGTACCGGGGAATGCGCCGCGCACGCCCACTGCCGGGCGCGCGCCGCGAGGGCGGCTCAGTCGCCGGCGACGGTCATCGACTCGATCAGGATGGAGCCGGTGTGGATGTTGCCGCGGCGGTCGACATCGGTGCCCACGGCCGCCATGCGCCGGAACATGTCCTTCAGGTTGCCGGCGATGGTGATCTCCTCCACCGGGTACTGCAGCTCGCCGTTCTCGACCCAGAACCCGGCAGCCCCGCGGGAGTAGTCGCCGGTCACCATGTTCACGCCCTGCCCGATCAGCTCGGTCACCAGGAAGCCGGTACCCATCTCGGACAGCAGGGCGTCAAAGTCCTTGTCCCCCGGGGCCACGGTCACATTGCGCGCGCCACCGGCGTTGCCGGTGGTCTCCAGCCCCAGCCGACGCGCGGCGTAGCTGTCCAGGGTATAGCTCTGCAGGACGCCATCGGCGATCAGCGGCCGGTTGCGGGTGCGCACCCCCTCGCCGTCGAAGGGTGCGCTGCCCAGCGCGCGCGGGGTCAGCGGGCGTTCCTCGATCTGCATCCAGGCGGGGAACACGGCCTCGCCCACGGCATTCAACAGGAACGAACTTTCGCGGTACTGGGCCGGCCCGGAGATCGCGCGGGTGAAGCTGCCGATCAGGGTGCGCGCCATCTCCGGCGCGAACAGCACCGGGCAGGTGCGGGTGGAGAGCTTGCGCCCGCCCAGCCGGCGCACGGTGCGCTCGGCCGCCTCGCGCCCGATCGCCTCGGCGGCGGTCAGGTCGCCCGCGTGGCGGGCCACGGTGTAGGCATAGTCGCGCTGCATGCCGGCCGCGTCGCGCGCCACCAGGGCGCAGGACAGCGAGTGCCGGGTACTGCGATAGCCCCCCATGAAGCCCTGGCTGTCGCCGAGAAAGGCCATGGCGCGCCGCGTACTGACGCTGGCGCCCTCGGAGTTCTCGATCCGGTCGTCGGCCGCGAAGCCCGCGGCCTCGATCGCGCGGGCCAGTTCGGTCGCCTCAGTGGCGCTGCAGCCCCAGGGGTGGTCAAGGTCGAGGTCCTCCCAGTCGCTCGCCTTGAACGCGGGGTCCGGCATCCCGGCATACGGATCCGGCTCGGTGTAGCGGGCGATGCGGCAGGCGGCCTCGACGGTGTCGATCAGGGCCTGGTCGCTGAAGTCCGTGGTGGAGGCCGCCCCCTTGGACTGGCCGAAGTAGACGATCAGCGACAGGCTCTGGTCGCGCTCGTGCTCCAGGCTCTCGATCTCCCCCTTGCGCACACCCAGCTCCAGCCCGACGCTGTGGCTGACCACCGCCTGGGCGTCCGAGGCCCCGCGCTCGCGCGCCGCCTCCAGCGTGCGCTGGACCCGTGCCTGGAGGGATTCCGGCGAATGGGACAGGGCCTGGACCTCGCCGTCCTGGGACAGGGATTCCGGGCTCACGCGTTCGGGAGATGTACTCATGCAGGGTTCCGCTATAAAGGGACGAGTCGGGGATATCCGTCAGGGATACAGAAACAGGGAAGCGGCCCCGGGCCATTCAGCCCGGAACCGCGAGCGGTGCCGGGCGATCTAGTCGACCCGGGCGCCGTGCTTGTGGACCGCGCCGGCGTTGCCCCAGCGCTCAAGGTCGTCGACATGCACGCCGACCCAGTACAGCATGCCGACGCTGTCCCGGGTCCAGCCGCCGACCAGGTCCTGGCCCTCGCCCAGCTCGACGTGGTGGGCAAACTGCTCGGCCTTGTCGCGCGCGCGGAACACATGCCACTGCACGATCTGGTCGTGGCCATGCCCTTCCGGCAGGGAACGTTCCTGTTCGAGGAAATCGAGATTCATCTGTTGCCTCCTTGTCCTTGTCGCCGTTTCGACGCCGATTCTCCGGTCCCGCAGCGCTCACGCCGCCTGGGTACCGCCCACGGTCATGCCATCGATCCGCAGCGTGGGCTGACCCACGCCAACCGGCACGCCCTGGCCCTCCTTGCCGCAGGTCCCGATACCGGAATCGAGCTTCATGTCGTTGCCGATCATCGATACCCGCGTCAGCACATCCGGGCCATTCCCGATCAGGGTCGCACCCTTGACCGGGTACGTCACCTTGCCCTTCTCCACCCGATAGGCCTCGGAGGCGGAGAACACGAACTTGCCGGAGGTGATGTCCACCTGGCCGCCGCCGAAATTGACTGCGTACAGGCCGTCGTCCACCGAGGCCAGGATCTCCTCCGGGTCGGCGTCGCCGCCGAGCATGTAGGTATTGGTCATGCGCGGCATCGGCAGCCGGGCATAGGACTCGCGGCGGCCGTTGCCGGTGGAGCGCGTGCCCATCAGGCGGGCGTTCATCTCGTCCTGCATGTAGCCGCGCAGTACGCCGTCTTCGATGAGCACGGTCTGCTGGGTGGGGTTGCCCTCGTCGTCGACGTTCAGCGAGCCGCGCCGCCCCTCCAGGGTGCCGTCATCGACGATGGTGATGCCCTTCGCCGCGACCTGCTCGCCGACGCGCCCGGAGAACGCCGAGGTGCCCTTGCGGTTGAAGTCGCCCTCCAGCCCGT
This sequence comes from Thioalkalivibrio sp. ALE16, assembly GCF_000381305.1. Lineage (NCBI taxonomy): Bacteria > Pseudomonadati > Pseudomonadota > Gammaproteobacteria > Chromatiales > Ectothiorhodospiraceae > Thioalkalivibrio > Thioalkalivibrio sp. ALE16. The sequence goes on from NZ_KB906364.1 coordinate 44,366, forward strand.
GGCCGATCGCCTCGTGCAGCAGCACGCCCGGCCAGCCGGGGCCGAGCACCACCTTCATGGTCCCGGCCGGGGCCTCGCGGGCCTCCAGGTTGACCAGCGCCTGGCGCACGGCCTCGCGGGCATAGCCGGCGGCCCGGTCCGACTCGCGGAAGTACTGGTAGCCGAAGCGTCCGCCGCCGCCCGAGGTCCCGGATTCGCGACGCCCTCCCTGTTCGACGATGACCTGCACGTTCAGGCGCACCAGCGGGCGCACGTCGGTCGTCAGCTCGCCGCGGGCGTTGAGCACCAGCACGACCTCGTGCACCCCGGCCAGGGAACACATCACCTGGGTGACGCGCGAATCCTCGGCGCGGGCCACGGCATCCACCTCCTTCAGGAGGTCGATCTTGGTCTGTTCGTCCAGCGAATCCAGCGGGTTGTCGGGGGCGTACAGCGCCGGGCGCGACGGCGACCGCGAGGCCACAGCGATGCGCCCGCTCTGACCGGCGCTCGCGATGCTGCGCGCGGTCTTCGCGGCCTCCAGCATGGCCGGCATCGCGATGTCGTCGGAATAGGCGAACCCGGTCTGCTCGCCACGCACCACGCGGATGCCGACCCCGCGCTCGATATTGAAGCTGGCGGACTTCACGATGCCATCCTCCAGCGACCACCCCTCCTGGCTGGCGAACTGGAAGTAGCAGTCGCCCCCGTCGATGCCGTGACCGAAGGTGGTACCCAGAAGGGTGCTCAGCTCGCTGTCGCCGAGACCGGCGGGGTCGAGCAGGGTCTGTTGCGCAAGACGGTCGATCATGCAGTCCTCTCGGGTTCGGAGATCGACTGCCCCGCCGCACTCGCAGGCGGGGCAGCACTTTTTGGTTCAGTATGGAGCTTGGGGCACCGCCCGCGCTTTCAAGCGCGCCGGCGTTGCGGGTTTATGTCGCCGGATCAGGTGGTCCCGGGGCACGGCAGGCGGCGATGCTCCACGGCCGGGAAGCTGTTGCGGATGCGCGCGGCCTGGGCCCGGTCCAGATCGGCCAGCAGCACGCCCGGGTTGCGCTGGAGCTGGCCGACGATCCGGCCCCACGGATCCACCAGGGCGCTGTGGCCATAGGTTTCGCGGCCGTTCACATGGAACCCGCCCTGAGCCGCCGACAGCATGTAGCACTGGTTCTCGATGGCGCGCGCCCGCAGCAGCACGTCCCAGTGCGCCTGCCCCGTCTGCGCCGTGAAGGCCGCCGGCAGGGCGACCCATTCCGCCCCCTGATCCAGCAGGGCCCGGAACAGCTCGGGGAAGCGCAGGTCGTAGCAGATCGCCAGGCCCATGCGGCCGGCCGGCGTATCCACGACCACCACCTGGTCGCCGCGCTCGAAGACCTTCGATTCGGTATAGGCCTCGCTGCTGTCCGGCAGGCGCACGTCGAACAGGTGGATCTTGTCGTAGCGCGCCACCTGCTGCCCCTGATCGTCGAACACCAGGCAGGCGGACCGCACCCGGTCGCCGCCCGCGGTCTGCAGCGGGATGGTCCCGCCGACAATCCACAGCCCGAGGCGCCGGGCCTGCTCGGCGAGAAAGGCCTGCAGCGGACCGGCCCCGTCGGCGACCTCGGCGATGCCGAGGACATCGGTCTCCTGCATGCCCATGAAGGCGAAGTTCTCCGGCAACACCGCCAGGCGCGCGCCCTTGTCGGCCGCCTCCTGCAGCAGTCGCTTGGCCTCCAGGAGGTTCGCCTGGGGCTGGGGTCCGGAGGCCATCTGGATGGCCGCTACCTGAGTCATGTTGCTCCGCTTGTCCGTTGCGAGACCGGTCGGGGCGCCACTGCCCGCGCCGGTATCAGTCGTTGTCGGCCCCGTCGGTCTCCGCTGCCGGCTCCACCAGCACGCGTACCTGCGGGTCGTCCCAGGGGCCCGTCACCGCGTACTCGACGCGGGCCGCCTCTTCTATCTGATCCCCGATCCCCAGCACGCGTTCCGCAAGAAGCACCACGACGCCGGTCACGGGGCCGCCCACCAGGGCCCCGACGATCGGAAGCGCGGTGCGCAGGCTCGGCACGACCACGATCTCGTGATCATAGTCACGTGCCACCAGCCCGGTGCGGCCGCTCAGACGCACCTTGGCCGAGGGTCCCTCCAGGCGCAGGTCGGGCACATGCAGGTCCCCGTCGCGCAGCACGGCGTCCGCGGTCAGCTCGCTGAAGGTCAGACCCTCGGTGAACACGTCGCGGAAATCCAGCCGCAACCGCCGCGGCAGTACGTCCAGGCTGACCAGCCCCAGCAGGCGACCCGCCCCCGGCTCGACATCCGCCAGGCGCCCGTCGGACAGCGACAGCTCCACGGACCCTGTCAGCTGCGCCAGGCTCGGGGCGTACAGCGGCCCCGGCCAGACGAGCGACAGCGACCCGTCGCCGGCGCCCCCGACCAGGGCCCGCGACAGCCCCGCCGACCGCAGGGCCGCGCCCCAGTCGTCACCGGACAGGGTCGCATCCAGGCGTGTCTCCGGCAGACCCTCCCCGGACACCCGCCAGATGCCGACGGCGTCGGCGTGGAGATCGCCTTCCGGGGCACGGACCTCCAGGTCCCGGATTACCAGACCGCTGGACTGCGGCTCCAGGCCCAGTTCGATATCCGCGAAACGGTAATCGCCCAGCGCCAGGCTGTCGAGCGTCAGGTCCACCGCCGGCCAGGCCCGCGGATCCTCGAAACTCCCGGCTGTGACGGGCTGCACCTCCGCTTCGGCCTCTTCGCCAGCGCCGGTCCACTCGAGATCGTCCAGAATCAGGTGACGCAGATGCGCCTCCCAGCGATCACGCCCGCCAGCGGCCATCGGGCGCCAGCGGGCCTCGCCGGCCAGCCAGTCGGACGCCACCTCCAGATCCCAGCCCGCGTCCCCGCGCCGGCCCAGAAAGCGCAGCCCGGGCAGGTCCCGCCCGCCCCAGCGGATACGGTCGCGGATATCCAGTTCCAGGCGCGTCAGCGCCACGGCCTGCGCCGCCTCCTCGGCATCGTCGCCGGCCGCGCCCAGATCCACCGCACCGCCCCAGGGGGCCTCGCCCAGGGCCTCGAGCCACGGGTCCACCTCCAGCCGTGGCAGGCGGGCACGCACCGACACACCCGCCCCCGGCAGGGCCAGGGCGCTGGCCCGGGGAGCGCCGATCTCCAGCGCCAGGGCCTGCAGGGCAACCCCGCGCGCCGCCGTGCGGGGCTCGGCGCCGCGCACGGCCGGATCCTCGGGGGCGGCAGTCGGGGAGAGACGCTGGTGGGCCCGCAGGACCGAGCCCAGTGTCAGGTGGCCAATGCCCGCGCCGTCATGCCCCAAGGGCAGCGTCAGTTCCAGCGCGCGGGTCTCCTCCGCCGGCTTGCCGATCGGCTCCGGCCAGTCGATCGCCACACCCACCAGATCCGAGCTCAGATCCAGACGCACACCATCCACCGCCTGGCCAAGGCGCAATTGCGCCTCCCACTGCGCCGCACCCTCCAGGTAGGGGGCCAGCTCCGGAAAATCCTCCAGCCAGGGCCCCAGGGGTTGTCTCCCGCGCGCCGTGAGCCGTGCGGTCTCGCCATCCAGGGGCCAGTCCGCCCCCAGGGTGACGGTCTCGTCATGGACACGCGCGGTCACATCCTCCGCCGCGATGCGATCGGCGGTATCGAACCGGACCTGGCCCTCGACGGCCTCCAGCACCGCGGGCCAGCCCGGGACCTCGGCGCGCGTGCCCTGGAGATCCAGCGTGCCGGCGACCCGCGTCTGGTCCATGCGCCCCTCCTGCAACGGCAGGGTCAGGGAGAGCCCCAGCCGGGTCGGGCCCGTCAGGCGCGCCTGATCGCGCAGTTCCGCCGCCTCCTCCAGCAGGTCGGCCTGACGCAGATAAGTCAGCAGATCAGCGGCATCACCATCGGCCGTGCCCTCCAGTTCGAGGACCGCGTTCTCCATATCCTCGATCCCGATCCGGGTGGCATGCACCTCGGTGTCGAGGATGCGGCCCCGCGCGTCCTCGGCGCGGAAGCCCGCGTTGTGGAACAGCAGCCGCCCGCTGACGTCCTCGGCCCTGGGCCAGCCCTCCTGGTAGTCGAGGATGCCCGCCTCGACATCCGCCCACAGGTCGAACACCCCCTCGCCGTCGGCAAACGGGAAGTCCTCTCCGCGTCCCCGGTAGGCCATGCCGCCCCCCGTGGAGACCCCGGTCACGATGCTGTCCACCAGCCACTGATAGGTGTTCTCCGGCAGGTGATACAGCGGCAGGTAGCGCGCGGTACGGTCGCCGTTGGCACGCAGGATGTCCATGGCGATATCGACCCGCGGGCCGGCCGCGTGCCCGTCCAGCCGCATCCGCATGCGCCCGCGTACCGCGGCGTCGGCATTCGCGGCATTCAGGCCCTCGCCCGCCAGATGCCAGTGCCCGGAGTCGTCACGCTCGGCGCGCAGGCGGCCACGGGCGGTGTCCAGCACCACCGGCTCGGCCAGTACCCGCGGCAGATCGATCTCCAGGTCGCGGCTGTCCAGCAGCAGTTCCACGCCGCCGCGACGCCACTGCAGGTAGCCCGCCGCTCCCTGCACCCCGAGCCCGTGCCCGGCGGCGCGCCAGCCGAGATCCCGCACATCGGCCTCGGCCCAGACCGGCTGCAGCCGGTCCGACTCGCGGCGTGCCTCGAACCGGGCCAGGTCCAGTGTTCCGCGCGGATGGAGGTCGGCGATACGCTCGGCCAGCTCGGGCGCCGCCTGGCGCAGCAGGGTGAGCAGGGGCGCGTAGGGCTCGACGTCGACATCGCGGGCCGCCAGCTCCACCGCATCCACCACCAGCGCGCGGGGCTCGCCCTCCAGGCGGTAGGCCAGGCGCAGGTCCCCGGAACCCGGCCGCGTCCCGCTCCAGGACGACCGGTGCCGACCGTCCCGGACCCGCCAGTCGAATCGATGGCCGATGGCCGGACCGGCCGGCTCCCCGGCCAGGCCAAGAGTCGTCTCGTGATCCCCGCGCAGCCAGGCCATGCGGCCATCGTCGAGCGCACCCCACAGGCGCAGCGTCGCGGTGCCCTCGGGCGCGGGCCAGCCCAGGTAGGCCAGCCACGGCTGCCAGGCGGTCAGGTCCACCGCATCCGCTTCCAGGAAGAAACGCGCATCGCGCAGATCGGCCGCCGGCGCCTGCAACCCGAGCATGAAATGCCCACCCGCATCCGGCGCGTCCAGGGCCCCGTCGAGAAACAGCCGCAGCGAGCCGTCGTGCGCCGTGCGCAGGGCCGCCCGGTCCAGCCGCGCGGCGGACTCCAGGCCCGCGCCGCGGTCCTCCCAGATCAGCCGGATCGCCTCCGCCTCGACATCGGGCCACTGCGCCACCGGGATGGTGAGCAACCGCCCCTCGCCCATGCCGATCTCGCGCCCGTGGAGGGAAAACCGGCCATCGGCATGGCGCACCAGGCGCAGATCCACACCCTCGACCCGCACCGCCAGTGCCGGGTGCCGGCTACGCAGGCTGGCCCCGGCGCTCAGCGATATCCCGAGGCGCTCGATGGCAACCGGCTCGCCCTCGGGCATCGCCACCCGGACCTCCCGCGCCACCAGCGCCGGGGACCAGCCGGCCCAGCCCAGTTCGATGCCCGCGGCGGAGACCTCGTGCTCCAGCTGCTCGCTGGCGGTCGCCTCCACCCAGGCGTGCAGGCCGTCCCAGTGCGGCAACGCCAGGCGCAATGCCAGGATGGCGATCACCAGCGCCAGCACCAGGGCCAGCAGGATCCCCAGGGCCACCCGTACACTTTGTGAACGGATGCTCATTTTTCACCCACCCGATCAAAACGCGGCCTGCCCGGCCGACCGGGACCCCGATCCATGCTGGGTCCGCACGCGTGCTTCACCTTGGTGTCTCTCCCTCCCCGCTGGCGACAATCGCCCGAATCCGGGCCATGTCTGAATTAGGTATAGCTCAGACGAAGACCACGTCGAACTGTTCCTGGGTGTAGAGCGTCTCCACCTGGAAGCGGATGGGGATGCCGACAAAGCTCTGCAGCTCCGCCAGCGCGGCGGATTCCTCGTCCAGCAGCAGGTCGATCACGTTCTGCGACGCCAGGACCCGCAGCTCGCGCGCGTCGTACTGGCGCACCTCGCGCAGGATCTCGCGGAACAACTCGTAGCAGACGGTCTCCGCCGATTTGAGGTAGCCGCGCCCGCCACAGACCTGGCAGGGCTCGCACATCTGGTGCTCCAGGCTCTCGCGGGTGCGCTTGCGGGTCATCTCCACCAGCCCCAGCGGCGAGACGTCGCAGATCTGCGTCTTCACGTGATCCCGTTCCAGCGCCTTTTCCAGCGCGCGGATCACCTGGCGCTTGTGCTCGTCGTCCTGCATGTCGATGAAATCGATGATGATGATCCCGCCGAGATTGCGCAGGCGCAGCTGGCGCCCGATGGCCTGGGCCGCCTCCAGGTTGGTCTTGAAGATCGTCTCCTCGAGCTTGCGATGGCCGACAAAGCCGCCGGTGTTGATGTCGACCGTGGTCATCGCCTCGGTCTGGTCGAAGATCAGGTAGCCACCGGACTTCAGCTCCACCTTGCGCTCCAGGGCGCGGTGGATCTCCTCCTCGACGTTGAACAGGTCGAAGATCGGGCGCTCGCCGGGGTAATGCTCGATGTGCCCGATCAGTTCCGGAAGGTAGCGCTCGACGAAGCTGCAGACCTTCTGATAGGTCTCGCGCGAGTCGATACGGATGCGCTCGATGTCCACCCCCACCATGTCGCGCAGGATGCGCTCGACCAGCGGCAGGTCGGCGTAGACCTCGGTCCCCGGCGGCGCGCTGGCCGCCTGTTCCTGCAGGCTGTCCCAGACCTTCTTCAGGAAGGCGGTATCGTTGTACAGGGCCTCGTAATCCGCCAGCTCCGCGGCGGTGCGCACGATGAAGCCGTGCTGCGGGGCCAGCTCGTCACGCAGCTGCTCGATGGACTCGCGCAGCCGCGCGCGCACGCCCTCGTCCTCGATGCGCGTGCTCACCCCGACATTCGACTGGTTCGGCATCAGCACCAGGTTGCGCGACGGCAGCGTGATGTAGGTGGTCAGGCGCGCGCCCTTGGACCCCAGCGGATCCTTGACCGCCTGAACCAGGATGTCCTGCCCCTCGCGCAGCAGTTCGCGGATGCCCTCGCGCGCCGGCGCCGCGCCGCCATTGGCGGTCCCGTTGCCCGCGGCGGTTGCCGGGGCATCCCCGCCCGACAGCGCATTGCCATTGAGCTCCTCGCGCTCCACCGGCGCCACGTCGGAGGCGTGCAGGAAGGCCGTACGCTCCAGGCCGATGTCGACAAAGGCTGCGTCCATGCCCGGCAGCACGCGCACCACCCGGCCCTTGTAGATGTTGCCCACGATCCCGCGGCGACGGGTGCGTTCCAGGTGCAGCTCGGTCAGGACGCCGTTTTCCACCAGGGCCACACGGCTCTCCTGGGGCGTCACATTCATCAGGATCTCGGTTCCGGTCATGCGTTCTTCTTGTTATCGAATGGGGACCAACCAGCCGCCGGGCCCGCGGGCGGGCGCGGCGGAGGTCCGGGATTTCGGGCTACTTGGTGACGGCTTCGGCCGAACCGGCCTCGCCGTCCGTCGGGGTTTCGGGCGGCGGGTGCTGGGCTCGCGGCCAGGACTTGATCACCGCATGCACCAGGGTCGCCAGCGGGATGGCGAAGAACACCCCCCAGAGCCCCCAGATGCCGCCGAACACGAACACCGCGGCGATAATCGCCACCGGGTGCAGGTTGACCACCTCGGAGAACAGCAGCGGCACCAGCACGTTGCCGTCGAGGAACTGGATCACCCCGTAGGCGATCAGCACCCAGGCGAACTCGGAACTCAGGCCGAACTGGAAATAGGCGACCGCGGCCACCGGGATGGTCACCACCGCCGCCCCGATGTACGGGATGATCACCGAGATGCCCACCATGAACGACAGCAGCACCGCGTATTCCAGCCCGAACCAGTTGAAGGTCAGGAAGGTGACCGCCCAGACGATCACGATCTCGATGAACTTGCCGCGCACGTAGCTGGCGATCTTCAGGTTCACCTCGCGCCACACCTGGCTGGCCAGGTGGGTATCCCGGGGCATGAACCCGCGCACCCAGCCGAGGATCAGGTCACGGTCCTTCAGCATGAAGAACACCATCAGCGGGACCACGATCAGGTAGATCACCACATCCACGATGTGCCGCGCCGACGACAGCGAGAAGGACACCACGCGCTGCCCCAGCAGGGTCGCCTCGGCGCGGATCGCCCCCATCAGCTCGAGGACCTGTTCGTCGGTAATCAGCTGCGGGTAGCGCTCGGGGAGCTGCAGCAGCAGCTTCTGGCCCTCCGAGATCATGCCCGGCAGCTCGCGCACCAGCTGGGTGACCTGGGCCGACATCAGCGGCACCACACTGAACAGCGCCGCAACGGTGAGTGCCAGGAAGGCCAGCAGCACGCAGGTGACCGCGAGGATACGCGGGATGTGCCAGAGGACCAGCCTCCGTACCGCGCCCTCCAGCAGGTAGGCAATGATCAGCGAGGCCAGCAGCGGCGCCAGGATACGCCCGGCAAAGATGATGACCAGGAATCCCGCGAGCAGCAGAAACGCCAGGATCACCACCTGCGGATCGGTGAAATGACGCTGGTACCACTGACGCAGGATGTCGATCATCGCGACGCTCCTCCCGCCTCCGGGTCATCCCCGTCCGCGGAACGGGTCGGGTCCTGGGCCACCGCCTTCTCGTAATGGGTACGGAAGACGACCTCCAGCTCGTCGATCACCTCCACCGCCGGACGCCCCTGCATCACGTGCTGTCCCATCAGGGCCGAGGTCTCGTTCAGCAGCTTGGAGCGATCCAGCATGTGGTAGGTGGCGGACAGGCGGCGCATGGCCTTGATCACCGACTCGCTCTCCGGCCGCGGAATGGGCTCCGGCTCGGGCACCGGCTCCGGTGCGGGGGCCGGCGATTCCTGCTCCAGAAAGCGGGCAAATTTCAGCAGGCTGGCCTGGTCCTCGGGCGACAGCCGCGCGGCGATCTCGGCGATCGCCCGCGCCGGGTCCTCACGCCCCTTCTTGCGCGCGCCCCCCAGCACCGAGCCAAGATCGCCTCCCGACAGACCGCCATCGCTGCCCATGCCCAGTGGCGGGATCATCCCTCGTCCTCGATCTTCAGGCTGAATACCGGCATCTTGCGGCGTTCCTGCATCAGGCCCAGCGCCTTCACCAGCGCCACGATCACGTCCTCGGTCACCTTCTGCATCTCGCCCCATTCCATGCGCGCCTCGCCCAGGAGTTCGCCCATGTTCGGCGGCGGGTTGTGACGCGCCTCCATGATGATGTCCTCGAGCATCCCGGGCTTCATCTCGGGTCGAAACAGCATGCCATAGGTCAGTTCGTCCGGCCGGATCGCCAGCCAGTCGCCGTCGTCGTCCACCAGCACCGGCTGCACGCCGTCCGGCAGGTCGACCCGGCCATTGACCAGTTGCAGCACCCGTCGGCCATCCAGGGCCTCGGCGAGTTCGTCGCCCTCGCCCGCCGCGGTCTTGTGTGCGGTCACGAAACGCGCGCGATACATCGGGTCCTCGTGCGCGGTGCCACCGGCCTGCTCGGCCACCAGCAATCCGCCCATGCCGATCCCGACCACCGGGCGCTTCGAACGGCGAAAGATGTCGATCAGCGACAGCTCGTCCGGGACCTGCGGGTTCTCCTCGTGATCCGCGGTCGGCCAGGCGCCGCCCAGCAGCCACAGCCCGTCGAACTGGGCCGCGGAACCGGGCAGATCCTGCCCCACGAACGGCCGATAGTAGGAAAAGCCAATATCGCGTTTTTCCAGCTGTGACTCGATCAGTCCGAGAAACTCGGAATAGGTATGCTGCACTACGCAGTAGTTCTTCATGTCGCGTCTATCCTGATTTTGTATTCGGGGCCGGGCGAGGGAAACACGGATCGGGGCCGGCTCGCGGCGGCGTCACTCCGACCGGCGAACAACGCACATGACGGCCGTGCGGTTGCCCGGCATCGCGGACCGCACCGCGTACCTCAATCCCGGTTTTCCTCTGCCGTGCAGTATCCGCGCAGGAACTGCATCAACACCTCCAGCGTGGGCACGCGGAACTTCTGCCGCGCGTGCACCAGGGAGATCGGCCGTTCCAGCGGCGGTGACAGTGGCAGTGCCACCAGTTCGCCCAGTTCCAGCTCCTTGGCCACCACCGCCTCGGACAGCACCGAGAGCCCCATACGGGCCACTACCGCACCCTTGATCGCCTCCGAACTGCCCAGTTCCATGCAGCCCCGCAGGCTGCTGCGGTCGTACCCGGCGCGCCCAAGGTACTCCATGATGACCTCGCGGGTCCCGGAACCCTCCTCGCGGCATATGAATGGACGCTCGATGAAGTCCGCGACGCGAACGCTTTCGCGCGTGGCCAGTTCGTGATCCGGCGGCACGATCAGGCGCAACTGATCGACCAGGCAGGGCTGCACCTGCAGGCTGCGGTGGGTCACCGGGGCCTCGACAATACCGAGATCCACGCTGCCCTCCTCGACCATGAGCACCACGCTCTCGGTATTGCCCACCCGCAGGCGGATGCCGATATCCGGATGCTCGCGACGAAAGGCCCCCAGAAGGGCCGGCAGCATGTATTCCGCCACCGTGGTACTGGCCCCGATCACCAGCGCCCCGCCATTCGCGCCCTTCAGCTCGCGCAGGGCGGCTTCCAGCTCGCCGTAGGTATCGAAGATGCGTTCGGCATAGCGTTGCACGAGCCGCCCGGCATCGGTCAGTGTCACCCGATTGTGATTGCGATCGAACAACCGGGTATCCAGCTGTTCCTCCAGCTGCCGCACCTGAAAGGTCACCGCCGGCTGCGTCATGTGCAGCACCTCGGCGGCGCGGGTGAAGGACAACAGCCGCGCCACCGTTAGAAAGACCTGCAACCGCCGATCAGCCATGCCGCCCCGTCCTGGAGAATAAAGTCCGTACCATCCCCGGATGCTACCAAGCCCCCGCGACGGGCAACAGCGACCCGCCTCCCGGACGCATCGGCCCGGATCCTTGCCCCGCCCGCGCGAGAAACGTCTATAAGGGAATCACGACATCATGGCGCAAGCCGAAGGAACCGGAATGGGGGCATCCCCGTACCACGCCTGGTCGCATGGGCGCTCGCAAGGCATCCACAAGCGCTGGAGGGTCGCCGGGGCGGCCGCCGCCGCGCTCCTGATGGCACTGGTCACCCTGCTGGTCTTTCAGACCGGCGGCACCTCCACGGCCTATCTCAACTTCATCCTGATCCCGGTGCTGCTGGGGGCGGCCCTGTTCGGCCTGTCGGGCGGGCTGGCCTTCGGCCTGCTGGCCGGCCTGCTCCTCGGGCCCTTCATGCCCCTGGACACGGCCACCGGGGCGGCTCAGCCCGCCCTGAACTGGCTCACGCGCACGGGCATCTACGTGGTGCTGGGCGGCTTCTCCGGCTGGCTCTTCGACACCCTGCGGCGGCATTCCGCCCGCCTGCTGGAGCAGGCCTACACCAACCCGGTAACCAACCTGCCCAACCGCGAGTCACTGGAACAGTACGTCCAGCAGCTGATGCGCCAGGCGGAGGCCCCGCAGGCCGCCGCCACACGGGTGTTCGTGATCAGCCTGCAAATGGACAACTACCAGGACAGCATCAGCGCCCTCGGCCTGGCCGCCGAGCGCCCCCTGCTGCGCGGCATCGCCGACCGCATGCAGGGCGTGGCCGGTCCTGCCGGGGCCGACGTGTTTCATATCCACGACGACCACTTCGCCCTGATCCTGCCGCACCGCGGGCGCAAGGAGGCCCTGGCGGTAACCCAGGCGGTGATCGACGCCCTGCAGGCCCCCTTCGAGGTCTACGACATCCCGGTTTATCTCGGGGCCCACGCGGGGATCTCGTCCTTCCCCTTCCACGAGCAGGACGAGCCGACCCGGCTGCTGACCAAGGCCTGGATGGCCATGCACCAGGCGAGCCATTCGGGCCGGCGCTACCGCAGCTATGACCGGCGCAGCGACGACAACAGCCTGCATACGGTCGAGCTCCTCGGCGAGCTCCAGGGCGCCCTGGACGACGGCCAGCTGCACCTGCACTACCAGCCCAAGGTGGACCTGGAGACCCGGCAACTGATCGGGCTGGAAGCCCTGCTGCGCTGGGAACACCCCACGCGCGGACGCATCTCCCCGGGCGAGTTCATCCCGCAGGCGGAGCGCACCGGGCTGATCCACGAGCTGACGCGCCGCGTCCTGCGCCTGGCCCTCGCGGACCTCGCCACCCTGCGCGAGCACGGCCTGACCATGCCGGTCAGCATCAACATCTCCGCACGCAATTTCCTCGACCCGGCATTCGCCGATGATCTGCTGGAACAGGTACACGCCTCCGGCCTGCCCCCCTGCGCCCTGGAGCTCGAGTTCACCGAGACCGCCCTGATGGCCGATCCGGACGAGGTGATCACCGCCCTCAACCGCCTGACCGCCGCCGGGCTGGCGCTCGCCATCGACGACTTCGGCACCGGCTACTCCTCGCTGGCCTATCTCAAGCGGATGCCGGTCACCACCCTCAAGATCGATCAGGCCTTCGTGCGCCAGATGCTGGAACACGCGGTGGATGCGCAGATCACCCGCGCCAGCATCAGTCTCGCCCGCGACCTCGGGCTGAAGGTGGTGGCGGAAGGGGCGGAGGACGCCGCCACCCTGGACACCCTGCAACAATGGGGCTGCGACGCGGCCCAGGGCTTCGGCATCGCCCGTCCGATGCCGCTGGACTCAACGCTTGCCTGGGCCCGCGAATGCGGCGTGGCGCCCCGGGTCCGAGCCCACTGCGCCCCCGGGGCCAACTGAGCGCGCCGCGCCAGACCCGTTTCTCCCTTGCACCGGCCCCGGGGCTGCGCTATAGTCCGCCGTCTTTCTGGTAGACCCAAATTCCGGAGTCCCCCGATGGCCCGAGTATGTCAGGTGACCGGCAAGCGCCCGGCGACCGGTAACAACGTTTCGCACGCCCACCGCAAGACGCGGCGGCGCTTCCTGCCCAATCTGCACTCCCACCGTTTCTGGGTGGAGAGCGAGAACCGTTTCGTACGCCTGCGCGTCAGCAGCAAGGGCATGCGCATTATCGACAAGCGCGGCATCGACGCGGTCCTGGCGGACTGCCGTGCCCGCGGTGAAAAGGTCTAAGGAGGCTTCACGATGGCTGCCAAGTCCGCACGCGACAAGATCCGCCTGGTGTCCTCCGCCGGCACCGGCCACTTCTACACCACGTCGAAGAACAAGCGGAACATGCCCGAGAAGATGGAGATCAAGAAGTTCGATCCCGTCGTCCGCAAGCATGTGATGTACAAGGAAGCCAAGATCAAGTAATCGCGCCCCCCGGCACGATTGCCTGATCCCGGGCGAAAAAGGGCCCGGCCCGCTCACGCGGTGCCGGGCCCTTTTTGTGTCTGCGTGGCCGGAAGCCCCGGATGCACCGCAACGCGCACCCGGGGCCCATCCTCAGACCGGATCCGGCTGACCACCCTTCCCGGATGCCGCGCTGCCCTCCGCAGCGGTCTCCGCCCAGCGCGTCATCACGCGCCCCCAACGATGCGCGGTCGCCGGGTCCAGTTCGATCTTGGTATAACGTTCGCCATCGCGGATAATAACCCGCAGCAACGGAACCCCCGAGTCGTGCAGGATCTGGCGCAACTCCACGACTTCGCCAAATGGCGCATCAATCGAATCCATGGTGCGTGTGTTCCTCCCGAGCCGGCCTGCCGCACTTCGTCGTGGCCGCCCATCCGTGATTGATCGTGTTCACCTGACGCAAGCATGCAACCAATTTTTGTCGGCCGGCAACCCATCTTCGACGATCAGGAGAACCTGGTCGGCTTCGAGCTCCTCTTTCGCGCGGGGCATATGGATACCGCCTCGGTCACCGACGGCGACCTGGCCACCTCCGATCTCCTGCGCAGCGCCTTTATCGACATCGGGCTGGAGCATCTCGTCGGCGAGCACCTGGCGTTCGTCAATCTGACCCGCGGCTTCCTCGAGCACGACGTCATCACCAGCCTGCCACCGGAGCAGGTGGTGCTGGAGATCCTCGAGGATGTCGAGATCGACGCCGAAGTGGTCGCCGCCGTGCGCCGCCTGAAGGCCCGGGGCTTTCGCATTGCGCTCGACGACTACCAGTTCCAGGAGAGCCATGCGGAACTGGTCGAGCTGGCCGACCTCGTCAAGCTCGACGTGCTGACCCTGGGCCGCGAACGCCTGGCGCAGGAAGTCGACACCCTGCGCGGCTTCGGAGTGGAACTGCTGGCCGAGAAGGTCGAGACCGCCGAGGACTATGCGCGCTGCCGCCACCTCGGGTTCAGCCTGTTCCAGGGCTTTCACCTGTCCTTTCCCCACGTGATCGAGGGGCAGCGTCTGGAGAGCCTGGAACTCGCCCTGCTGCGCCTGCTCAAGGCCCTGCAGGCCCCCGATCCCACGCCGGCCGAACTGGAGCGCCTGATCGCCGCCGAACCGGGGCTGGCAATCCAGTTGCTGCGCCTCGCCAACAGCCCGGCCTACCGGGGCCGGCGGCCCACGGACTCCCTGTACGATGCGATCCTGCGGCTGGGTCAGGGGCGGATCAAGCGCCTGGCGATGCTGATGGTCCTGCGCGGCGCCGACGGCCAGAGCCACGGTCTCGAACAGGTCATGATCCGCGCCCGCATGGGCATGCTGATGGCCCGCGCCCTGGGCCTGCCCCCGGAGGAATGCGAGCGCTATTTCACGCTCGGCATGCTGTCCGGCCTGGACCGGGTGCTGGGTGTGCCGCTGCGGCGCATCCTCGGCGAGCTCCACCTGTCCACGGAGATGGAACAGGCATTGCTGGAGGGGAGCGGCCCGCTGGCGCCGCTGCTGGCGACCATCGCCGCCTTCGAGGGCCCCGCGCTGCCGCCCGACAGCGCGAATGCCCCCGTCCCCGCGCCGGTCTCCAGCCGCCTCTACCTGGAAGCCGTACGCTGGACCGAGGACCTTCTCGCATCCCTGGCGGAGCCCTAGACGATGCCCCTCACCCTGCGCAGCCAGCTGATGCCGGAAGCCGCGACAGGCCCCGACACGGGGTTGCGGATCCGGCTGCGCGAGCCCGCAGGGATGGAGGCCGCGCGCGGCACCCTCGAGATCCATCCGGGACTGAGCCCCCTGGCGCCGGATGACTATGTCGAATACTGGACCGCCCCCGGCACGCCGCGCTCCTCCCGCGAGGGCCCCGTGCACCTGCTGGAACACGACGATGTGCTGTTTGCGAGCTGGACCGGCCCGGACCACGGGCTGCGGGAGCAGACCGAACAGGCCTACCAGTCGCTGCTGGCCGCCTGCCGCACGCGCGGCTACGAACACCTGGCGCGCATCTGGAACTTCTTCGGCGATATCCACGGCGAAGAGGACGGACTGGAACGCTACCAGGCGTTCTGTGTCGGGCGCGCCGCCGCCCTGGAGGCTCTGCAGGTCCCGCTGGCCAGCATGCCGGCCGCCACCGCGATCGGTGGCGACCGGCGCCAGCTGGTGATCTACCTGATCGCCACCCGGACACCGGCGAAACCGCTGGAGAACCCGCGCCAGGTCAGCGCCTACCACTACCCGGCGCGCTACAGCCCGAAGAGCCCGACCTTTGCCCGCGCCACACAACTGGATACGGCCGACGGCCCGCTGATCCTGCTCTCCGGCACCGCCAGCATCGTCGGCCACGAGAGCCGGCACCCGGACGACGTAGTGGCCCAGGCGCGCGAGACCCTCGCCAACCTCCAGGCCCTGCACAATACCGCCGGGCGCAAGCTGCCCCGGCCGTCCTGGTTGCGTGTCTACCTGCGCCGCCCGGAGGACCGCCCCCGGGTCGCGGCCGTGCTGGCGGAACACTACAACGCGGCCCACCCGGGTCCGATCGTGCAGTGGGTGCGCGGCGACATCTGCCGCCGCGAGCTGCTGCTGGAGATCGAGGGCGTGCATGCCTGAACTGCCCGAGGTCGAGACCACCCGACGCGGACTGGAACCCCTGCTGGCCGGGCGCCGCATCACCGCCTTCGAGGTCCGCGAGCCACGCCTGCGCTGGCCCGTCCCCGAAGACCTGACCACGCGGCTGGTCGACGCGCAGGTCCACCGACTGGCCCGCCGGGCCAAGTATCTCCTGCTGGAGACGGATCGCGCCGGCGTGCTGCTGCACCTGGGGATGTCCGGCAGCCTGCGCCACTGCCCGCCGGAGACACCACTGCGGCGCCACGACCACCTGATCGTTCACCTCGACAACGGCTATCAGGTCCGACTGCATGACCCGCGCCGCTTCGGCTGCTGTCTGCCGCTACCAGACGACGGCACCCCGCATCCGCTCCTGGCTGAGCTCGGCCCGGAACCCCTGGACCCCGCATTCGATGGCGACACCCTCTTCCTGCGCAGCCGCGGCCGCCGTGGCCCGGTGAAGGCCTTCATCATGGACCAGGCCATCGTGGTCGGGGTCGGCAACATCTACGCCACCGAGGCCCTGTTCCTCGCCGGCATCCGGCCCGGTCGCGCGGCCGGCCGCGTCACCCGCGCGGAATACCAGCGCCTGGCCGCACACATCAAGGCCGTACTGGCCGAGGCCATCGAGCAGGGCGGGACCACCCTGCGCGACTTCCTCCGCGAGGACGGTACCCACGGCTACTTCCGCCAGTCCCTGCACGTCTACGGCCGCGCCGGGGAACCCTGCCACGTCTGCGCCGATGTACTGCGCACCCGCCGCATCGGCCAGCGCGCCAGCAGCTACTGCCCCACCTGCCAGAGATAGACACCGCTCTGACCAAATGGCCGCGCACGGCGGTTCACCACGAAGGCCACGAAGAACACGAAGAAATAATCGCTCGCGGTCCTGGGTACGCCTCTGACTCAGCGAACCCTGCGGTGTGGTATCCCATCATCCCTCCCGGAGCATTCGACCTCGTCATCCCTGCCGAAGCGCAGGGAAAAGCCGGGACCTGTTGAGGCTCACGCCTACCGTTGCCCATCCCGAAAGATCCCGGATAACCGCTGCGCGGTTTCCCATATGGCGCCGGTCAGTCCTGTTTTCAGAATAATAAATGGGCCTTCAGATACTTACCGAGCAAGGCACACAGGAGCCGGAACCCGGGCCTTCTCCGTGCCCTCTGTGCCCTCAGTGGTGAAAACGCCCTTGACCTCGCCCTTCTTCGTGTCTTCGTGCGCTTCGTGGTGAATCAAAACGACCGCACCAAGGCACATTGCCGCCGGCTCGCCCGGTTCAGAGGTAGCGCGAGACGCGGGGCACGGCGTCCAGCAGGTGGCGGGTGTACTCGGCCTTCGGGCTGGCCAGCACCTCCTCGGTGGCGCCGATCTCTTCCATGCGTCCGTCGTGCATCACCAGCATGCGATCGGAGAAGTACTCGACCACGCCCATGTCGTGGGTGATGAAGATCATCGCCAGACGCCGCTCGGCCCGCAGCCGGGCAAGGATCTGCAGCACCTCTGCCTGCACCGACACGTCCAGCGCACTGGTGACCTCGTCGCAGATGATCACGTCCGGATCCAGCACCAGGGCCCGCGCGATCGCGATGCGCTGGCGCTGACCGCCGGAGAACTCGTGCGGATAGCGCCACAGGGTATCTTCCGGCAGCGCCACCTGCTGCAGGACCTGCCCGGCCAGGGCGATGCGTTCGTCCACGTCCGCCCCGATGCCGTGCACCGCCATCGGCTCGGTCAGCAGCGTCAGCACGTTCAGGCGCGGATTCAGGGACGAGGCCGGGTCCTGGAACACCACCTGCAGGTGGCGCCGCAGTCGGCGCAGGGGCTTGCGCGGCATGCGGGTCAGCGACTCGCCGCGGTAGCGGACCTCGCCACCGGTCGGTTCCACCAGGCGCAGGATGGCCCGGCCCAGGGTGGTCTTGCCACAGCCGGATTCGCCGACCACCGCCAGCACCTCGCCGT
The DNA here is from genome assembly GCF_000381305.1 of Thioalkalivibrio sp. ALE16. Taxonomy (NCBI): domain Bacteria; kingdom Pseudomonadati; phylum Pseudomonadota; class Gammaproteobacteria; order Chromatiales; family Ectothiorhodospiraceae; genus Thioalkalivibrio; species Thioalkalivibrio sp. ALE16. The sequence continues at coordinate 62,241 of NZ_KB906364.1, forward strand.
TCTCCAGCTCGAAACTGACATCGTCCACCGCGCGCACCACGTCGACCTGGCGGCGCATCAGCCCCTTGAGCACCGGGAAGTGCACCTGCAGCCCGGAGACCTGCAGCAGCGCATTGCGTCCGGCGCCCGGCACCGGCGGCAGCGGGGGCAGATTCTCCGGCAGGGCCTGGATCAGCTTGCGCGTATAAGCATCCTGCGGGTCGCGCAACAACGGCAGGCACTCGCCCTGCTCCACCAGCCGCCCCTCGCGCATCACCGCCACCCGGTCGGCCACCGAGGCCACCACCCCGAAGTCGTGGGTGATCAGCAGCACCGCCATGCCGTTCTTCTCGCGCAGGCGGTCGATCAGCTTCAGGATCTCGGCCTGGATGGTCACGTCCAGCGCGGTAGTCGGCTCGTCCGCGATCAGCAGGTCCGGCTCCGCCACCAGCGCCATCGCGATCATTACCCGCTGGCGCTGCCCGCCGGAGAGCTTGTGCGGATACTCGTCGCGGCGCTGTTCGGGGTTCGGCAGCTGCACCTCGCGCAGCACCTCCAGCGTGCGCGCGGCGCGCTGCTCCGGGCTCATCTGGGGGCGGTGCAGACGCAGCACCTCCTCGATCTGATCGCCCACGGTCAGCACCGGATTCAGCGAAGTCATCGGCTCCTGGAAGATCATCCCCACTCGGTCGCCGCGTACCTGCTGCATCGCCGGGGCTGGCAGCCCCAGCAGTTCCTGGCGTCCCTCGCGCCCGGCCAGCCAGACCTCGCCCGTGGGGCGCTCGAAGCCCTCGTCCAGCAGGCGCATGATGGCCAGCGCGGTGATCGACTTGCCGGAACCCGACTCCCCGACCAGCGCGAACAGTTCGCCACCGCGGATGGCGAAGCTCGCCTCCGCAACCAGCGGTGCCTCGCTGTCACGGTGACGGATCTGCAGGTTGCGCACCTCCAGCATGTTCAGCGCACCCCGCCGCTGGTCGCGCTGGTGGCACCGGCCGCCGGACGCGCGCCGGCATCGCGATTGGCACTGCGCGCGGCCGAGCGCGCGTGCGGGTCCACGGCGTCGCGCAGGGCCTCGCCGATCAGGTTGTAGGCGAACACCGTCAGGAAGATCGCCCCGCCGGGGAAGGCCGCCATCCACCAGTTGAAGGTGGAACTCTGTACCGCCTGGTTCAGCATCTGCCCCCAGGAGGGATCATCCACCAGACCCAGGCCGAGGAACGACAGCGTCGCCTCGGCGAGGATGGCCGAGGCGACCCCGAAACTGGCTGCCACCAGGATCGGCGCGATCCCGTTCGGCAGCATGTGCCGGAACAGGATCGACGGCAGCGACAGCCCCGACGCGATCGCCCCCTGCACGAAGTCCTGCTGGCGCAGGCGCAGGAACTCCGCGCGCACATAGCGCGCGTAGCCGGACCAGGAGGTCAGGCCGATGATCAGCATCATCAGGTACAGCGAGCGGCCGAAGAAGGCAACGAAGGTCAGCAGCAGGAACAGCGTCGGGATCGCCTCGAAGATCTCCACCAGGCGCATGCCGATGATGTCCACGATCCCCGAGAAGTAGCCCATCAGCCCGCCCAGGATCACCCCGATCCCCAGCGCGATCCCGGTGGCGATGAAGCCGATGGACAGCGCGATGCGCGAGGCGTGGATCATGCGCGAGAGGACATCCGCACCGGTGTCGTCAGTGCCGAACCAGTGCACCCGATCCGGCGCCTCGCGCGGGGCCTCCAGGCCGGTATCGGCATAGTCGCGCAGGTAGTCGCGCGGCGAATACGGGATCGGGGCGCGAATCACCGTCTGGTATTCGCCCATGCGCTCGGCCTCGCGGTACTGATCGTGGATCACCAGCGACGGCGGCGAGACCGTCTGCCAGGCCACCGCGGCCAGCACCGCGCCCAGCGCGGCCCACAGCCCGAAGCGTCGCCAGGGCCGCCCGGGCAGGCGCCAGAAGACCAGCGCCAGCACCAGCAGACCGAACAGCGTCACGTCGGCTGCCGTCAGATAGCGCAGGAAGGGCATCGCCCACTCGCCGTCGGTGGTCTGCACCAGCAGCGGATGGGAGGTCGCCAGCACCGGCGCGAGGATCGCCACCAGAGTCAACAGCGCGATCCAGCCAATCCCGAGGCGCGCGCCCCAGCGCAGCAGGACCTCGCCCACCACGCGCCGCGCCCAGGAGCGGCTGCGGCGACCCCCGGTTTCCGGATGGCGGCTCGGCTCAGTCATAGTTCACCCGCGGATCGACGATGGCGTAGGCGAGGTCCGCCAGCAGGTAGCCGACCAGGGTCAGCACCCCGGAGATCAGGGTGATCGACAGCACCAGTTCGCGGTCGCGCGTCTGCACGGCCTCCACCGCCAGCTTGCCCATGCCGTCAATGGAGAAGATGGCCTCCACGATCACCGACCCGGCCAGCAGCGAGGGCAGCAGGGTGGCGGACACGGTGATCAGCGGCAGCAGGGAGTTGCGGAACACGTGGCGCCACAGCACGTCGTGCTCGGCGACCCCCTTGGCCCGCGCGGTGCGCGCATAGTCCGAGGTCAGGTTCTCCAGCACCGCCGAGCGCGACAGCTTGGCCAGGAACGCCAGCCCGCCGTAGGACAGACACAGCACCGGCAGCACCAGATGCCAGGCCCGATCCAGCAGGAAGCCGGGCACCATGCTGCCCGGCGCCAGTCCGAGGGCCAGCGCAAGCCCCGCGCCCAGCCCCAGCGTGCCCAGATAGAAGCCGCGCAGCACCCCCCAGTCACTGTGCGCCATCAGCCAGCCGACCGCGGCGCCGACCCCCATGGCGACCCCGGTACTGACCGTCCCGGCAACGGCCAGGTCGCGGAACATCAGCCAGCCACACAGGGCCCCGAGCACGGCCCCGAGCCCGCCACGGATCCGCGCCGGCAGGGTTCGCGCCAGGTAGATCCCCAGGGCCGCGCCCAGAAACGGCAGGACCAGCAGCAGCGGCAGGGCCCACACCACCTCCACCGTCGGCAGGAAGGTCATGTCCAGTGCCGCGCGCTGGCTGATGCCCCCGGTGGGAAACCACTGCCAGAACTGGTCGGAGGCGAAGAAGCCGATCAGCAGCACGCCCGCCAGCATGGTCGGCACCGACCACAGCGCCAGCAACACTACGCCGGATTGCGAGTCGAAGGCCTGGCCGTGCTGGGTGGCCGCTCGCACCCCCACGGCCACCGCGACGATGTAGATCAGCGGGATCGACAGCACGTTCAGCAGCAGCGTAATTGGCAACCGCTCCGCGATCAGGTCGACCACCGGGCGGCCGTAGCGAAAACTGGTCCCCAGGTTGGGCGCCTTGAAGTGCGGCCATCCGGTCAGCGAACCGTCCGCGTCCTGGGCGAATCCGATCGGCGAGATGTTGTTGAGCCAGCGTCCGAACTGCACCGGCGCCGGTTGATCCAGGCCGTAGAGGCGGTTGTAGTACTCCTCCATCGCCTTCTGCGCCTGCGGCTCCAGGCCCTGCCCCTCCACCAGGGTCAGGGCGCTGATGCCCCCGGGCGCCGCCGCCATCACCGCGAACACGACCACGGTGATGCCGAACAGGGTCGGCACCATCAGGATCATGCGGCGCAGGATATAGGTCAGCATCCTGCGCGCCGCCTGCCAATCGATTCCACTACGTGGCCCATAGGCGACTACTGTCCGTAGCGCTGGAGTTCGAAGGGCACGTAGATCTCCAGCGGCACCGCCCCGAGGTTAAGCCCCAGCGCGGTCTGTTCCAGGTTCTGGATGCGCCGATCGATGAAGGCCAGCGTCTGGCGCCGCATCAGGAAGGTGTAGGGCTGGTCCTCGTGCAGGATGCGCTCGGCCTCGCGCCACAGCTCCATGCGCGCCGGCTCGTCCACCTCGCCGCGGGCCGCCTCGATGATCGCGTCCAGCTCGGGGTTCTGGTAGTGGATAAAGTTGTCGCCGCCGGAAACGGTCTGGCTGGAGTGGAACATCTGGTAGATATCCACCTCGACGCCACTGGTCCAGCCCAGCGTGATGGCGTCGAAGTCCTGGCGACTGAGCTTTTCCAGCATCACCGACCACTCGGTCGGCTGGGGTCGCATCTCCACTCCGGCACGCGCATAGAGATCGCGCAGGAACAGAGCGATCCGTCGGGTGTCCTCGTTGTCCTGGAAATACGCCAGTTCGAAGGAGAACGGCTCCCCGTCCTCGTTGACCAGCACGCCGTCGCGATTGCGCTCGCGATAGCCGGCCTCGGCGAGCAGCTCCAGGGCCCGCTCGACATCAAAGGGGATGGGTTCGAGATCCGGATTGTGCTGATCGCTGCGCGGCGAGAACGGCGAGATCGCCCGCTCGGCATACCCCAGCATGACCTCCTCGATCAGCCGGTCGACGTCCGTCAGGTAGCTCATCGCCTTGCGCACCCGCGGATCGGCGAAGCGCGTTGGCTCGCCGTTGCGCTGCTGATTCCAGGCGATATAGGAATAGCCCGCCGTCGGACTCATGTACTCGTGGGTGTCCGCGCGTTCGCGCAGCGCCTCGTCGTCACGTAGCCGGGCGTATTCACGGGGCCGGGCGCCGTAGACATCGATATCCCGGTTGCGGAAGGTGGTCAGGCGCGCGCTGTCGTTCTGGATTACGCGCCAGACCAGGCGATCCAATGGCGGCTCGATCGGACCCCAGTAGCGCGGGTTGCGCTCCAGCTCGATGCGCCCGGCGTCCGGCGTCCAGCCGGTCGGGTCCTCCAGCCGGTAGGGGCCGGAACCGAGCAGGATGCCGCGCGACTCGTTGAAGGTCTCGGGGTCCTCCAGGTAGCGCTCGTAGAAGTGCTTCGGCAGCACATCGAGGCCCCCGGCCACCCGCATCGCATCGAAAAACGGTTCCTCGAACACGAACCGTACCGTGCGTTCGTCCACGGCCTCCACCGCCTCGACCTTCTCCAGGAAGGCACGCGCCCGCGGCACCGCGATAGCATCGGTCATCAGGAAATCGAAGGTGAACTCGACGTCCTCCGCGGTCAGTGGCTCGCCATCGGAAAACTGCGGCCCCGAACGCAGGCGGAAGGTCAGCTCCGTCCCGCTGTCGTCAAATTCCCAGGACTCGGCCAGCAGACCCTGCCATTCCAGGGTGTCCGGATCGCGAACCACCAGCGACTCCAGCACATAGTTCTGCACCTCGGAGGCATAGGCATCCGAGGACACATACGGCGTAATGGTCGCGAGCCCGGTGCCAAAGGCCTGCACCAGCCAGTCACCCTCGGCGTAGTCCTCCTGCTCCGCGGCCCGTGCCGCGCGGCGGAAGGCCGACGGGACCGCGTCCGCCCGCGGGCCCTGCTCGGCCTCCATGCCGGCGAAACGTCCCGAGGCCAGGTCCGACTCCAGCCCCTGCAGGCTGCGCCGCAGCGCCCGCAGGTCCCGAGCCTGCTCGCTCATGGTGTTCTGCATGGAGGCCATGCGCTGCCACTGGCGGTCGATCTGGACCATCACCAGCAGCAACAGGATGCCCAGCACGATCAGGGTCACGATCCAACCGAAATGACGACTCACAAGACCTCCGGGTTGTTGCGCTGGCCGCCCGCCACACTGTTTTCGGCATGACGGGCGAGCGGTCGCGGGGACCGCGGGTGCTGGCACTATAGCAAGCCACCTGCTTCGGCTCATCGGGTGCTGGCCGCACTAGCACCACATCGGTATGATCCCGGAGACAGTCGCGCCCGTCCCCGGTTCCGCAGCCGGGCGGGCGCCGTCGAGACGGCCCGCCCGGGTACGTCCGCACGGATCCGAACCAAGGAGTGTCACATGGGTTTTCTGAAGGGCAAGCGCGCACTGATCGTCGGCGTTGCCAGCAACCGTTCCATCGCCTACGGCATTGCCGCGGCCATGCATCGCGAGGGCGCCGAGCTCGCCTTCACCTACCAGAACGAACGCCTGCGCGATCGCGTCGAGAAACTGGTCGCGGACTTCGACTCCGACATCCTGGTGCCCTGCAACGTCGAGGATGACCGCGAGATCGAACAGGTCTTCGAGCACCTGGACAATTACTGGGACGGCGTCGACATCCTGGTGCACTCGGTGGCCTTCGCACCCAAGGAGCAACTGGAAGGCGACTTCCTCGACAACATGACCCGCGACGGCTTCCGCATCGCGCACGACGTCAGCTCCTACAGCCTCGCGGCCTTTGCCAAGGCCGGCCGCGCGATGATGAAGGATCGAGACGCCTCCATCCTTACCCTCAGCTATCTGGGCGCCGAACGCTCGATGCCCAACTACAACGTGATGGGTCTGGCCAAGGCGAGCCTGGAGGCGAACGTCCGTTACCTGGCCTATACGCTGGGACCGGAGAGCACCCGGGTGAACGCGATCTCCGCCGGCCCGATCCGCACCCTCGCGGCCTCCGGGATCGGCGAGTTCAAGCGCATCCTCGACCACGTCGAGGCCAATGCCCCGCTGCGGCGCAACGTGACCACCGAACAGGTCGGAAACGCCGGCGCCTTCCTCTGCTCCGATCTCGCCTCCGGCATCACCGGCGAGATCATGTATGTCGACTCCGGCTACAACACGGTGGGCCTGGGCGCGGCCGAGATCGGCCTCGACAACAAGTAGCTCGCAGGCTTCGGCCCCGATGCCGCCTCTTCCCGTGGCAGACATGGAAAAGCCCGGCCCGCATGAGCGGAGCCGGGCTTTCTTGTTTTCGGGCTGCAACCGGTCTCGGCCAATCAAACCCGCTCGGCATTAGCGGCCATAAGGCAAGGGCGTTGAACCACAGAGTGCACAGAGGACACGGAGAATTCGCAGGGACTGCTTAGCGCGAAGGTATTCCGAGAGACAGGACAAACGCATCGCTCCCCGCGCCCCGTCCAGTCAGTCACAATCGACGTTCTCCGTGGGCTCCGTCTCCTCCGTGGTGTTACGTCCCTTGGCCTTTCCAAACAACGACTCAGGCTAGTCGAGCGCGTCGGGGAAGCGCTTGATGTCGGCCTGCTCTTCCAGCCAGGCGAGGTAGGCCCGGAATTCGGCGCTGCCATAGGCATTACCGATCTGGTCACGCGCCTGCTGGCGTGCAGCGGCATCGGCGGCGTCCTCGCCCATACGCACCTCTTCCAGCACGGTCACGGCAAAGTCGCCGTCGCCGATCCGGGCACCGGCGATCTCCACCGCGCCCTCGCCCGGGGCCGGCAGGCGGAACAGGTGGTCCTGCAAGCCGGTGGGCAGTTCCGCGGCGCGCTCGCGGGTGACCTCGACCGAGCGACTCCAGGCCCCGTTCTCGTCCGCCTCTGAGGCCCAGTCCTCCGCCGCGGTCAGGCGCTCGATCAGGGCCTCGCCGGCTTCACGGGCAGCATCGGCCGCCGCCTGACGCTGCAGGCGCTCGCGAATCGTGTCTTCCACCTCCGCCAGCGGGCGCAGCTCGGACGGCTGGTGTTCGTCGATCCGCAGGATCACGGTGGAGCCGTCCTGCAGGTCGATCGCCTCGCTGTTGTGGCCGTCTTCCAGCACCCGCGGATCAAACGCCGCGTTTCGAATGGAGCGGTGCCGCGCAATGCCGTCCCCGGAGCCCCGCGAGAACCAGTCGCTGGTCTGGATCTCCAGCCCGGTCGCATCGGCCGCCGGCTCCAGGCTGTCGGGGAACTCGATCCCCAGCGCCATCATGTCGTCCAGGGCGTCAATCTGCATCTGCTCCGCCGTGCGATCGCGCAGATCCTGCTCGACCTCGTCGCGGACCTCTTCGAACGGCTGCGGCTGGGCCTCCTGGATCGCGGTCACCTCCAGGATGAACCAGCCTCGCTCGGTGCGCACCGGCTGGCTGATCAGATCCTTCGGCAGGGTGAAGATCACGGTCTCCAGCGTCGAGCCCAGGTCCCCCCGGGCGATCTCGCCCATTCGCCCGCCACGGTCGGCGGTCAGGCTGTCCTCCGAGTATTCCTCGGCCAGCTCGGCAAAGTCCTCGCCGGCCTCCAGCCGCTCGCGCAGCTCGCGGATGCGGGCCTCGCCCTCCTCGCCCGTGTCCTGAATACGGATCTGGCGCACCTCGCGCAGCTCCGGCTGCTCGTAGCGGCTGCGGTTCACCCGGTAGTGCTCGCGCACCTGGTCCTCGGTGACCTCGACCCCGGCCTCCAGGCCCTCCGGATCCAGCCGGAGATAACTCACCCGTACGCGCTCGGTGGTGGTGAACTCATCGGGATTGGCTTCGTAGTACGCCTGGATGGCGTCCTCGTCCACCACGTCCGGACGGTCGAACTCGTCCGCGGAGAAGACCCGCCAGCTGGCCACGCGGGTCTGGTTGCGCAGACGACTGTAGTCTTCCACCAGGCTTTCCGGTACCACGCCGGTCGCCTGGATCCCCCGCTGGATCTGCGACAGCACAATGCTGCGCGCGATGTCCTGTTCGAAGTCCGCAGGACTGATGCGCTGGGCGTTCAGCAGCTGGCTGTAGCGTTCGCGGCTGAAGCGCCCCTCTTCCTGAAAGACCGGCATGCCGCGGATCTCGCGCAGCACGCTGTCACCGGCGGCCTTGAACCCGGCGGAATCCGCCGCCTGGCGCAACAGTTCCTGACGGATCAGCGTCTCCAGGGCCTGCAGGCGGATGCCCTGCTCGTCGAGCACATCATCGGGGATCTCGCCGCCGAACATGCGCGCCATTTCGTCGCGCTGGGCGCGCGCTTCCTGATGCACATCGCGCACCGCGATATCCGTGCCGTTCACCTCGGCCGCCACCAGCGGGCCGGCCCCGCCGAAGTACTCGCCCAGGCCCCACAGGGCAAAGGGAATGGTGATCAGGCCGATGATCACATAGGCGAGCCAGCCGCTCGCCCGGTCACGAATCGCTTGCAACATGATGGTCTCTGCTCACTCCGCCGTGGAGAGGAAATCGGGAATCAACCGCCGATGGTAGCAGGCGCGCCCGCGCACGTCTGCGCCTAGGTTATCCACCACGAAGCGCACGAAGGCACGAAGAAGGGCAAGGTCAAAGGCGTTTGCACCACAGAGGACACGGAGGGCACGGAGAAAGTCGATAGCGATCCGCGGGAAGGACAGAGCATCGTAGGATTGGAAGGATGAAGTTGTGTCAGGGGGGGCAAGCCGCGTGTTGCCGCGGCCCCGAATTCCTTGCCCTTCTCCGCGTCCTTCGTGTTCTCTGTGGTGCAAACGCCCTTGACCTTCTTTGCTCCTGGATCGCAATAGCCAAGAAAAGAAAAAGGCGCCACAAGGGCGCCTTTCTCGGAGATGGCGGAGCGGACGGGACTCGAACCCGCGACCCCCGGCGTGACAGGCCGGTATTCTAACCAGCTGAACTACCGCTCCGTATTCTTGCAGTGCAACCAGGGTCAGGGCTGCACTTGGTGGGTGCTGACGGGTTCGAACCGCCGACATTCGCCTTGTAAGGGCGACGCTCTACCAACTGAGCTAAGCACCCGATAAAGCGCGCTAGTTTACTCGATCCTTGAGCGCTTTACCAGCCTTGAACGAAGGCGTTTTCGAAGCGGCGATCTGGATGGTCTGACCGGTACGCGGGTTACGACCGGTGCGGGCCTCACGCTCGCGCACCAGGAAGGTACCGAAGCCGACAAGGGAGACCTGGTCACCCTTGGCGAGGGTGTCGCCAACAACACTTACCATGGCATCCACGATCCGGCCGGCCTGGGCCTTGGGGACATCGGCTTCCGCCGCGATCGCGTCGATCAGTTCGGATTTATTCATGAAGCGCTTCCTTATCTCAGTGGTGACTCAGGCTTTCTGCCGGACTGGGCCTAGCTTACACCAGCCGGAGGCCTTTTCTCCATGGCCCCGCAACTGCCCTCGGCGAGAAATCAGGTGATGCGGATGGGGTTATAGCAAGCCCCCGGAAAACGAGTCAAACGCGATCTCCTGACCGCCCCCGCATGGGTGTGATCCAGTCCACAAAAAACCGCGGAGCCCCGGTCTGCGGGTCCCCGCGGTTTCCGTCCGTTTACAGACGCTTAGTGGTGCCGAACCCGGCGACGGCCGGATTCCTTGGCCGGTTTGACGACTTCTTCGACCTTTTCCGGGGTCTCGCCCGCCTTGCCCTCCGGCATATGCGTCAGCGCCACCTCCAGGACCTCGTCGATCCAGCGCACCGGGCGAATATCGAGCTTCTGCTTGATGTTCTTCGGGATGTCGACCAGATCCTTCTCGTTTTCTTCGGGGATCAGGACCGTGCGGATCCCGCCGCGATGGGCGGCCAGCAGCTTCTCCTTCAACCCGCCGATCGGGAGGACCTGGCCGCGCAGGGTGATCTCCCCGGTCATCGCCACATCCGCTCGCACCGGGATCCCGGTCAGTGCCGAGACGATCGCGGTGCACATGCCGATACCGGCAGATGGTCCGTCCTTGGGCGTCGCACCCTCCGGCACGTGGATATGCAGGTCCTTCTTCTCGTGGAAGTTTTCCTCCAGCCCCAGGGCCTCGGCACGCGAGCGCACCACGGTCAGCGCCGCGTGGATGGATTCCTGCATCACGTCGCCGAGCTTCCCGGTCTGCTGGGTCTTGCCCTTGCCCGGGACCACGCTGGCCTCGATAGTCAGCAGCTCGCCCCCGACCTCGGTCCAGGCCAGACCGGTCACCTGACCGATCTGATCGTTCTCCTCGGCCAGGCCGAAGCGGAAACGGCGCACGCCCAGGTACTTCTCCAGCGTCTTCGGGGTCACCGATGTGGTCCGCGCACGCTCCTTCTCGCTGGCCAGCAGGCGCTGCTTGGCCACCTTGCGGCAGACCTTGGCGATCTCGCGCTCCAGCGAGCGCACACCGGCCTCCCGGGTGTAATAGCGCACGATGTCGCGCACCGCCGCATCGGAGATCTGGATCTCGGCCGGCTTCAGGCCATTGGCCTTGATCTGCTTGTCGAGCAGGTAGTTGTGGGCGATGTTGACCTTCTCGTCCTCGGTGTAGCCGGACAGCCGGATGACTTCCATGCGATCCAGCAGCGGCCCGGGGATGTGCATGCTGTTGGCCGTGGCCACGAACATCACGTCGGACAGGTCGAAATCGACCTCCAGATAGTGGTCGCTGAAGGTGTGGTTCTGCTCCGGATCCAGCACCTCGAGCATGGCCGAGGCGGGGTCGCCGCGGAAATCCATCGCCATCTTGTCGATCTCGTCGAGCAGGAACAGCGGGTTGCGCACCCCGACCTTGGCCAGGTTCTGGATGATCTTGCCCGGCAGCGAGCCGATGTAGGTGCGACGGTGGCCGCGGATCTCGGCCTCGTCACGCACCCCGCCCAGCGCCATGCGCATGAACTTGCGGTTGGTCGCACGGGCGATGGACTGACCCAGCGAGGTCTTGCCGACGCCGGGCGGGCCCACCAGGCACAGGATCGGGCCCTTCAGCTTGCGCACTCGCGACTGCACGGCGAGGTACTCGAGGATGCGTTCCTTGACCTCTTCCAGGCCGTAGTGGTCCTCGTTGAGGATCTTCTCGGCACGCGCCAGATCCTTGCTGACCCGGGTCTTCTTCTTCCACGGGACATTGACCAGCCAGTCGATGTAGCTGCGCACGACGGTGGCCTCGGCCGACATCGGCGACATCATCTTCAGCTTGTTCAGCTCGGCGGTGGCCTTCTTCTTGGCCTCCTCCGGCATCCCGGCCTTCTCGATCTTCTCGGCCAGGTCTTCCTGTTCGTTCGGCGCGTCCTCGAGGTCGCCCAGCTCCTTCTGAATGGCCTTCATCTGCTCATTCAGGTAGTACTCGCGCTGGGACTTCTCCATCTGCTGCTTCACGCGGCCGCGGATCTTCTTCTCGATCTGCAGCACGTCCATCTCGCCCTCGATCTTGGCGACCAGGTGCTCCAGGCGTTCGCGCACATTGGCGATCTCGAGGACCTGCTGCTTCTCCTCGAGCTTCAGGGACATGTGCGCGGCGATGGTATCGGCCAGGCGCGAGGTGTCGTCGATCCCGGCCAGCGAAGTCAGGATCTCCGGCGGGACCTTCTTGTTCAGCTTGATGTACTGCTCGAACTGGTTCAGCGCGGAGCGGCCGAGGACCTCGAGTTCCTTGTCCTCGGTGTCGTATTCCTCGTCGATCAGGCGAATGTCGGAGACGAAGTAGTCCTCCTCCTTCTCCGCATCGCCGGTGGTGGAAACATCCATCACGCGGGCGCGCTGGGCCCCCTCCACCAGCACCTTGATGGTGCCGTCGGGCAGGCGCAGCAGTTGCAGGATGTTGCCCAGGGTACCGATATCGTGCAGATCGCCGGCTTCGGGTTCGTCGACCTCGGCGCTCTTCTGGGCGACCAGCAGGACCTGCTTGTTCTCGGCCATGGCCGAATCCAGCGCGCGGATCGACTTCTCGCGACCCACGAACAGCGGGATGACCATGTGCGGATAGACCACGACATCGCGCAGCGGCAGCACCGCGACGCGCTTGACGGGGGAGTCCACCTCGTTCTGGGAGGAGTGGGTATCGGTCATGTTGCCCCCTCAGGGCTGGACGAATGTACAGGAGGAAGTGGGGGCGGCGGCGCCCATTTCAAGGGCGCCGCAACACTTCCGCTCAGGAATCCGCGGCCGCCTGCTTCTTGGCGAACGAGTCGTTCTCGTACACCAGATACGGTTCGGCATCGCCGCGGATCACCGCCTCGTCGATCACCACCTTGCTGACGCCTTCCATGGACGGCAGCTCGTACATGGTGTCGAGCAGGATGTTCTCCATGATGGTGCGCAGGCCGCGCGCCCCGGTCTTGCGCTCCATCGCCTTGTGGGCGATCGCGGACAGGGCATCGTCGCGGAACTCCAGTTCCACCCCTTCCATCTCGAACAGGCGGGCGTACTGCTTGACCAGGGCGTTCTTCGGCTGGGTCAGGATGGTGATCAGCGCGTCCTCGTCCAGCTCGTCCAGGGTCGCCTGCACCGGCAGGCGCCCCACGAACTCGGGGATCAGCCCATAGCGCACCAGGTCGTCGGCCTCCAGCTGCTTGAGCCACTGGCCACCGGACTTGGCCGCCTCGGTGGTACGCAGCTCGGCGCCAAAGCCGATGCCGCCCTTCTCGGCGCGCTGCTGGATGACCTTCTCCAGCCCGGAGAAGGCCCCGCCGCAGATGAACAGGATGTTGCTGGTATCGACCTGCAGGAACTCCTGCTGCGGATGCTTGCGTCCGCCCTGCGGGGGGACCGAGGCGGTGGTGCCCTCGATCAGCTTCAGCAACGCCTGCTGCACACCCTCGCCCGAGACGTCACGGGTGATGGAGGGGTTGTCCGACTTGCGCGAGACCTTGTCGATCTCGTCGATGTAGACGATGCCGTTCTCGGCCTTCTCCACATCGTAGTCGCACTTCTGCAGCAGCTTCTGGATGATGTTCTCGACATCCTCGCCCACGTAACCGGCCTCGGTCAGCGTGGTCGCGTCGGCGATGGTGAACGGGACGTTCAGTACTCGCGCCAGCGTCTCGGCCAGCAGCGTCTTGCCGGAGCCGGTCGGGCCGATCAGCATGATGTTCGACTTGGACAGCTCGACATCGTCCTTGCCGGCCTTGGCCTGCAGACGCTTGTAGTGGTTGTACACCGCGACCGAGAGGATCTTCTTCGCGGAGTTCTGGCCGATCACGTAGTCGTCCAGGATCGCGCGGATCTCGTGCGGTGTCGGGAGGGAATCCCGCTCGGTGTGGCCGGCCTCCTGCATCTCCTCGCGGATGATGTCATTGCACAGCTCGACGCACTCGTCGCAGATGAATACGGATGGCCCGGCGATCAGCTTGCGCACCTCGTGCTGACTCTTTCCGCAGAAAGAACAGTACAGGAGCTTGCCGTCGGCGGAGGGGGTGGTTTCGTCGCTCATCCGTTTGCCTCGGTTGCGATTTCAGTGTTCTTCAAAACATGCCCCGTTTGCCTGTGAGTTGCAAACGGGCCAAGCAGAAGTCCGGTATTGAGGCCCCGCCCCGGAGCCGGTCTCCGGGGCGCGGTTGCGATCGGCGCGGACGAGGGGATCAGTCGTCCGCGGAGTTGCGGTGGGTCAGGACGTGGTCGACCAGGCCGTATTCCTTGGCGTCGGTCGCGGTCATGAAGCGGTCGCGATCGGTGTCCTGCTCGATCTTCTCGATCGGCTGGCCGGTGTGGTGGGCCAGTACGCGGTTCAGCTCGTCGCGGATCTTCAGGATCTCGCGGGCATGGATATCGATATCCGACGCCTGACCCTGAAAGCCGCCCAGCGGCTGGTGGATCATCACCCGCGAGTGCGGCAGCGTATGGCGCTTGCCGGGGGCCCCGCCCGCCAGCAGAACAGCGCCCATGCTCGCGGCCTGGCCCACGCACAGCGTGCTGACCTCGGGCTTGATGAACTGCATGGTGTCGTAGATCGCCATGCCGGCGGTGACCGCGCCCCCCGGGGAGTTGATGTACAGGCTGATCTCCTTGTCCGGGTTCTCCGACTCGAGGAACAGCAGCTGAGCCACGATCACGTTGGCCATGTAGTCCTCGACCGGACCCACACAGAAGATGACCCGGTCCTTCAGCAGACGGGAATAGATGTCGTAGGCGCGCTCGCCGCGGGCGGTCTGTTCGACCACCATCGGGACCAGGTTCAGGCCCTGGGCATGCTGCGCACCCTGGTCGGCCATGTCGTGGCTCATTCAGTCGACTCCTTGTTCGGATTCATGACGTCCTGGAAGCTGGTTTCCTTCTCGGTGACCTTGGCCTGCTCGACCACCCAGTCGACCACCTGGTCTTCCAGCACCAGCGACTCCAGGTTGCTCTTGGCCTGGGGATTGGAGCGGTAGTAGTTCTTCACCTCTTCCGGGTCCTCGTAGGTCGCGGCCATCTCCTCGAGATCGCGCTCGACGCGCTCGGCGTCCACCTCGAAGCCCTTCTGGTCGATGATCGCACGCAGGGCCAGCCCCAGGCGGACACGGCGCTTCGCTTCGTCCTCGAACAGGCTGTCCGGCAGCGGCTGGGTCTGCTCGGCGCCACCGAAGCGCTTCTCGGCTTCCTCGCGCAGACGGTTGATCTCCGATTTCACCAGGGCGTCCGGCAGGTCGAAGTCGTGCTTGTCGACCACGGCCTCCAGGACCTGCTGCTTCACCCGGCCCTTCAGGGCCTGACGCAGTTCCCGCTCCATATTGGACCGCACATCAGCGCGAAGTTTCTCCACCGAGCCGTCCTCGATGCCGAATTTCTTCGCGAACTCTTCGTCGACCTCCGGCAGCTTGGGCCCCTCGACCTGCTTGATGGTCAGGGCGAACTGCGCGGTCTGGCCCTTCAGGTTCTCCGCCGGGTAATCCTCGGGGAAGGTGACGTCGATGGTCGGCTCCTCTCCGGCCTTCACGCCCTTGAGCTGCTTCTCGAAGCTCTCGATCAGGCGCCCGGCGCCGACCTCGACCTGGAAGTCCTCGGCCTTGCCGCCCTCGAACTCCTCGCCGTTCAGGGTGCCGACGAAGTCCAGGGTGACACGGTCGCCCTTCTTCGCCTTGCGCTTGACCTCGGCCCACTCCTTGTTCTGCTCGCGCAGCGAGTCAATTACGCGGTCGATGTCCTCGTCCGCCACCTCGGCCTTCGGCCGCTCGATCTCGACGTCGGCGAAGTCGGCCACCTGCACCTCCGGGAACACCTGGAAGCTGGCGGTGAACTCGATGGCGTCGCCGCCCTCCAGGCTGGTCGGCTCGATGCTCGGGTTACCGGCCGGTTCCAGGCCCTCCTGCTGCACCGCCTCGCGGTAGCTCTCCTGCAGGACCTCGCTCAGCACCTCCTGGTAGACGCCGGTGCCATAGCGCTGGCGCACCACCTTCAGCGGGACCTTGCCCGGGCGAAACCCGTCCAGCTTGACCCGCTTGGCCAGGGACTTCAGGCGGTTGTCGACCTCGGTGTCGACCCGCTCGGAGGGGACCTGGATGGTCATCTTGCGTTCCAGGTTGCCGGTGGCTTCAACAGAAACTTGCATGGAGGGCCTCGTCATAGTTCGGATATCGGTCATCCCTGCCGATCGCAGTGGTAACCTTCATGGCGTTGGGAAATGCGGACTGTGGTGCGAAAGGAGAGACTCGAACTCTCACGGGTTTTACCCCACTGGGACCTAAACCCAGCGCGTCTACCAGTTCCGCCACTTTCGCGATCTTGCAGAAAACTCTTGTTGTGTTCGCGCGTTAGCCGCGCATTCTAGCGTGTTCCCCGCCCGCAAACACAAAAGGCCCGTATGAACGGGCCCTTGTGCCGGCGCGGGGACCGGAGAAAATGGTGGGTCGTGTAGGATTCGAACCTACGACCAATTGGTTAAAAGCCAACTGCTCTACCAACTGAGCTAACGACCCTTTTCGGTTTGGCCGGCGGCGACCCCGCGGGTCGCCCTGGCCGAGCTGCAAAACCGAAGGCCCGGGATCACCGGGCCTCCAGTGCCGCGTAGTTTACGGCGCGGCGGGGAAAACGCAAGGCGCCCCCGCCGCTACGCCATCAGATGGCTTCCAGCTTGCGCATGCCACCCGGCAGCAGCTTCATGTCCACCAGCGAGGTGATCAGCGCCTTGCCGAAGGAGGCCTCGTCTTCGTAGACCATCTTGTAGTACTGGATCTTCATGGTCAGCGCGGCCCCGAAGACGATCATGATAAAGGTCAGGAAGCCGCCCAGCGCGAGCGTGGAGATCCCGGTGATGCCCTGGCCGATGGTGCAGCCCATCGCCAGCACGCCACCGAAGCCCATCAGGATCGCGCCGATGAAGTGGTTCACGAAGTCGCGCACCGAGGCGAACCACTCGAAGCGGAACGCACGGGTAACCAGGGCCCAGAAGAAGGAGCCGAGGATCACGCCGGCCAGCGCCATCACGCCGAAGTACAGCACGGTGTTGTCAAACCCGCTCGACACGTAACGCAGGCTCTGGCCCATCGGATTGATGAAGGTGAACGACTGGTTGGCCCACGGGGCACTCTCGGACGGGCGCTCACCCGCGTCTGCATCGGCCACGAAGTCCCAATCGGCCACGTAGGCCTGCGGGGTATAGGTGTCCATGCCATCGTCGATCTGGATGTTGCTGGTCAGCCACCAGGCGCCGAGCACCATCAGGCCGATCACCAGACCGCCCAGGATGTTGTCAAAGCTCTTGCGGAAGTCCGCGGCCTTGAAGATCAGGGCCAGCAGCAGCACGCCGATCACCGCGCCCAGCACCAGGCGGGCGGTCAGGCCGTTCTCTTCGCCGGCCACCAGGGTACCCAGGTCCTGGCCCGCCGGGGTGGAGATGGCCAGCGCGGTGGTCCAGTCCATGAACAGCAGGGAATAGAGGGTATCGGAAGTACCCGGCAGCGGGCGCACCATGTAGTAGGCGATGATCGCGATCACGATCAGCACCATCAGCGACTTGATGTTGCCGCCACCGACGCGCACCAGGGTCTTGTTCCCGCAGCCGGAGGCGTAGGTCATGCCGATCCCGAACAGGAAGCCGCCCAGGGCATGCTCGACCCACTGGAACTCGCTCATGCGGTAGTTCGGGAAGGAACCGTCGGCGCTCAGCACCCCGAAGAACTCGAGGATGGCCACGCCCAGCATGGCCACGGCGATCGCCAGCAGCCAGGAGCGCATACGCCCGGTATCACCCATGTTCACCCAGTCGGAGACGGCGCCCATGGTGCAGAAGTTGGTCTTGTTCGCCACGGCCCCCATGATGAAGGCGAGGATGAACGCCCCACCGAGGAACGCCATCGCGGCAGTTGAAAAACTGGAGAATTCCATCACGTATCCTCTCGACGAAAGATTTCAGGGCAGGCCTGCACCCACGGGGTGCGCAGCATACATCGGACGCTAGACGAGATCGAGCCCGTTTTCATTCCTGCGGGAACGAACATGCAGCCGGCGGGCTGCCGGCGGGCATCACGCGGGGATATAGCGGGTCGGGTCCGGCACGCCGGCCGCAGCAAAGCCCTCGCACCGGATGCGGCAACTGTCGCAGCGGCCGCAGGCGCGCCCCTCGGCATCGGCCTGATAGCAGCTGACCGTCCGGCTGTAGTCCACCCCGAGCTCGCTGCCCGCCCGGATGATCTCGGCCTTGGACAGGTGCATCAGCGGCGCCCGCACCTCCCAGGGCGTGCCCTCGACCCCGCTGCGGGTGGCCACCCGGGCCAGGTCTCGGAACGCGTCGATGAAGGCCGGACGGCAATCCGGATAACCGGAATAGTCCACCGCATTGGCGCCGACGTAGAGCAGCCGCGCGTCCAGGGTCTCGGCCAGCCCCAGGGCCAGGGCCAGAAACACCGTGTTGCGCGCCGGCACGTAGGTCACCGGGATGCCCTCGGTCGGCGCGGTCGGTACGTCGATCGCCGTGTCTGTCAGCGCCGAGCCGCCGATGGCGCTCAGGTCCACCGCCACCACGCGGTGGTCGGTCACGCCCTGGTCCGCGGCGACCCGCCGCGCAGCCTCCAGCTCGGTCCGGTGGCGCTGTCCATAGTCAATGGACAGGGCATGGCACTCCAGGCCTTCGGCGCGCGCCATGGCCAGGCAGGTCGCCGAGTCGAGCCCGCCCGAGAGCAGCACCACGGCCTGTTCCGCGCGTTCGTTCATATCAGCGGCCCGGCTGATCGCCCCAGAGGAGCTTGTGCAGCTGCACCTGGAAGCGTACCGGCACACGTTCGGCCACGATCCAGTCAGCCAGGGTCCGCGGCTCCAGTTCGCCGAACACGGGCGAGAACAGGACCTCGACCTCCGGGTCCAGCCCCAGGCGCTCGAGCTCGGCCCGGGCCCAGTCAAAGTCTGCGCGCCCGGCCAGCACGAACTTCAGCTGGTCCCCGGCCTTCAGCCGCGGAATGTTATCGGGGAGGTTGCGTTCGGCCTCCTTCGAGCCCGGCGCCTTCCAGTCCATCACGATGGCGACCCGGGGGTCGACACCGGCGATGTCCATCGCCCCGCTGGTCTCCAGCGACACCGTGAACCCGGCGTCGCACAGTGCCTCCAGCAGCGGCAGGCAGCCCGGCTGGGCCAGGGGTTCACCACCGGTCACGCAGACATGCCGCACCCCGGTGCGCCCGACCCAGTCGAGGACCGTCGGCAACATCAGCGCCTCGCCGCCCTCGAAGGCGTATTCGCTGTCGCACCAGCGGCAGCGCAGCGGGCAACCGGTCAGGCGCACGAAGGCCGTGGGCCAGCCGACCTGCGCCGCCTCGCCCTGCAGCGAGACAAACATCTCGCTGATCCGCAGCCGCACCGACGCCGGGTCGACGACCCCCGAGCCACGGGCGTCACGCAACGGGGCGGTGGTCATTGGGCGCGATCGATCCGCTGCAGGCGTTCGCGGGCCAGGCGGTCCAGTGTCGTACCGCCATAGTCGGCACGCACTGCCTCCAGGGCCTCGCGGGCCGCATCGAAGTCCTCCAGCTCGTAGTGGGAGTACCCGATCTTCAGCAGTGCATCCCCACTCTTGTCGCTTTCGGGGAAATCCTCGCGCAGGCGCTGGAAGTCCTCGAGCGCCGCCTCGAATTCGCCGCTGGCGTACTTCGCCTCCGCCAGCCAGTACCACGCATTCGCGGTAAAGCTCCCCTCGGGGTAATCCTCGATGAACCGCTCCAGCTTGCGCATGGCGGTGGCAAAGTCGCCGGCCATCAGGTCGTCAAAGGCCTCCTGATAGGCGGCCTGCTCGTCGGCCTCCGGCAGATCCAGCTCGACCACCTCCTCGCGCGGGGCCGCATCCGGCGCCGGCCCTCCGCCCTCGACGGCGGCCACGCGCTCGTCCAGGTGGCGGAACTGGTCGCGCTGACGGGTACTGAGGCGGTTCACCTCGTGGCGCAGGGTCTCCACCTCCCCGCGCAGTTCGCGCAGGTCCCGGTTCAGCGACTCGGAGACCTGCAGCAGCTCGTTCATCGCGCTGGAGTCCAGCACGCGTTCGATACGGTCCAGGCGCCGATCCAGCTGGCGGATCTGCGACTGGGTCGCGAACACGGTGTCGTCCTGCGCCCCGGCGGTCCCCGGCATCAGAGCCAGCGGGGTCAGGACAAAGGCCGCGGCCAGCATGGCCGCCAGGAACGGCCCCGGGCGCGCCGGGTTCCGAAACAGAAATGCCCCCGAGGGGGCATCTCCGCAAGACGTACTGAACATCGATCGCATCTGGCTTCCCGGGTTTACCTACCCTGACTCAGCGCCGGGATTCGTAGACGAGCTCGACCCGGCGGTTCTTGGCCCAGGCCTCCTCGTTCTGCTGGAAGGCCACCGGCATCTCCTCACCATAACTGATGACCTCGAGCTGGTCATCCGAGGCGCCGTTCAGATTCAGCACCCGCCGCACGGACTGCGCACGGCGTTCGCCCAAGGCCAGGTTGTATTCGCGGGTGCCGCGCTCATCCGTATGCCCCTCCAGGCGCATGCGCGCGCCGGGGTTCTCCGCCAGGTAGGCCGCGTGGGCCTCCAGCATCGGCATGAATTCGGACTTCACCTCGTCACGGTCGAAGTCGAAGTAGACCAGGCGCTCGGCCAGCGGACTGTCCGGGTCGTCCAGGGCGGCGGCATCGAACTCCCGGTCGCGACCGATCCCACGGGCCTCGGCGGCCTCGCGTTCGGCCCGCTCCTGCTCGGCGGCACGTTCGCGCTCGGCGGCACGCTCGGCATCCTCGGCATCGCGGGTCGGAGTGGCACAAGCCGACAGGGCCGCGATCACCACGGCGGCAAGGGTCAGACGAAACGCGTTGTTCATGGTGTTGGTTCCTCGAAAGAAGGTGACAGTCAAAGGGTCCGAAAATCAGTTCAGGGGTGACCAGGCCGGCTCGCGCACCTCGCCTTCGCGGGCGGCCAGACGCTGGTGCACCTGACCGTCGCGGCTGACGGAACCGAGCACGCCCCGCCCCCCGTCGGTCATGGCATACAGGATCATGCTGCCATTGGGGGCAAAGCTTGGCGACTCTGCATCGCGTCCGTCCGTGAGGCGCGTCACACGGCGGTCATCCAGATCGAGGCGGGCCAGCTGAAATCCGCCGTCACCCCCATGGACATACACCAGCGACCGCCCGTCCGGCGAGATGGTGGCGGCGGCCGCGTAGCCGCTCTCGAAGGTCAGACGCCGCGCATTCCCGCCGCCGGCTGGCTGGGCGTAGATCTGCGGGGCCCCCGCGCGGTCGGAGGTGAAATAGATCGTCTCGCCGTCCGGCGACCAGACCGGCTCGGTCTCGATCGCGCTGGAACGCGTCAGCTGCCGCAGCTCCCCGGAGGCCAGGTCCATCACATAGATATTCGGCGAGCCGTCGCGCGACAGGCTCAGCGCCAGTTGGCGACCGTCCGGGGACCAGGCCGGGGCACTGTTGATCCCGGTGAAGCTGGCGATGCGCGAGCGCTCGCCGGTCTCCACATTCTGGCGAAAGACCTCGGAACGGCGGTTCTCGAACGAGACGTAGACCAGCTCGCGGCCATCCGGGGACCAGTCCGGCGACATGATCGGATCCTCGGAGCGGAACAGAGTCCGCGGATTGGCCCCGTCGGAGTCGGCCACCTCCAGTCGGAAGGTGCGCGAGTCGTTCCGGCGCTCGACACTGACGAACGCGATACGCGCGCTGAAGGCGCCCGGGTCGCCGGTGATCTGTTCGTAGACGATGTCCGATACGCGGTGGGCGCCCCTCCGGAGCATGTCCGCCGGCACCGGGATGCGCCAGCCACCCAGGCGCTCCTCCGCCAGCACGTCGAACACGTGGAACTCCACGATCACGTTGTCCCCGTCCGGGCGCTTGGAGCCCACCACCAGGTACTCCATGCCGGCGTCGGCCCAGGGCTGCGCGATGAAGTCGGCCGGGCCCGAGGGGGCCCGCGGCAGCCCCTCGCGCTCGACGTCGAACAGACCGCTACGGGTCAGATTCGCGGCCAGGATTCGCCCCACATCCTCGTCCGGGCGGCCCTCGCCCTCCCAGGTGAACGGTGCGACCGCGACCGGAATGGCCCCGGTCACACCCTCGGTCACGGTCACTTCCAGCACCGCGTGAGCCTGCGCCGACCACAGCAGCGCCAGCCCCAGCAGCATCGCGTGAATCATTCGTTGCATGGTGTTCCTCGTGGCCCGGTTGGGAGCGGGCCGGTCAGTCGGGCTCGAAACGGATGCGTACCCCGCCGCGCACGGCATCCGCGTCGGGCGGACGCGGCAGCGAGGACAAACGGTCCATGGTCTGGCGGACCGATTCGCAGAAGGCGGACCCGCCCGAGCAGCTCTCGATATCGAAATTGATGATACGCCCGGTCTCGTTGACACGCACGAGAACAATGGCACGGTCCGACGCATCCAGACCCGAGGGCTGGCGCCAGCGCCGCTGCACCACCGACTGCACCTGGGCACGCCATTCGTTCAGCTCCTGGTCCAGCTGCGCCTGGCGCTCGGCAGCCTCGCGTTGCGCCTGTGCCTCGGCCAGACGTTCGCGCTCGCGCTCCATCGCCTCGCGCCGGCGCTGCTCTTCCAGTTCACGCTCCTGCTCGGCGCGACGCTCGGCCTCCTCCCGCTCGCGGCGTTCGGCCTCCTCGCGTTCGCGCCGCTCCGCCTCTTCCCGCGCCTGGCGCTCCGCCTCCTCGCGCTCCCGCCGCTCGGCTTCCTCGCGTTCGCGCGCCTCCTCGGCCTCGCGCCGCGCCTGCTCCGCGGCCTCGCGTTCCTGGCGGATGCGCTCGCGCTCGGCCTCGGCCTCCTCGCGCGCGCGGCGCCGCTCTTCCTCCGCCTCGCGGCGCGCCTGCTCGGCCTCTTCCAGCGCCTGCTGGCGCGCGCGCTCGGCTTCCTCGCGGCGGCGCTGTTCCTCGGCCTGGCGCCGTTCCTCCTCGCGCCGGGCCTGCTCCTCGGCACGGCGGCGCTCCTCTTCCGCTCGCAGCTGCTCGGCGACCTGCTCCTGTTCGGCCACCTCGCGCTGGTGCTCGATGCGGTCGAAGGTCTCGGCATCCACCGCGACCGCGTCGATCACCTCGATATCCTCCTGCACCGAGATCTCCACCGCCGCCCGGGTCGAGGTCGGCGACATCAGGCTCACGTTCAGCAGCAACGCCGCGAACAGCACCCCGTGCAGGATCAGGACGAGGAGCAGGCTGAGGGGGTGACGGCGCAGGAGCTCGAACACGGCGTGTAGCTCAGTCCTGGTTGTTACGTGGCGGTTCGGTGATCAAGCCGACACGACCGCCCCCGGCGCGCTGCAGGGCGACCATTGCATCGATCACCCGGCCGTAGTCCACGTTGCGGTCCCCGCGCACGAAGGTCTGGGTGCCCGGATTCTCGGCGAGGAACTCGCGCACGATCTCGGTCATCTCCTGCGGCGCCAGCGGCTCGTTCACGTACGGGCCCTGGTTCAGGCTCATGGCCCCGGAAGCATCCACGGTGACCACCAGTGGCTCGGCCGCGGATGGATCCTCGTCCAGGGCCTCGGCATCGGCCTCCGGCAGATCGACCTCCACCCCCTGCTGCAGCATCGGGGCGGTGATCATAAAAATGATCAGCAGGACCAGCATCACGTCGATGAACGGCACGACGTTGATCTGCGACATGGGCCGCCGCAGGCGGCGGCTGTTGCGACGCGACTCGGCCATGGTTCAGGCCGGCGCCCCGGCGGCGCCCTCGGCCGGCTTGCCCGCGCCCTGGCGGTTCAGCAGGGCCACGAACTCGTCGCTGAAGTTCTCCAGGCGCGAGGCCACGCGATCGACGTCCCCGGCAAAGCGGTTGTAGGCGATGACCGCCGGGATGGCCGCGAACAGGCCCAGCGCGGTAGCGATCAGCGCCTCGGCGATCCCCGGAGCGACCATGGCGAGTGTGGCCTGCTGCACCCCGGAGAGCCCGAGAAATGCATGCATGATGCCCCACACGGTCCCGAACAGGCCGATGTACGGGCTGGTGGAACCGACTGTGGCGAGGAACTGCAGATAGCGCTCCATCTCGTCGGTCTCGCGGGCGATGGCCACGCGCATCGCGCGATGGGCCGGCTCGCCGGCCACCATGCCGTGCTGGCGGGCACGCAGGAATTCCTTGAAGCCGGAGGAGAACACGTGCTCCATGCCGGACATCTCGGACTTGCGGCGTACGCCCTCGTACAGGTGCGAGAGGTCCGCGCCCGACCAGAACCGTTCCTCGAACTCGTCGCTGGCCCGCTGGGCCGCGTTCAGCGAGCGCGCCTTGATGATGATCACCAGCCAGGAGAGTACCGAGGCGATCACCAGGATCACCATGACCAGCTGCACGATCAGACTGGCGTCCATGATCAGCTGGTACATCGAAAAGTCCACTGTCACTTGTCCATCTCCCGTTATGCCGTTGTTCCGTCCGCCGCCCGCATCGCGCGCGCCACTTCATCGGGGATCGCCACCGGCGCCTGCCGGGCCATATCGACACAGGCAATGGCGACCTCGCCGGTTGCCAGCGCCGTCGCCTCGCGCTGCACGACCTGCGCGAACTCCACGCTGGCGCGACGCATGCGCGTGACCCGGCAGGTGACCGTCAGGGCCTCGTTGAAATGCGCGGGACGCTGCATCTCCACAGCCAAACGCCGCACGGCGAACACAATTCCATACTCGGACCGCAGCCGGTCCTGCTCGAAGCCGAGGGCACGCAGCCATTCGGTACGCGCGCGCTCCATGAATTTCAGGTAATTGGCGTGATAGACCACGCCGCCGGCGTCGGTATCCTCGTAGTACACCCGCACCGGCCACTCGAATGCTGCGGTCATGGCTGGCGCGGGCCCTCCGCCGCGGGCGTCAGCAGATCGCCCTCGTCCATCCGGGTCAGGCCGAACATCGCCAGGGTACGCCGGGTCGCCTGGCGCCCGCGCGGAGTGCGCTGCAGGTAGCCCTGCTGAATCAGGAAGGGCTCGACCACATCCTCCAGCGTGCCACGGTCCTCGTTCATCGCCGTGGCCAGGCTCTCGACCCCGACCGGGCCACCGTCGAACTTCTCCACCAGCACCTCCAGCAGGCGACGGTCCTGGGCATCCAGCCCGGAGGCATCGATCGCCAGCAGGTCGAGCGCCTGCGCTGCCACGTTGTGGGTCACCACGCCATCGGCCCGGACCTGGGCGAAATCCCGCACCCGCCGCAGCAGGCGGTTGGCCAGCCGCGGCGTGCCGCGGCCCCGGCGGGCGATCTCCGCGGCCCCCTCGGCCTCGATCCCCACGCCCAGCAAACCGGCCGCGCGATCCACAATATGCGCGAGATCGGTGACAGTGTAATGATCGAGACGCTGCACGATACCGAACCGGTCACGTAACGGGGCCGAAAGCAGCCCCGCGCGGGTGGTCGCGCCCACCAGCGTGAACGGCGGCAGGTCCACCTTGATCGAGCGCGCCGCCGGGCCCTCGCCGATCACGATGTCCAGCTGGCCGTCCTCCAGGGCCGGATACAGCACCTCTTCCACCACCGTCGGCAGGCGGTGGATCTCGTCGACGAACAGGACATCGCGCGGCTCCAGGGCCGTCAGGATGGCGGCCAGGTCACCGGCGCGTTCCAGTACCGGACCAGAGGTCTGGCGCAGGCCCACGCCGAGTTCGTTGGCGACGATGTGCGCCAGCGTGGTCTTGCCCAGCCCGGGCGGGCCGGCGACCAGGGTGTGATCCAGGGCCTCGTCGCGCCGGCGGGCGGCCTCGATGAACAGCCCCAGCTGCTCGACTACGCGGGGCTGGCCGGTGTAGTCCGCGAGCCGCTTCGGGCGCAGGCTGACCTCGGCCCGCTCTTCCTCGGACCGACTCTGCATATCCACCAGACGTGATTCCATAGCCCCGCAGTATGCATCGCCACCGGTGCCGTTTACAGGGCCGTCCGGCGGGTTTTCGGATTCGCGTGCGTTCGAGCGTTCCCGCCCGTAGCGCCGTCAGGCGCCGGGGAGATCGCGGGCGTAGACCAGGAACACCCCGTGCCCGCCCGCCTCGAACTCCAGCCAGATCAGCGGCAGGTCCGGGAAGGCCGCCTCCACCGCGGCCTGACTGTTGCCGACCTCGACGATCAACACGCCGTCTTCCGTCAGGTGTTCGCGGGCCCCGTCCAGGATGCGGCGCACGATATCCAGTCCGTCGCCGCCGGCGGCCAGCCCCAGCGCGGGTTCGTGACGGTATTCGTCCGGCAGGGCCGCCATGTCCTCGGCATCCACGTATGGGGGGTTGGACACAATCAGCTCGTAGCGATCCCCGGGTTCCAGCCCGTCGAACACGTCGGACTGCACAGCGCGCACCTGATCGCCCACCCGGTGGCGCTCGATGTTGATCCTCGCCACCGCCAGCGCATCCGTCGACACATCCGCCAGGTCCACCCGCGCCTGCGGCAGCGCCAGGGCCATTGCGATCCCGATACACCCGCCCCCGGTGCACAGATCCAGCGCGCGGGTCACACCATCGGGGTCGACCCAGGGCTCGAAGCCTGCGGCAATCAGCTCGGCCAGCGGCGAGCGCGGCACCAGCACGCGCTCGTCGACATAGAACGGCACCCCGGCGAACCAGGCCTCGCGGGTCAGGTAGGCCGCGGGCTTGCGCGTGGCGACCCGCTCGCGCAGCACCGCCACCACCCGCGTGCGCTCGGCCTCGCTTAGGCGCGCATCCCACCACGACTCGGGCAGATCCAGCGGCAGGTGCAGGGTGTGTAGTACCAGCCAGGCGGCCTCGTCGAAGGCGTTGTCGGTGCCATGCCCGAAGCTCAGGCCGGCGCCGCGAAACTGACTGGCGCCGAAGCGAATGAAGTCGCGCAGGCTGCGCAATCCGGTGGTCGAATCCATGCCCGGTCTTTCCGTTACGTGCGAGGGCGGTCATCATACCGTCTCGCTACCGCCCTGTACGTAACCCACCCACGGACTCCGCATGAGCAAGATCGACCCCTGGCTGGCGCGCCTGTCGCACCTGCTGCCCCAGCACGCCCTTTCGCGCGGCGTGCACTGGCTGGCGCGCATCGAGTCGCCGCGCCTGCAGCCCCTGCTGCGCGCCTTCGTGCGCCGCTTCGGCCTGAACCTGGACGAGGCTGCCGAGCCGGACCTCGCGGCCTATGCCAGTTTCAACGCACTGTTCACCCGCGCCCTGCGCGAGGATGCGCGGCCGCTGGAGGGGGACGCCAACACGGTGGTCAGCCCGGCCGATTCGCGCGTCAGCGCGGCCGGGCGCATCGAGGCCGGCCAGATCTTCCAGGCCAAGGGCCATCACTACACCGTGCGCGAGCTGCTGGGTGGCGAGGACGATCTGGCGGAGGCCTTCCGCCACGGACACTTCGTCACCCTGTATCTGTCACCGCGCCACTACCACCGGCTGCACATGCCGCTGACCGGCACCCTGACCCACATGATCCATGTGCCCGGGCGGCTGTTCTCGGTGGCCCCGCGCATCGTGCGCCACGTACCGCGGCTCTACGCCCGCAACGAGCGGGTCGTGGCCTGCTTCGACACGCCTGTCGGACCCATGGCCATGGCCCTGATCGGTGCCCAGAACGTCGGTTCCATCGAGACCGTCTGGGCCGGCGAGGTCACCCCGCCGCGCGGGCGCGAGATCAGCGTAAGCGAGTATCCGGACCGCGACATCACCCTGGAACGCGGGGCCGAGATGGGCCGCTTCAACCTCGGTTCCTCGGTGGTGCTGCTGCTGCCCGACCATCCGCTGAAGCTCGCCGACCACCTGACGCCCGAAACCGAGGTCCAGGTCCGCTCCGCACTCGGCCAGTTCTACTGACTTTTTTCACCACGAAGCACACGAAGGCACGAAGAAGGGCCAGGTCAAGGGCGGTTAACAGGAAGATGGGAAGACTAGAAGTAAAAACGATCGGTTAGATGGACTCGGGGGGCGGCCGGCCATCGAGGGCTATTAACTGCATCGCCCGGATCAGCCGTATCTTGCCTTTCTTCCGATCTTCCCGCCTTCCTGTCCGCTCCAAGCCCTTGACCTTCTTCGTGCCTTCGTGCGCTTCGTGGTGAATAAAAACGTTCAGGCGTGGGCGCGGGCTGCGGTCTGGTTGAAGTAGGCGGCCTTCCAGCTCTCGTAGTCGGCGACGAGTTGCTCGACGTCGGCGGCATCGAACGGGCGCAGGCCGCTCAGCACCAGGTGCTTGCTGCCGTCGGCGACTACGGACTGATCGATCACCAGCTCGTAGTCCAGGCGGATCTCGCCGCGCTTGCCGTTGACGGTCATCACCGCGTCCTTCAGGCGCGGCTCCGGCACCCCGGCGCTGGCGGCCAGCGGCTCGGGCAGGCGGAAGCCCATGCGCTCGTACATCACCAGCGGGCGCTTCGGGTTCACCATCACGCCGTGCTCCTCCATCAGCGGCACCAGCACATGCGGGAAGTTCTGCCCGGAGAAGCTCACATAACTGCGGATCAGGGATTCGATCGCGTTGGGCTCGTCGATCACCGCGCCGGAGCGCTCGACCTCGATCACGCTCTTGCCATTGTCGTCGGTAATCGCAAAGGCCTCGCCCGGGGCCTCCGGGAAGATCAGCGGCACGTTGCCCCCCACCATGCCGGTAAAGCGGAAGTGCATGTTCGCGCTGGCGCCGTAGGTATCCAGCACCAGCGCGAACAGCAAATCGCCCGGCACGCAGAAGCGCCGGTTGTCGGCATCGTGGATCGGATTGAAATCGCCGGCGAGCGTCTTGGCAAAGTCACTGCCCTGCTCCGGGGTCACGACAAGTTGACCGTCGCGATGGCGGTAGAAATCCTCAAGGAAGCTTTTGTCGGTCACGCGGTCTCCCCGAAATCGTATTGCGGCGTGGTTTTTCGCACCACTATAGCCCGAAATGCCCCTCGATGGCCTTGATAAAGGCATCGCCATAGCGCTCCAGCTTGTGCTGGCCGACCCCGGAGATCCCGGCCATCTCGTCACGGCTGCGCGGGGCGGCCGCAACCATCTCCAGCAGCGTGGCATCACTGAAGATCACGTAGGGCGGCACCCCCTGATCGCGCGCGAGGTCGGTGCGCAATGCGCGCAGGGCCTCCCACAGCGCGCGGTCCTCGCTGTCCATCGCCGCCACGCTGCGCGCAGTGTCGCGACGGGCCGGCCGCGCCGCGCGGGCCTCGCGTTCCGGGCGGGCCACCTCCTCGCGCAGGTGGATCGACTCCTCGCCGCGCAGCACCGGGCGACAGGCCGGGTCCAGCTTCAGCCCGCCGTAGCCCTCCTCGTCCAGACGCAGCAGACCGCGGGCGAGCAGCTGACGTACCACGCCGCGCCACTGCGCCTTGTCCAGTTCCTTGCCGATCCCGAAGGTGCTCAGGCGGTCGTGACCCAGGCGGCTCAGGCGCTCGCTCGCGGAGCCGCGCAGCACATCGATCACGTGCCCCGCGCCGAAGCGCTCGCCGGTGCGGTAGATGCAGGACAGGAGCTTCTGCACCGGGACACTGGCATCCCAGGTGGCCGGCGGCTGCATGCAGTTGTCGCAGGTCCCGCAGGGCTCGGGCATGCGCTCGTCGAAGTAGGCAAGCAGGGCCTGGCGCCGGCAACTGGTGATCTCGCAGAACCCGAGCATCGCCTCCAGCTTTTGCTGCTCGATGCGCTGGCGCTCGGCGCCGGCCTGCGAGCCCTCCAGCATCTGGCGCAGGGTCACGACATCCTGCAGGCCATAGACCATCCAGGCATTCGCGGGCAGGCCGTCGCGCCCGGCGCGGCCGGTCTCCTGATAGTAGCCCTCCAGGCTCTTGGGCAGGTTCAGGTGAGCCACGAAACGTACGTTCGGCTTGTCGATCCCCATGCCGAAGGCGATGGTCGCCGCCATCACCACGCCCTCCTCGCGCAGGAACCGGGTCTGGTTCTCCGCGCGGGTCGCCGCCGGCAGACCCGCGTGATAGGGCAGCGCGGTAATGCCCTGTTCCGCCAGCCACTCGGCCACCGCCTCGACCTTCTTGCGCGACAGGCAATAGACGATACCGGCCTCGCCCGCGTGTTCCTCGCGGATGAAGCGCAGCAGCCGATCGCGTGCGGAACCGCCGCGCCCCCCGTCGGCCTGGGCGATGCGGTAGCGGATGTTGGGGCGATCGAAGGAGCTGACAAAGGCACGGGCCTGCTCCAGGCGCAGCCGCTCGCGGATCTCCTGGCGGGTGGGGCCGTCCGCCGTCGCGGTCAGGGCGAGGCGCGGCACCTGCGGGAAACGTTCGGCCAGCACCGCCAGCTGACTGTACTCCGGGCGGAAGTCATGCCCCCATTGCGAGACGCAGTGGGCCTCGTCGATGGCGAACAGCGCCAGCTCGATGCCCTCCAGACGCTCCAGCATGCCCGCGGCGAACAGGCGCTCCGGCGACATGTACAGCAGATCCAGTTCGCCCGCGTGCAGCGCGGCCAGCACGGAGCGGGCCTCGTCCGCCTTCTGGCCGGAATCCAGACTGGCCGCCGCCACGCCGTTCTGGCGCAGGGCCGCCACCTGATCCTGCATCAGCGCGATCAGCGGCGAGATCACGATGCCGCACCCGGGCCGCGCCAGCGCGGGGATCTGGTAGCACAGCGACTTGCCGCCGCCGGTGGGCATCAGCACCACGGCGTCGCCACCCGCGGTCACATGCTCGACGATGGCCTGTTGCTGACCGCGAAATTCCGTGTAGCCGAAGGTCTCGCGCAGGATCTCCAGTGGCGCCGCCGCCGGAGCGCTTCCCTGCGCTTCTCCAGCTGCAAGACCCGAGGGTTCCAATGGACGTACTCCAGACGGGAAGACAAGCCACGAAGACTGCCGAATGCCCGCCACCGCTGCAAGCCACCAGCGCCACAACCGCCCCGCGCCGGCCGCAATCCCTCCCGGTGCGCAGTCGCCCGCCGTGACCCGCCGCGATAAACTCCCCGCCTGAATACCAAAATCCAGGACGCCCGATGCCGACAACCGCCCGCCTCCTGCCCGCCGCCTTGCTGGCCCTGTTCGCGTTGACCGCCTGTTCCGACGCCCCGGAACCGGACACCGCCGCCGAGGCGCCTGCGCAGGCATCCAGCGAAGACTCGAGCGCGGCCTCCGGCTCCACCGCGCAGCTCGACTACAGCCTGCCGCCAGAGGACTTCGCCGCCGACCCCGAGGCCGGGCGCTCGCTGTTCCGCGCCAACTGCATGCAGTGCCACGGCGAGGACGCCCGCGGCACCGACCAGGGCCCGCCGCTGATCCACCGCATCTACGAGCCTTCGCACCACCCGGACATCACCTTCCATCGCGCGGTGGCCCTGGGCGTGCACGCGCACCACTGGGACTTTGGCGACATGCCGCCGGTGGCCGGCGTCACCGGCGAGGAGACCGCCCACATCATCGCCTGGATCCGCCAGGAACAGCGCGCCGTCGGCATCGACTGAACGCAACCCGTACATGACAGATCCACGCACGGAGGCGATCCGCGGCACGGTTCACGCCTACCTGGACGCCTGGCTGCGCCAGCGCGATCTCGCGGCCCTGCTGCGCCTTCACACCCCCGCGATCAGCGGCTTCGGCACCGGTGCCGACGAGGTCGCCTTCACCCCGGAAGAGGTCGAGCGCATCGTCGGGCGCGACATCGAACAGGTACCGGAACCCTTCGATTACACCATCCATCGCGAGGACATCCGGCTGCTGACGGATGACGTGGCGCTCGTCATGCTGATCTTCGACATGATCCTGGACACCCGCGGGCAGCGGGTCCGACTGAACGGCCTGCGCGCCAGCCTGGTGCTGCACGCGACCGCCGACGGCTGGCGCCTGGCGCACCTGCATGGCTCCTTCCCCGCGAGCGTCCATGGAGACGACGAGCCCTACCCGGTGAAAGAGCTGGAGGAGCGCGCACAGGTGCTGGAACGCCTGGTACGGGAACGCACGCACTCCCTGGAGGCCGCCCAGCAACACCTGGAACACCTCGCCACCACCGACCCGCTGACCGGATTGAACAACCGCATGAAGGCCAGCGAGGCCCTGGCCGAAGAGATCCTGAGGGCCGAGCGTCACGCGAGCCCGCTCAGCGTAATCCTGCTGGACCTTGATCACTTCAAGCCGATCAACGACACCCTGGGACACGGCCGCGGCGACGCGGTACTGACCGCGGTCGGGCAGCTGATCACGGGCCGCATCCGCGCCACCGATCGGGCCGCGCGCTGGGGTGGCGAGGAGTTCCTCATTCTCTGCCCGCACGCCGACATCGCCGCCACAGCCCGGCTGGCCGAGGACCTGCGCCACTGCCTGGAGATCCACGACTTCCAGACCGGACAGCCACTGACCGCCAGCTTCGGCGTGGCCCAGCTGGAGCCCGGCGAGAGCGCGGCATCCCTGGTGGACCGGGCCGACCGCGCCCTGTACGCGGCCAAGTACGCCGGGCGCAACCGGGTCCAGAGCGCGTGAAATCAATCCGGCCCCGGGGCGCCCCGTCCATGAACCACAGGAACGCATTCACCCCGATCGGCAAAAGGAGCCTTGCCATGTGCACGAAGAGACTGACCCTCGCCACCCTTCTGGGCCTTATGGCCCTGCCCGCCCAGGCAGACCCGGTCGACATCCTGGAGGCCCAGCTGCATGCCGGCGGCCCGGACCCGTGGCGGGTCGCCGTCACCGTGGAGCATCCCGACACCGGCTGGGATCACTATGCCGATGCCTGGCGTGTGCTGGACGCCGATGGCAACGTCCTCGGTGAACGCATCCTGCACCATCCACATGTCAACGAGCAGCCGTTTACCCGCAGCCTGCGCCGGCTGTCGATCCCCGACGGCACGCGCTTCCTGCAGATCGAGGCCCGCTGCTCGCAGGACGGCTGGAGTCACCAGCGCCTGCGGATCGACCTGGAACAGGACCGGGGCGAGGGCTACCGTATCCACCGGTGAGGCGCGCGACCGGGCCGCACCGGGCCGGGGAGCCGCCACGGAACGCGCGCCCATGTGCGTACCCGGCAGGGACCTCCTAAAGTAGGCAGCCTACCCAGCCCCGGATTCCCTCATGCGCGGTCACTCCAGCGTGCACGATGCGCCCGACGACGCGATCAACTGGCGCATCGTTCGCTCCCTGTTTCCCTATCTCGCGGAGTTCCGCGGACGGCTGTTCCTCGCCCTCGGGCTGATGGGCCTGGCCAAGCTGGCGACCGTGCTGGTCCCGCTGGCACTGAAATACATCGTCGACCACTTCGAGGACGGCGGCACCGAGGCGCTGGTCGCGGTCCCGGTGGCACTGGTGATCGCCTACGGCCTGCTGCGCTTTGGCAGCACCCTGTTCGGCGAGCTGCGCGACGCGGTCTTCGTACGGGTGGCCGAGCGGGCCATGCGGCGCGCGGCCCTGCGCGTGTTCGAACATCTGCATCGGCTCGAACTGAGCTTCCATCTGGCGCGCGAGACCGGCGGCCTGGCCCGGGACATCGAGCGCGGCACCAGCGGCATCAGCTTCCTGCTGCGCTTCATGGTGTTCAACATCCTGCCGACGATCATCGAGATCGCGATGGTCGCGGTCATCCTGCTGGTGGCGGTGGGCCCGGTATTCACCCTGACGGTGATCATCGCGGTGGCGGCCTACATCGTCTGGTCGGTGTGGATTACCGAGTGGCGCACCCGCTTCGTGCGCGAGGCCAATCAGCGCGACAACGAGTCCAACACCCGCGCGATCGACAGCCTGCTGAACTACGAGACGGTCAAGTACTTCGGCAACGAGGGCTTCGAAGCCCGCCGCTACGACGAGGGCCTGGCCACCTGGGAACAGGCGCGCACCAAGAACGTCCTGTCGCTGGTGCTGCTGAACTCCGGGCAGGCCCTGATCATCGCCGGCGCGATCACCGTGATGATGCTGCTGGCCGCCAGCCGCGTGGCCTCGGGGCAGATGTCGCTGGGCGACCTGGTCATGGTCAACGCCTACATGATCCAGCTGTTCATGCCGCTGAATTTCCTCGGTTTCGTCTACCGCGAGATCCGCCAGTCACTGGCGAACATCGAGCGCCTGTTCGGGCTGCTGGAAAAACCGGTTCAGGTCGAGGACCGGCCCGGCGCGCCGGATCTCGACGTCGCGGAGGGGCATGTGCGCTTCGAGCAGGTCGCCTTCCACTACCAGCCGGAGCGCCCGATCCTCGAGGACGTATCACTGGAAATCCCAGCCGGGCACAAGCTGGCGGTCGTCGGGCCCAGCGGGGCCGGGAAGTCCACGCTCGCACGCCTGCTGTTCCGGTTCTTCGACGTGACGGACGGGCGCATCACTATCGACGGCCAGGATATCCGCGAGGTGACCCAGCAAAGCCTGCGCAGTGCGATCGGCGTGGTCCCGCAGGATACCGTGCTGTTCAACGCGAGCATTCGCTACAACATCGCCTATGGTGATCCGGAGGCCTCCGAGGAGGCCATCCGGCGCGCGGTGCGTCTGGCGCACCTGGACCATTTCATCCAGCGCCTGCCCGACGGCCTGGATACGGTCGTCGGCGAACGCGGCCTCAAGGTCTCCGGCGGCGAGAAGCAACGCATCGCCATCGCCCGCATGCTGCTGAAGGACCCGCCGATCCTGGTCTTCGACGAGGCCACCTCGTCCCTGGACTCGGGCTCGGAGAAGGCGATCCTGCAGGCGCTGAACGAGGTCTCGGCGCGGCGCACCACGCTGGTCATCGCACATCGCCTGTCGACCGTGAAGGATGCCGAGCAGATCGTGGTCCTCGATCAGGGACGCGTGGTCGAACGCGGCACCCACCGCGAACTCCTCGCGGCGGGCGGCGCCTACGCCCGCCTGTGGCAACACCAGCAGGAACACGAACCCGCGCCCGTCGATCCGCGCCCGAATGCCGGGACCTGAACCCTTTTATTCACCACGAAGCACACGAAGGCACGAAGGAATTCAAGGGCGGTTAACAGGAAGGTACGAAGACGGGAAGATGAATAGGGTGCGTCTCCCAGAGCCCCTGATGCCCGGGCGCGCGGATGTGGCCAGCCGGTGCCCGGCGCCCCAACCAGAAATCCTTCCGACCTTCCCGTCTTCCTGTCCGCTTTTATGCCATTGACCTGGCCCTTCTTCGTGCCTTCGTGTGCTTCGTGGTGAATAAAGAGCTCTTGGCAGTCAGTCGGGATCGACGCGGCCGCGCAGGGCCTTCTTGCGGCCGCGGTGGGTCTTGCCCTCCAGGCGGCGCAGCTTGGAGGCGCGCGTGGGGCGCGTCGGCTTGCGCGCCTTGATCGGGCGACCCACCTCGCGCAGCAGCTCCGCCAGGCGCTCCAGCGCATCCTCGCGGTTGGCTTCCTGAGTACGGTACTGCTGCGCCTTGAGCACGACCACGCCGTCCTTGGTGATGCGCTGGTCATGGCGGCGCAGCAGGCGCTCCTTGTAGACGTCGGGCAGGCTGGAGGCGCGGATGTCGAAGCGCAGATGAATGGCCGAGGCCACCTTGTTCACGTTCTGCCCGCCCGCCCCCTGGGCACGGATCGGGGTCAGCTCAATCTCGTGCTCGGGGACACTCACGCTGTTGGAGATGCGCAGCATCGCTCGATCAGCGGAACTCGCCATCGTGGATACGGCCATCCGCGTCCAGCTCGGCGAAGAAGCGGCTGTTATCCGTGCGGTATTCCTGGGTCACGATATCGCCCGGGAGGACCAGCATCACGTCGGGGTAGACACGCTTGAACTCCTCGGGCGTCGGCCGGCTCTCGAGGAAATGCAGGAACGGGTTCATCTGCTCCACCGTACCCGGGCGCGGCTCGGGCCCGTCGGCCTGGGTTTCAGCCGTGTACGCCGAACAGGCACCAACGCCCAGCGCCAGCACTACAACCACAAGGGCCGGGGTCCATCGGAAATTCAACTCCATGCAAACCTCCTGCGCACGCAAGATGCAACGTCATTGCGAGGCGCCGAAGGCGTCGCGGCAACCTCCAGAAGCTCGCACTCCAGCTAGATCCGATGGCCCACGGGAGATTGCTTCGTCGCTTCGTTCCTCGCAATGACAGGCGCGTACGCCGCGCACCGGGAAAGATCTGTTCGGAGCCCGGCGACCTACTCCGTCGGCTGGCCGTGCTCGCGGGTCGCCTCGAAGCGGATCTCTGGCCACTTTTCCATCGCCATCTGCAGGTTCACCCGGGTCGGGGCGATATAGACCAGGTCACCGCCGTGGTCGACGGCCAGGTTGGCCGCGGCCTTCTCCTTGAACTCCTCGAATTTCTTCGGATCATCGCTTTCGACCCAGCGGGCGGTCTGGACGTTCACGTTCTCGAACTGCGCCTCGACCTTGTACTCGGTGCGCAGGCGCTCGGCGACCACGTCGAACTGCAGCACGCCGACCGCGCCCAGGATCAGGTCGTTGTTGGTCAGCGGACGGTAGAGCTGGGTCGCGCCCTCCTCGCACAGCTCCTGCAGCCCCTTGGCGAGCTGCTTCATCTTCAGCGGGTCCTTCAACTGCGCACGGCGGAACAGCTCCGGGGCGAAGTTGGGCACACCGGTAAAGGTCAGATCCTCCCCCTGGGTGAAGGTATCGCCGATGCGGATGGTGCCGTGGTTGTGGATCCCGATGATGTCGCCGGGATACGCCGTCTCGACATGCTCGCGGTCGGAGGCCAGGAAGGTCAGCGCGTCCGGGATCTTCACGTCGCGACCGATCCGCACGTGGCGCAGCTTGGCCCCCTTGTCGAAGGTGCCGGAGCAGATGCGCATGAACGCGATGCGGTCGCGGTGGTTCGGGTCCATGTTCGCCTGGATCTTGAACACGAAGCCGGTGAACTTCTCCTCGGTGGGCTCCACGCGGCGCGAGTGCGTCGGGCGCGGCAGCGGGCCCGGGGCATACTCGACGAAGTCGTCCAGCAACTCCTCGATACCGAAGTTGTTGATCGCCGAGCCGAAGAACACCGGGGTCTGCTCGCCGCGCAGGTAGGCCTCGGCATCGAACTCGTGCGAGGCACCCTGCACCAGTTCAAGCTCCTCGCGCAGTTCCTGCGCCTGGTCCCCCAGCAGCTCGTCCAGACGCGGATTATCCAGCCCCTCGATGATCTCGCCGGTGGACTTCTTGCCGCCCTGCTCCGGGTCGTACAGGTGCACCGCATCGCGGCGGATGTGGTAGACGCCGCGGAAGCGCTTGCCCGAACCGATCGGCCAGGTGATCGGGGCGCACTCGATCTTCAGCACCTCCTCGACCTCGTCCAGCAGCTCGATCGGGTCGCGGCCCTCGCGGTCCATCTTGTTGACGAAGGTCATGATCGGCGTATCGCGCAGCCGGCAGACCTCCATCAGCTTGATGGTCCGCTCCTCCACGCCCTTGGCCGCATCGATGACCATCAGCGCGGAGTCCACCGCGGTCAGCGTGCGGTAGGTGTCCTCGGAAAAGTCCGCGTGCCCCGGGGTATCCAGCAGGTTCACCATTCGCCCCTTGTACGGGTACTGCATCACGGAGGAGGTGACCGAGATCCCGCGCGACTTCTCCATCTCCATCCAGTCGGAGGTGGCATGGCGCGCTGACTTGCGCCCCTTGACCGTACCGGCGAGCTGGATCGCGCCGCCGTACAGCAGGAGCTTTTCGGTCATGGTGGTCTTGCCGGCGTCCGGGTGCGAGATGATCGCGAAGGTCCGGCGACGGCGGGTTTCCTCGATAAAGGACATGAATGCGAGCCGCTTGAATCAGCCCGCAAGTTTAACGCGAAACCGGGGCTCCGGTTCAGGGTGGCAGCCCCTGACACGAAAACGGCCCCGGAAACCGGGGCCGTCATCCTGCCGAGTACGCGGCGGTTAGCGTGCGGAGGCGGCCTGGATCGCGGCGTTCTGTTCCTCGAGACGACCCTTCGCGGTCACCAGATCGCGGTTGTTCATGCGGGCCTCGAGGCTGGCGATGCGCTCCTCGTCCTGGGCCAGGCTGTACCAGACGTGGGCCTGGACCAGGTCGCGTTCGACCCCGCGTCCGTTCTGGTGCAGGCGGCCCAGTCCGATCTGGGCATGCCGGTAGCCCTGCTCCGCCGCGGCGGTGTACCAGCGAGCGGCCGCGGCCGCATCGCGCGTGGTGCCCTGACCGTTCTCGTGCAGCAGGCCGACGTAATACTGCGCGGCGGGCAGGCCCTGGTCCGCGGCCCTGGTCAGCCATTCGAGGCCGGCCACCGGATCCTGTTCGCCATTGGCCAGGTGGCTCCCCAGCCAGTACTGGGCGTCGGCATGTCCCAGTTCGGCGGCGCGGGTGTAGTGCTCGCGACTGCGGTCGGCATCCGCCGCGGCCCCCTTGCCGGTGGCGAAGAGATAGCCCAGATAGTAGTGCGCGCCGGCATGATCGGCGTCCGCGGCGCGGGCAAACCAGCGCACGGCCTGATCGTGATCCACCGCCGTGCCGCGACCGGAGTAGTTGGCCATGCCCACGTCGAACATCGCGGCCGGATCGCCCTTCTGCGCATTGCTTTCGCGGATTTCGTACCAGACGCCCAGCAGTTCCTGCTGGCGCTCGGCCTCGTCGTAGCCAAAGGCTTGCTGGGCCTGCACGGCGCCGGCGGAAACCAGCAGCGGGAGGGCCAGCGGAAGCGAAAAGAACATTGCACGCAGGGATCGGGACATGGGGAACCTCATCCGGTGTCGGGGCGAATACCGGTCTTGATCATAGACCGGGGGGCGAACCGCCACAACGCGAAGCCCTCGGGACGAGAACCGAGGGCGGCAAAACGTGGCGGAATCCCGGAAACCGCCGCACAACCTGTGAACGGGTTCACGACCCGCGCGGGAACCCGGGGTTCAGGCGCCGGCGGGTGCGGCGCAGCGACGCGTCAGCACCCAGGCATCCTCGCGGCCGCTGGGAAGCGGGTAATAGCGGGGCCGCGTACCGATATGCTCGAAGCCCTCGGAGCGGTACAGCTGGACCGCGGCCACATTGGACGGGCGCACCTCGAGAAACAGGGCCTCGGCGTCCTGATCGCAGACATAGTCGAACAGGCGCCGGACCATGAATCGGCCGAGCCCGTTACCCTGCCAGCGCGGATCCACGGTCAGGTTGAGCAAATGCGCCTCGCCGGCGGCGACGGTGAGCACGCTGTGACCCACCTGGCGCCCGTCCACCTCGAGGATCCAGCAGTCATAGCCCACGCGGATGCAGTCCTCGAAGATCCGGGCGGTCCACGGGTAGTCATAGGCCTCGCGCTCGATACGCATCACGCCCTCCACATCGACCGACTCCATGCGGCGCAACTCGGGCTGGACGCGGGGTTCGGCACTCATGACGCGGGCTTCTCCGGCAGCAGTGAATGGACGAGGGACGAACGGTTCCCGTGGTGTGGGAGCCCGCCGATGCCGCGCGGGTTCCCATTTCCACAGTATTTTTCAGGCTACGTCAGGCAGGCACGGGCCCGTTGCAGATCCTGCCAGGCCCGCGCCTTGTCGGCCGGCTTTCGCAGCAGGTAGGCCGGATGGTAGGTCACGACCAGCGGCACGCCCTGATAGCGATGATCCCCACCGCGCATGCGCCCGAGTGGCTCATCCGAGGCAAGCAGACTCTGGGCCGCGACCCGCCCCAGGGCGACGATCACCTCCGGCTGGATCAGGGCAATCTGGCGGTCGAGGTAGGCGCGGCAGGCTGCCGATTCCTCCGGTTTCGGATCGCGGTTCCCCGGGGGGCGGCACTTCAGCACGTTGGCAATAAATACGTCGTGATGGCGGTCCAGGCCCAGCGCCAGCAGCATGTTGTCCAGCAACTGCCCGGCCCGGCCGACGAAGGGCTCCCCACGCCGATCCTCCTCCGCACCCGGAGCCTCACCGATAAACAGCCAGCGGGCGCCCCGATCCCCCACTCCGAACACGGTCTGCGTGCGCTCGCCGGCCAGTTCGACGCAGGCCTGGCAGCCGCGTACGTGCGTCTCCAGGGCCTCCCAGTCCAGGGTCTCGACCGCGACGCCCTCCGCCCCACTGCCGGCATCCACCCACTCGGCCACCGCTTCGGGGGCCGGCGCGGCGGCTCCGGCGTCGCTAACGGACGCTTCGGCATCCGGGGCGGGCGCGAGGCGCGACCGCCATACCGGTATGCCCATGTCCGCGAGGATGCGGCGCTGGCGCACCGACAGCGTCACGCGGCTATTCCCCGGTGGGCGCACGGCGACGATGGCGGCGCCAGCGCTCCAGTGTCAGCAGCGGGCCGGACAGGGCATAGATCACGAAGCCCGCCAGCAGGACCTTGGGCGGGTCCAGCGCCAGCAGCATCAGCGCCACCACCACCCCGACAATCGCCAGGAAAGGTACCCGGTGCTTGAAGTCCATGTCCTTGAAGCTGAAGTAGGTCAGGTTGCTGACCATCGCCGCACCCGAGAGCACGGTCACCACCAGGATGCCAACCACGTACGGATCGGCGAGCTCCGTGGGGATCCCCCAGTCCTCCAGCACCCAGACCATGCCCACCAGGATCGCGGCGCTGGCGGGGCTCGGCAGCCCCTGGAAGAAGCGCTTGTCGCTAACCGCGAGGCGGCTGTTGAAGCGCGCCAGGCGCAGCGCGGCGGCAGTGGCGAAGAAGAAGGCCGCCACCCAGCCGAAATTGCCCAGGTCGTGCAGTTGCCACAGGTAGACGATCAGCGCTGGCGCGACACCGAACGAGACCAGGTCCGACAACGAATCGTACTGCGCGCCGAACTCGCTCTGGGTATCGGTCATGCGGGCGACTCGCCCGTCCAGGGTATCCAGCACCATGGCCACGAAGATCGCGATGGCGGCGGTGATGTATTCGCCGTTGATCGCGGAGACGATGGCGAAGAACCCGGAGAACAGCACCCCGGTGGTGAACAGGTTGGGCAGCAGGAACACACCACGCCGGCGGCGGCGATGCGGTGGCTGGTCGTCCGCCACGGTATCCTCGCCCTCGATGTAGTCCGGCTCGGACGGCCGGTCGCCTTCGTCCCCTGCGCTCATTGCAGCATCTCCACGGTCCCCTCGCTTTCCCCGGTGGCTTCGGACTCCGGCAACCCGCCCAGCAGGGCAGATCCGGCCAGCACGCGCTGGCCCGGCTCGACCATGACCTGCGAGCCCGCCGGAAGCCACACCTCGAAGGTACCACCAAAGCCGGCGAACCCCATGCGCTTGCCGCGTCCGAGACGGTTGCCCGGAACGTTGTTCTGCATGCGGATCATGCGCGGCCAGTGATCGACACTGAGGGCCAGCGTCAGCCGCGTGCCCTCGTCGGTCTCCAGCGCATAGGCCAGGCGGCCCTCCAGCTGGGCGTCCGGGGGTTCGTCGGTCTCCTTGCCGGGCCAGACCCGTTCGTGGATCTCGGCCTCCTGCGGTGCATGCACGTTGTATTCGCCCAGCCGCCGCTGGCGCAGGCGGATGCAGACCGCCGGCTTCTGCGTGAACGGGTCACGGGCCTCGGAGATCGACTCGATGGTGCCATCGGCCGGGGCGATCACGCCCAGGGCCGGTGCCGGGGCCTTGCGCCGCATATCGCGGAACAGCGCCATCAGGAACACGGTGAGGATCACCATGAACAGGCCCAGCTCCGCCTCCCCGACCAGCAAGGTGATGACCGCCATCCAGGCAGCGATAATCACGAACAGGCGACCCTCGGGGGCTAGCGGAAACAGCATCGGACGCTCGGCAGGAAAGAAAGGCCGCGGCGGGCCGGAATGCCCGCCGCGGGGAGCCGCATCAGTTGCGGGACTTGTCGACCAGCTGGTTGGCCTTGATCCACGGCATCATGGAGCGCAGGCGTTCGCCGACCTGCTCGATCTCGTGGGCGGCGTTCAGGCGACGGTTGGCGGTCATCGACGGGTAGTTCATCGCGCCTTCCAGGATGAACTGCTTGGCGTACTCGCCGTTCTGGATGTTGCGCAGCGCCTCGCGCATGGCCCAGCGCGACTCTTCGTTGATCACCTTCGGGCCGGTCACGTACTCGCCGTACTCGGCATTGTTGGAGATCGAGTAGTTCATGTTGGCGATGCCGCCCTCGTACATGAGATCGACGATCAGCTTCAGCTCGTGCAGGCACTCGAAATAGGCCATCTCCGGGGCGTAGCCCGCCTCGGTCAGGGTCTCGAAGCCGGCCTTGACCAGCTCCACCGCACCGCCGCACAGCACGGCCTGTTCGCCGAACAGGTCGGTCTCGGTCTCGTCCTTGAAGGTGGTCTCGATGATGCCGGTGCGTCCGCCGCCGATCGCGGAGGCGTAGGACAGG
This sequence comes from Thioalkalivibrio sp. ALE16, assembly GCF_000381305.1. Classification (NCBI taxonomy): domain Bacteria; kingdom Pseudomonadati; phylum Pseudomonadota; class Gammaproteobacteria; order Chromatiales; family Ectothiorhodospiraceae; genus Thioalkalivibrio; species Thioalkalivibrio sp. ALE16. The sequence continues at coordinate 104,013 of NZ_KB906364.1, forward strand.
GCGATGTCGCGCGCCTTGCCCGATGCGTCCTGCTGGATGGCGATCAGGTCGGGGATGCCGCCGCCGCGGACGAACTCGGAGCGCACGGTATGGCCCGGGGCCTTGGGCGCGATCATGATCACGTCCAGATCCTTGCGCGGCTCGATCTGGTTGTAGTGAATCGCGAAGCCGTGGGCGAAGGCCAGGGTCGCGCCCTGCTTCAGGTTCGGCTCCAGCACATCGCGGTACAGCGCGGCCTGGTACTCGTCCGGGGCCAGCACCATGATCAGGTCGGCGCCGGCGGTCGCGGCGTCGACATCGGCCACCTTCAGGCCGGCCTCTTCGGCCTTGGCGCGGGAGCCGGAGCCCTCGCGCAGACCCACGGTCACGTCCACGCCGGAATCCTTCAGGTTGTTCGCATGGGCGTGGCCCTGCGAACCGTAACCGATGATGGCCACCTTCATGCCCTTGATGATGGAGAGATCGGCGTCTTTGTCGTAGTAGAGATTCATCGCAATTTCCTTGATATCGGGCAAACAAACGGGTCCGGCCCCGGAAACCGGGGCCGGACCCGGGGATTCAGATTTGCAGGCTGACGTCGCCCCGGGCGATGCCCATGACGCCGGAGCGCACGACCTCCAGCACCGGGAACGGCTGGAGCGCCTCGAGGAAGGCATCCAGCTTGGACCCCTCGCCGGTGATCTCGATCACATAGGTGTCATGGGTCACGTCGATGATCCGGCCGCGGAAGATGTCGGCCAGGCGCTTGGCCTCCTCGCGGTCGGCAGCCTCCGGGACGCGCACCTTGACCAGCGCCATCTCGCGCTCAATGTGCGGATAGGCGGTCATGTCCAGCAACTTGATCACGTCAATCAGCTTGTTCAGCTGCTTGGTGATCTGCTCGACGATCTCGTCGGAGCCGCTGGTGACAATGGTCATGCGCGACAGCGACGGGTCGTCGGTCGGCGCGACGGTCAGCGATTCGATGTTGTAGCCACGCGCGGAGAACAGCCCGGCCACCCGCGAGAGGGCACCGGCTTCGTTTTCCAGCAGGACACTGATGATATGACGCATACGGCTCTTCCCTGTACCCGGCTCAGACCAGGATCATTTCGTTCTGGCCGGCACCGGCCGGGATCATCGGATAGACGTTCTCGGACTGGTCGGTGATGAAGTCCAGGAACACCAGGCGCTCCTTCTGCGCCAGGGCCTCCTTGATCGCACCCTCGACATCCCCGGGCTGGGTGACCTGGATGCCGACGTGGCCGTAGGCCTCCGCCAGCTTCACGAAGTCCGGCAGGGCGTCCATGTAGGACATGGCATAGCGGCCCTGATAGAAGAACTCCTGCCACTGCCGGACCATGCCCAGGTAGCGGTTGTTCAGGTTCAGGATCTTCAGCGGCAGCTGGTACTGGAAGCAGGTGGACAGCTCCTGGATACACATCTGGATACTGGCCTCGCCGGTGATGCAGCCCACGGTCGCGTCCGGATGCGCGAACTGCACGCCCATCGCGAACGGCAGACCGACGCCCATCGTGCCCAGGCCACCGGAATTGATCCAGCGGTTGGGCTTGTCGAAGCGATAGAACTGCGCGGCCCACATCTGGTGCTGGCCGACATCGGAAGTCACGTAGGCATCGCCCTCGGTCAGCTCCCAGAACTTCTGTACCACGTACTGCGGCTTGATCAGTTCGGAGGTCTGGTCGTACTTCAGGCAGTCCTGCGCCTGCCATTCCTCGATCTGCTTCCACCAGGTGGCCAGAGCCTCGGCATCCGGCTTGCCACCGTTCTCGCTCAGCCCCTTGATCAGTTCGCGCAGCACCGGCTCCACCTCGCCCACGATCGGCACGTCCACCTTCACGTTCTTGGAGATGGAAGACGGATCGACGTCCACATGCACGATCTTCGCGTGCGGGCAGAACTTTTCGATGTTGCCGGTCACGCGATCGTCGAAGCGCGCACCGATCGCGATCAGCACGTCCGCGTGATGCATGGCCATGTTGGCCTCGTAGGTCCCGTGCATGCCGAGCATGCCGAGGTACTGCTTGTCCGACGCCGGGTAGCCGCCCAGCCCCATCAGGGTGTTGGTGATCGGATAGCCCAGCTTTCGGGTGAACTCCGTCAGCGCCTCGGAACCCTTGCCCAGGATCACGCCCCCGCCGGTGTAGATCATCGGCTGCTTCGCTGACAGGATCAGCTCCACCGCCTTGCGGATCTGGCCGGTGTGTCCCTTCGAGACCGGGTTGTAGGAGCGCATGTGGATGCTCTCCGGGTACTCGAACTCGCAGCTGTCGGCGGTCACGTCCTTCGGGATGTCCACCACCACCGGGCCGGGGCGACCGGTGGTCGCCACGTAGAAGGCCTTCTTGATGGTGGTGGCCAGGTCCTTCACATCCTTGACCAGGAAGTTGTGCTTCACGCAGGGACGCGTGATCCCCACGGTGTCGACCTCCTGAAAGGCATCATTGCCGATCAGGCTGGTCGGCACCTGGCCGGTGAACACCACCAGCGGCACGGAATCCATGTAGGCATCGGCGATCCCGGTGATCGCGTTGGTCGCGCCGGGGCCGGAGGTGACCAGCGCCACGCCGGGCTTGTCGGAGGACTTGGCATAGCCCTCGGCCGCATGTACCGCGCCCTGCTCGTGGCGCACCAGTACGTGGGAGACCTTGTCCTGCCGGTACAGCGCATCGTAGATGTGCAGTACCGCGCCACCGGGATAGCCGAATACGACCTCGACACCCTCGGCCTGCAGGCTGCGGCAGAAGATTTCGGCGCCGGTGATGGCGGTGGAGGAACTTGCGGTCTCGGACATGATGGTCGACTTCCTTACCGGGGGCTTGTGCGCGATCGTCAGGCGATCACACACCACAAATCAAAATAGCCCACCATCCTAATATGAAATCGCCCCCATTTCACGCCATAAAGCGGATGAGCGCCCGGCGGGCATCACGAGAAGCACCACGACGCAGCAGCCTGCCGGAGATGCCCCAAACGCTGGACCGCGCGGACACCGGGGTTCCGTCAGGAGGTTGCCACGGCCCCTGCGGGGCCTCGCAATGACGAAATGGCAGGGCACCGTCATTGCGAGGCATGAAGCGCCGTGGCGATCTCCACGGGCGGCCCCGGCGCCGGACCGAACCCATGCCGGTGTTCCGTCAGGACATTACTTGCAGGCTCGCCCTTCGGGCCAGCCTGCGGCCTTTCAACGCACTACGCACTTTTGTGCCACGGCCCCTGGCGGGGCCTCAATGGGATGGACGCCCCCGCCCTATTACGGCATCGCGATGTGCCAGAGTGGGGGTGATCACTCTCACTCGAAGAAGACGGAGGCGTCCACATGCAGGTTACAACACTCGGTATTGATCTCGCGAAGAACGTGTTCCAGGTCCACGGTGTGGATGCGCAGGGCCGGCAGGTGTTTTCGAAGGCGCTGCGGCGCAGCCAGTTGCGCAACTTCGTCGCCCAGCTGCCGGCCT